>NZ_QWKY01000002.1 GCF_003574035.1 Meiothermus hypogaeus | reverse complement strand
CCAAGGGGCGGTATCGCCCTCCGCTACGCGGATAACTTCCAAGGGGCGGTATCGCCCTCCGCTACGCGGATAACTTCGGTCGGGTTAGTTCGTCACCCTTTGGTGACGAACTAACCGAATCTGGTATTAAATATGTGCCCGTGAAGCCGTGTATTGCTAGCCTGCACGGCACTAAAGGCCCATTCGGTGATCCAGGCAAATGGGGGTTTGTACATGAACATTTGTAATCCAGATGGCGCGCCCGGGAGGACTCGAACCCCCGACCTACCGCTTAGAAGGCGGCTGCTCTATCCACTGAGCTACGGGCGCAGGCAAACCCAAACAAGGCCAGCGATAGTTTAGCAGACTTATCCAGAAGCCAGTAGCCCACAATAAAACCGCCCAGAAGGGCGGTAGGTGGAGCGGGAGACGGGATTCGAACCCGCGACATTCAGCTTGGAAGGCTGACGCTCTACCAACTGAGCTACTCCCGCACGCTGTATTTACGTCTGGCAGCCGCCGGTGCGTCTGGTCGGGGAGACTGGATTCGAACCAGCGACCCTCTGCTCCCAAAGCAGATGCGCTACCAGACTGCGCTACTCCCCGATTGTACGCCTGGCATTCCTGCCACAACGCAACAATAAAGATAGCATGCACGCCAAAAGCGGTCAAACCCGATTGGCTCTGACCGATACCGATTGTGCGATTACCCGGTATTGACAAAAAACTTCTCCGCTACTATATTTACTTTTTGCTTGGGCTGTTAGCTCAATTGGCAGAGCAACTGACTCTTAATCAGTGGGTTACAGGTTCGATTCCTGTACAGCCCACCAAGCAAGCCGAGCAGCATTGCGAGGAAACCGGGGCTAAAAGCCCCGGTTTTGCCTTTGCGCTTCCTGGCATGGTTACTCTTTTCACTTTGATACCCACTCAGCTTGTGGGCGGCAAATAACCCATCGGCCCTCGAGCACAGTGCTACATTTAGGGCAACGTGCGTACTATGGGAAATACCTATCTAAAGATAGTACAAAAGCAAAACCTCCTGAGCCTGCTGGGATTGCTCATCTGGGGTGTGGTTTCGTTTCTTTATTTGCCTGATAGCTACCAGGCTTTTAGCTTTCTTTTTCTAATTCCCTGGGTCTGGAAAGATGGGCCTCAGAGCATGCGCTGGGTGGTACCGCTGTTATTTCTCTACACCATTGTGCAACACCTGTACCCCAAACCCAACCTGAACATGGATAGTTTGCTGGTTACCATGCTCCCCGGTTTGGTAGCGCTGGGTTTTGTGGCCTGGTTGCGAGAGCGGGACCGGCGCTCGCAGAAGGAACTCGAGGACTCACTGCGCTTCATGCATTTGCTCGAGGAAGGCAGCCTGAACATCAGCACCGCCAACGACCCGCTGGAGTTAACCGAAAGCGCCATGTCCTCGCTCTACAACCTGAACATTGCGCCACACCTGGCCTTTGTGCGCTTCCGCGAGGGTAAGCCGGTGGTAGTGAGCGCACGCGGCGCTCTAGAGCGCTACCGGGGGCGGCACCTGCCCCAGCAAAAGTTGAGCACCCATGCTTCTCTGACCGACACCTTTGTGGTGGGCAACTACCTCGAGGGCATCCCCGAAAGTGCGGGCTGGTCTACCGCAGCAGTTCCGGTCTCGGCGCGGCAGAAGCGCCCCCTGGGGGTGGTAATTCTGGCTCGGGAGGGCAACAAGCCTTTCCAGTCCGACGAAAAGGCCATGGCCAACTCGCTGGCCCGGGTGATGGGGGCGCAACTGGGGCAGATGGAAGCCCTCAAGCACCTCGAGGATGCCTACGATGGTACGTTGCGGGCCTTGGGTCTGGCCCTGGAATTTCGCGACCACGAGACCCAGGGGCATACCAAGCGGGTTGTGGCCTGGGCTGACCAGCTGGCTCAAGACCTGAATCTGGATGCATCCATGCGTAAATTTCTTCGTTGGGGTGCCTATTTGCACGATATCGGAAAGCTTTCTATTTCCGACCACATCCTACGAAAGCCCGACAAACTCGATGATGAAGAATGGGAAATTATGAAAAGCCATGTGGTCAAGGGGTGGGAGATGCTTTCACGAGTGCCATTTTTACCCCAAGAAACCTTGGAAGTGGTACGCCATCACCACGAAAACTGGGATGGCAGCGGCTACCCCGACGGCCTGAAAGAGCAAGACATCCCCATTCTGGCTCGCATCTTTGCGGTAGTGGACACCTTCGATGCGCTCTACAGCCCCCGCCCCTACAAGCGGGCCTGGAAACCTGCGGAAATTATCGAGGAACTTAATCGCCTGAGGGGCAAGAAGCTCGACCCCAAGCTGGTGGATATCTTTATCAAACGCATTACCTCACCCTCCGGCAAGGAAGCCATGGAGGCTGCCAACCCCAGCAAGGCCAATGTCAGGGCCTAAAGGGTGATAGCCCATAGTTGATAGCCACGCCATGCGCAACCCTAAAGCTTTGTCAGGTTGCGTGCGTTTTAATGCGTGGTTTCTGGTAGATTTTTCGAGCACGAACATCTTGATAGGCAACAAACTGAACCGATCACAAGCTCCCGTCGAAGCATCACGATAAAATAGCCGACCATGCAGTTATTTCCTCCGCTCTACGACACCCCCCTGGCCGAACTCTTTCACGCTCGAGTCCCTGCCGGAGAACCCTGGGCCTGGGTGATGTGCCAGCGCATTCTGGCAGACGAAGCCCTGGCCACACGCCTGCTGTCTGAGCCTCTAAGCCCTGGAATGGCCGACTGGATCAGCCAGGAGCTGGGGCACCTGCGGCGGGAGGTGGAGCGTCTCAAAAAGCAGTACCCCTTTTCGGACTTTGGCAACCGAGACCCCAGCGCAGCCGAAAGCGCCGCCTTGAAGGTACTGTTGGAAGGTTCGCCCGCCGCACTGCAAAACCTGTATCAAACCTTCGGTTACGGTATCTATGTCCACCATACGGCCTTCTTATTTAGCCAGCGCATGCAGGCCATCGAGAAGCCCGACCCTGCCAGCTTTGATGACCTGGTGGGCTATACTCGACAAATCCAGACCCTGCGCGCCAACGTGGAGCGCTTTTTGGCTGGGAAGCCCGCCGTTCCCATGCTCCTCTACGGGGCCAGAGGCTCCGGCAAGTCCACCTCGGTCAAGGCTTTGCGCACCCAGTACGCCGACCGGGGTCTGAGACTAGTAGAAGTACTGGCGGATGGCTTAGAGCAACTGCCCGAACTGCTGGCGTTGCTGGCTCCGCTGCCTTATAAGTTTGTGCTCTACCTGGACGACCTGACCTTTGCCAGCGAGGATGCGCGCTTCCACAAACTGAAGGCTTTGCTCGAGGGAGCCGTATACGAGCGACCGTCCAATGTGCTGGTTGTGGCTACCTCCAACCGCCGCAACCTGGTTGCCCAGGATTGGTCGGATCGGCCCGACCCCGATGCTAGCAACCCCGCTTCCTGGGACACCTTGCAAGACAAGCTGGCCCTGGCCGACCGCTTCGGACTGGTACTCACCTTTCCACCTTTCGATCAGCAGCATTACCTGGAAGCCGTGGCTCACATTCTGGGACGAGAACTCGACGAGGGAACCCGCAAAGCTGCCCTCCAATTTGCCCTGGAGGGCAGGGGCTTTTCAGGGCGCACCGCACGGCATTTTGCAAATCAACAGTGACCGGTAGAAGATGGGCTGTTGGCGCAAGATGGACAGACCCGACGTCTACATCAGGGTAAGCGCTGGATGGACTGGAACAAACCCTGGCGCTTGCGCTCCAAGGCCGCCCCAATAAACCCACTAAAAGGCGGCGAGACCCGCATGGGGCGACTAGAAAGCTCGGGATGAGCTTGCAGGCCAATGAAGAAGGGGTGATGGGGCAACTCGATGGCTTCTACCAGCCCCTCTCCCCTACCCTGGACCCCCGGCGTAACCGCCGAGACCGCAAGGCCGCCTTCGATCAGGCGCTGGACATAGGCGGGGTTTACTTCGTAGCGGTGGCGGTGCCGCTCGTAGACCAGTTCTTTACCGTAGAGCTTATAGAGCAAGGTTTCGGGGTGGATGCGCATGGGCCAGTTGCCCAGCCGCATGGTGCCACCCATACCTTCAACTTCCAGCTGCTCGGGCATCAGGTCTATGACCGGGTGGGGGGTGTAGGGGTCGAACTCGGTGCTGTTGGCCCCCTCGAGGCCCAGCACATTGCGCGCATATTCAATCACGGCAATTTGCAACCCCAGGCAGATGCCAAAGTAGGGCACGCGGCTTTCGCGGGCGTAGCGGGCCGCCAGGATCTTTCCCTCGATACCACGAATACCAAACCCAGGCCCCACCAACACCCCATCTACGTCGCCCAACAGTTCGGCGGCCTTACCCAGGTCGGTGATGTCCTCTGCGTTGACCCATTTCACGCTCACCCGCGCATCGTGGGCAATGCCTGCATGGCGAAAGCCCTCCAGAATGCTCAGGTAGGCGTCGGGCATCTTGACGTACTTGCCCACGAAGGCCACCGAGACCTCGTCGGCGGGTTGCTTGAGTTTGCGCACAGCGTTCTGCCAGAAGCTCAGGTTGGGCTGAATGGGCTCCAGGCCCAGCTTCTTCTCCACCACCCGCCCCAGGCCCTGCTCCTCCAGCACCAAGGGCATTTCGTACAGGTACTGCACGGTGGGGCTGCTGAAGACCTCGCCCGCGTGCACGTTGGTAAAAAGGGCCACCTTCTTGCGCACGTCCTCGGGTACCATCTTCTCCGAGCGCAGAACCAGCACATCGGGCTGGATGCCCACCCCCCGCAGTGTAGAGACCGAGTGCTGGGTGGGTTTGGTTTTGAACTCCTCAGACGTAGCCAGATAGGGCACCAAAGTCAAATGCAGGTACATCAAATCCTGGTCGTCTTCGTCGAACTGAAACTGCCGGATGGCCTCCAGGAAGGGCAGGCTCTCGATATCGCCCACCGTGCCCCCCACCTCCACCACCACAATCTCGGCGTTTTGCTCCCGAGCCGTGCGGCGAATGCGGTCTTTGATTTCGTCGGTGATATGCGGGATTACTTGCACGGTCTGGGACAGGTACTCGCCGCGCCGCTCTTTTTGAATCACCGACAGGTACACCTGACCAGTGGTGATGTTGTTGGCGCGGGACAGGTCTATATCGAGAAAGCGCTCGTAGTGGCCGATGTCTAGGTCGGTTTCAGCCCCATCGGCTGTGACGAAGACCTCGCCGTGTTCGTAGGGCCGCATGGTGCCTGCGTCCAGGTTGACATAAGGGTCAATCTTGATCGCGGTCACGCGGTAGCCCCGACCCCGCAGGATGGCCCCTAAGCTGGAGGTGAGAATACCCTTACCCAAACTGCTGACCACACCGCCCGTGACAAAAATGTATTTCATAACAAACCCCCATCATGCGCCGGACGCTGTCCAGCGCCCCAAAAGCTCCTTTTCAAACGCTCAACCGGTACGGTGGAGCCGCTTCACTATCACGGGATTTGATCGTACCATGACCTAACCCCCCTGTGTCCAGCCGTGCGAACACCATTGGCCGGGTATCTTTGCAAAAAAGTTTGACTTGGTACAATCTTGCTATGGCTGGGGCCACTCAACTCTCCCACCAGGTCGCGGCGGGCATTTTCGCCATTCCGGTGCCCATCCCCTACCCCTTCAAGTATGTGAACTGCTACCTGCTACTCCCTGGCCCCGGTTCTTCCGACGGCCCGGTGCTTGTGGACTGCGCCCTGGACACCGCCGAAGCGCGGGCCGGTCTGGAAGCAGCCCTGCACGAGCATGGGCTGGGGTTGGGCGACCTCGAGCGCCTGGTGGTCACCCATCACCACCCCGACCACTACGGCCTGGCCGGGCTGATTGAGGCCCAGGGACCCACGGTGTGGATGCTGGACGTGGAGCTAGAGCGCGGCCACATCTTCTGGACAGAGCCCGAGCGCATGAACCAGATGGGACAAGCACTCTTCCATCGGCACGGCGTTACCGATGAATACCTGGCCGACCTGGCCGGAGAAATGGACAAAACCCGCAGCCGGGTGCATCCTGCGCAAAAACCCCATACCTTCCGCGATGGCGAGACCCTCCGACTGGCAGGTATGCGCTACCGGACGGTCTGGACGCCCGGCCACGCCGACGGCCATGCCATGTTGCTGCGCGAATCGGATGGGGTGCTACTAGCCGGGGATCAAATCCTGGAGCGCATCTCCCCCAACATCGGCCTCTGGGCCTACTCCTACCCCAATCCCCTGAAGCACTACCTCGAGTCGCTGGAAAAAACTGCTGCACTGGGGGCCTCGGTGGCCTTGCCAGGGCACTACCGGCCCATCCAGGACATAGCGGGCCGAGTGGCCGAGCTCAGGGCCCATCATGTGGAGCGGCTACAGTTCCTGCTCCAGCTTGTGTACGACCAGCCCCAGACCTGCTGGCAGCTCTCGCTGGCGCTCTTTCCCGGCAACCTGAACCTGGCCCAAAGGCGGTTTGCCTGGTCGGAGACGCTGGCGCACCTGGAGTACCTGGTGGCTGAAGGGGCGGTGAAGAGGCTCGAGCAAGACGGGATTGCTCACTACAGCCGCTAATCCCTGCTTTACCCAGAGCAACAACTCCGCGTCCCCAGTAAAGCCCCCTCATCCTAGGCGAGTCGCTTGCGCGATTCTGGTGCAAGCACTTGCAAAGCCGTAACCTAGACGACACCCCAGACGCAGCAATTGACGTCAGTGACACTATTTCTACATGCTACTGGCAGTGGGTCGCCACCTTCTCCCGCAAGGGGAGAAGGAAAGGGGTTCTGGTGGATTTGGCATTAGACCCACAAAGGCCATTTATCCCCGCTTTGGGGCGCTACCCTTGGAACACAGGAGGTCAGCCATGAGCAAGGTCTACAAGAAAGTGGAACTGGTCGGCAGCAGTGCGGAGAGCCTCGAGGACGCCATTAAGGTTGCCCTGGCGCGGGCCCGCAAAACCCTGCGCAACATGGACTGGTTCGAGGTCAAGGAGATTCGCGGCAGCCTGACCGATGGCTACGTGAACACCTACCAGGTGACGCTTTTGGTGGGCTTCCGGCTCGAGGAGGAGTAGTTCACCAGGCCAGGGCTAGGCCGTCGGCGCGCGGCTCGGTAGCCGCCAGGAAGGCGTCTTTTGGCTTCAGAATGATCTGACCCCGGCCAAAAGAGGCCCACTCACTTTGCAAGACCACCTCGTGGCCGCGCTCCTTGAGGCCGTATACCAGGTGAGCGGGTAGGCTGGGCTCGAGCTCCACCTGCTGATTGCGCGTCCACTGCCAGCGAGGCGCATCCAGGGCTGCCTGGGGGTTCATGCCGTAGTCTTCCAGGTTCACCACCACCTGCAGGTGGCCCTGGGGTTGCATATGCCCTCCCATCACCCCAAAAGGCCCCAGGGGCTTGCCACCGCGGGTCAGAAAACCAGGAATGATGGTGTGGAAGGGCTTCTTGGCCGGGGCGTACTGGTTAGGGTGCCCGTCCTCGAGCACAAAACAGGCTCCCCGGTTTTGCAGTGAGATGCCGGTGCCGTCCACCACGATACCCGCCCCAAAGCCCATGTAGTTGGACTGAATCAGAGAAACCTGTAGCTCGCCATCGGCAGCGGCCAAATACACGGTACCCCCTTTGGGCGCACCGGCCTGCACCGGCAGCGCTCGCTCGCCAATTAGCCTGCGGCGCTGGGCTAGGTAGTCTGCGGAAAGCAACTCGGCAGGCGAAACAGGCATAAAGCGCGGGTCGGCCACGTACTTCTGCACGTCGGCAAAAGCCAGCTTCATGGCCTCAATCTGGAGATGAAAGCCCTCCACCGAGTCGCGCGGATACCGCCCCAGCTCAAAGCCCTCCAGTATTTTCAGGGCCATCAGGGTGGCAATCCCTTGTCCGGCAGGGGGTATTTCATGAACTTCCAGACCCCGGTAGCGCACCGAGAGGGGCTCTACCCACTCCGAACGGTAGGCGGCCAGGTCGGCCCGGGTCAGGTATCCCCCGGTAGCGGCGGCGAAATCGGCGATCTGAGCGGCCAGCTTGCCCCGGTAAAAACTCTCCGCACCGGTACGGGCAATCTCCCGCAGGGTTTCGGCGTGGCGTGGGCTTTGCCAGATGTCGCCGGGTCGGGGGGCTTTGCCACCGGGCATGAACACAGCCTTGAAAGGCTGGAAACAGGGGTCTTGCAGCGGCCCATACACCGCTTCGATGCGCGACCAGGCGCGCCCGGTTTCGGGGCTTACAGCGAAGCTTTCCTCGGCGTAGCGGATGGCCGGTTCAAAAAGCTGCTCAAAGGGCAGCTTGCCGAACTTTTGGTGCAGTTCCCGCCAGGCCGAAGGGGCGCCCGGCACCGTGACCGGAAGCCAGCCCCGGGTGGGCACCTGTCCACTATTTGCAAAGGTGGCAAAGTCCAGGCTGGCCGGGCTCATGCCGTTGGCGTTAAGGCCATGCAGCTTCTGGCCATCATGCACCAGGGCAAAAGCATCGGAGCCAATGCCGTTGGAGGTGGGCTCGAGTACCGTCAGGGCAATGGCCATAGCCACGGCGGCATCCACCGCGCTGCCCCCGGCCAGGAGCATCTCCATGCCGGCCAGGGCGGCCTGGGGCTGGCTGGTGGCTACCGCGCCACGCTTGCCGGTTACCACATTGCGACGGGAGGGATAGGGATATTGGTTGAGGTTCATTACAAAAGACCTTTCTACATCACACTAAGGCCAGTCGGTCAAAGGGCCAAATAAAACTGGGAACAGGCCTCGAGCGGAAGAGCGCCATTAGAACGACCTGGCTAAGCCGCCTCACAAATGCACCCACCCTGTGGGCAGTCCTATTTCTTCATGCGCGGGTCGAAAGCATCGCGCAGGCCGTCGCCGATAAGATTGAAGGCCAGCACTGCCAGAAAAATAGCCAGACCAGGGAACAGGGCCATGTGGGGTGCCTGGCTGAGGTAGCCTCGAGCATCGTTGAGCATCGAGCCCCACGAAGGGGTGGGTGGCTGCACCCCCAGCCCCAGGAAAGACAGCGTAGCCTCGGCCAGAACCGCCGTGGCTGTGCTCAAACTCACCTGTACAATCAAGGGCCCCAGGATGTTGGGGAGCAGGTGCCACATGATAATGCGGCCATCCCCCCCGCCCAGGGCCACCGCCGCCTGCACATATTCGCGGGGGCGCTCGGCCAGCACCTGCCCCCGAATCAAACGGGCAAACACCGGCGTCGTGACCACCCCAATGGCCAGCATGGTGTTTTGCAGGCTAGGCCCCAGGACGGCGGCCAGGGCAATGGCCAGCACCAGAAAGGGAAAGGCCAGCATGGCGTCGGTCAGCCGCATCAGCACATCGTCTATCCATCCGCCGTAAAAGCCTGCCACCAGGCCGATCAGGCCCCCCAGCACCAGCGCAATCAACACCGAGATCAGGCCGGCTGCCAAAGAGACTCGAGCCCCATAAAAAACCCTCGAGAGGATGTCCCGCCCCAGTTGGTCGGTGCCAAACCAGTGCTTGGCCGAAGGCGCCTGTTGCAGGGCGCTGAAATCGGTGGCGGTGGGGCTATAGGGCACCAGGATGGGCGCAAAGGTGGCCCCCAGCACCAGCAGCAGCAAGATGACCATCCCGGCGATGGCCAGGCGGTTGGCAAGGAGGGCTCGGAGGGTGCGGTTGCTCATCATCAGTGATAGCGGATGCGCGGGTCAATGGCCGCATAGAGCAGGTCGGTCAGCACGTTAATCAGAAACACCGCCAGGGCCGAAATCAGCACCACCGCCTGCAAGACGGGAAAGTCGCGGTTGAAAACCGAGTCCACCAGCAACCGCCCAAAGCCGGGAATGGAGAAGACCTGTTCGGTGACCACCGCCCCGCCCAGCAGGCCGCCCAGTTGCAACCCGATGACGGTCACGACGGGAATAGCGGCATTACGCAGGGCGTGCTTGTAGACCACCACCCGGCCTTCCAGACCCTTGGCTCTTGCGGTGCGAACATAATCCTGCGAGAGCACCTCCAACATGCTATTGCGGGTAAAGCGGGCTATCGCACCGGCCAACGCCGTACCCAGGGTGATGGCGGGCATTAGCATCAGCAGCAGGTTTTTTTGCAGGTCTACCCAGGGTTCTACATAGCCCGAAGGGGGAATCCAGGCCAGCCGGATACTGAACAAGTAGATCAGCAGGATGCCCAGGAAAAAGTTGGGAATCGAGATACCCGAAAGGGCCAGCACGGTCACGCTGGCATCGGCAGCCGTGTTTCTTCGCAAGGCAGCCAGCACCCCTGCCGGAAGGCCTATCAGGATAGCAACCAGCAGGGAGAAAAAGCTGAGCTCGAGGGTGGTGGGCAGTTTTTGCCAGATGATGGGGGCTACCTGTTCGTTGCCCCGAATCGAACGCCCCAGGTCACCTTGCACCAGGCCCCACAGCCAGTCGGCGTACTGCACCAGGATGGGCCGGTTGAGCCCCAGCTCTTCTCGGATCTGGGCGACGAGCTCCGGCGTGGCCTCCTCGCCCAGCAGCAGCCTTGCGGGGTCACCCGGCAGGATCCGGGTCAGGGCGAACACCATTACCGTGACCAGCAGCAGGGTGGGCAACCCGCCAATCAGGCGCCGCAGGACGAAGAGGAACACCGTGCTTGACTCCTACTGGCCGCCCAGGCTCGCTCCCCTGAAGCGCAGAATGCCGTCGGGTATGACCGGAATTCCGCTCAAGCGACGGCTCAGGCCGATGGTGGTCTGGGGGTGGTAGACGTAGATGTAGGGCAGGTCTTCCTGGATGATTTTGGTGATCTGGCTGTAGAGGTCGCGGCGGGCTTCCGGCAAGCGCACGGTGCGGGCCCGGTTCAGCAGACTGTCAACCCGGGGATTGCAATAGCCTGAGTAGTTGTTGGCGGCTTTACAGCGCACAAAGTCGTAGATATTGCCGTCGGGGTCGGGGCGACCGCTCCAGCCCACTGCCACGGCCTCGAGCTCCAGCTTGGCCGCCCGGTCGAGCAGGGTGCCAAACTCCACCTGTTCGATGCGAACCTGAATGCCAGCTTCGGCGGCCATGGCCTGATAGACCTGGGCCAGTTGGGCCAGCACTGGGCCAGGGGCGATGGTCAGGGTGAAGCTGAACCCTTGCGGACGACCCCCTTCGGCCAGCTTCTGCCGGGCCAAGGCCAGGTCGCGCTTGGGAACGGCAATGCTTTTATCGTGGGCCAGGGTACCGGGCGGGAAGGGCCCGTTGGAGGGGAGGGCCGTACCCAGGAATACCACCCGGTCTACCACATCGCGGTCAATGGTCGCGGCAAACGCCTGCCGCAGGGCCTTGTTGGTAAAGGGGCCTTTGGTGTGGTTGAGCCAGATGCCCTGGTAGCCGATACCGGGGAAGTTGTTGACCACCAGGTTGGCGTTGTTGCGGATAGCCGCAAGGTCTTTGGCCGCCACCGGGGTGATGATGTTCACCGCGCCCGAAAGCAGGTTGGCCACCCGCACATCATCGTCGGGGAAGGGGCGATAGACCAGTTGTTCGATGCGGGGTAAGCCGCGCTGCCAGTAGTTTTCGTTGCGGGCCAGCACAATACGGTCTTGCCGACGACGCTCCACAAACTTGAAGGGGCCGGTGCCCACCGGGTTGTTGCTAAACTCGGCCCCCAGTCTCTGGACTGCGGTGGGGCTAACCATCATGCCCGAACGGTCGGAAAGGATAGCCAGGAAGGGAGCAAAGGGCTCCTTCAGGGCGACGCGCACGGTGGTGGGGTTGACCACCTGCACATTATTGATGAGCGAAAGCTCGCCCGCACGACGCGAACCCGGTGTGCTGCGGTAGCGGTCGAGGTTGAACTTGACCGCCTCGGCGTTGAAGTCGGTGCCGTCGTGGAATTTGACCCCCTGGCGCAGAGTAAAGACATACACTGTTCCGTTTTCCTCGACCCGCCAGCTTGTGGCCAGCATGGGGACGATACGCAGGTTTTCGTCCAGGTCTACCAGTTTGTCGTAAATCTGGTTTTGCACCTGGCGATCTACCAGTGCGGACGAAAGCATGGGGTCGAGGTTGGGCGGATCGGCGTCCAATCCCACCGTGACGGTCTGGGCCAGCCCCAGGCCCCCCAGGCTCCATAAAACAACTGCTACCAACCACTGTCTCATCTGCCTACCTCCTTGGTTTTTGCCGCGCGTTCAACGGTGCTCAGGTGTGCCAGCATAGCTTTGCGGGCCATTTCAGGATCGGAAGATCGAATGGCCTCGAGGATGTCGCTGTGTTCAGCAAGGGTGGTCTCCGGGCGGAAGCGTTTTGCCGTGGCAGACAGACGGGTCTGACGCAGTTCAGCCGCAAGCAACACCACAATTTCACTCAAAACTGTGTTTTGGCTCATCTCAGCCAGGGTTTTGTGAAAATCCATGTCTAGCTCAACAAATTGGTAAAGGTCTCCTTTAGCTGCTTTTTGCTGCGCAAGCAACGCTTCGAGTCGCTCGATGGCCTGTTTATCGCCACGCTCCGCAGCCAAAGCTGCTACTGCTGGCTCCAGGATGCGCCGCACCTCAAACAGCTCGGCGATAAAGTCTTCTTCGTGCAGCCTCGAGCGCAGGCGACGGCCAAAACTCTCCGAGGGATGGGCCACCCGTGTACCGTCCCCTTGTCGGATTTCCACCCAGCCGTGAAGCTCGAGTATCCGCAAGGCCTCGCGCACCGAGGAACGGCTCACACCAAAGCGGCTGGCCAGGTCGCGCTCCCCCGGCAGCAGGTCACCAGGCCGCCATACGCCGTCTTGGAGCAGTTGCTCGAGGTCTTTGGCCAGCTTTTCGGGAATTCGGGCCGGGCGCATCATTAAGGAGTCAACTCCCTTATTGGTCTGACCACTGAACCAGCAAATGCATGAAGATACAATAAACAGAAACGTAGGGCTTTATGTAGCACACGCCACATTCCGCCCGACAAGCCCCTGGCTCTTCTGGTTATCCGGGCCAAAAAACCGTTTCTACCAGATTCGGCTGATTCGTTACCGTTCGGTAACGAATCAACAGGGCCGAAGTTATCCGCGTAGCGGAGGGCGATACCGCCCCTTGGAAGTTATCCGCGTAGCGGAGGGCGATACCGCCCCTTGGAAGCGAGACGCGTTCTTCGCCGACCGTTCGGGAGGGGTGTGCTCGAGGATTCAAAAAGACAACCCATGGAGTTTTGGTTTTATAAACTGTCCTTTTGAATCCGGTATTACAGGGCTATCGGAGATGTCCTTCCAGGGGCCTATGCAGTCCGGTTGTCTCCGTCAACCCCGGGTGGTGTTGCTTCTGTCCACCGCGTGTAGCCAACCCTAAATCGTCCGGTGAGCCAGCATGCGCAGCCAGGCCGCACCCCGTCTTTGATGAAACCTCTTACTCCGGTTCATCCCACCGCATGGGCCGGATTTGAACGCACCTACCCCCCTCCAGTACCAGCTCGGTGGCACAGAACATGGCCCTCCCCGAGGCTGCTTTGAAGGGCGTGGGCCGCTGGGTGATAAAGCGCCCCAAAAAGCTCTCGATTTCACCGCCAATGATGGAGTGGATGGGGCCGGTCATACCCACATCACATTGAACGGCGGTTCCATTGGCCAGAAAGCCCGCATCGGCGGTCTGGACGTGGGTGTGGGTGCCCAGCAGAGCCGATACCTTGCCGCCCAGGTAATGCCCTAGGGCGTATTTCTCGCTGGTGGCCTCGGCGTGCACCTCGAGCAGGGCGTAATCGTGCGGTACTTCGGCCAGCAAGGCCTCGGTTGTGCGAAAAGGGTCGTAGAGGTTCAGGCCCATGTCTACCTGCCCCATCACCTGCATCACCAGCAGGCGCTCCCCCTGGGCCTCGAGTACCCAGTACCCCTTTCCGGGCGTTCCGGGGGGGTAATTAAGGGCTCGAATAATGGGCTCGGTCTGGATGAGGTCGTAAATATCCTTGTGATCCCAGGCGTGGTTGCCCAGGGTAATCAAGTCGGCCCCGGCCTCGCGGAGTTTTTTGTAGGCGGGCCTGGACAGACCCTTGCCGTGGTGGGCGTTTTCTCCATTAACAATAACCAGGTCGTAGTGGGGACGTAGATCGGGGAGGTGCATCGCTACCGCCCGCAAGCCAGGGTCGCCAAAGACATCGCCAACAAACAACACACGCATAGGCCCAGCTTATCGTGCTAATAGCGCTAAGGCAGTGTAAAAAACCATAACTCGCCCCGTGCGAATCGGCATGGATAGCCTGTGGTGCAAGTTCATTCATCATGGGGCTGTTAATGCCCCTGCACCCACTTGCTCTCGAAGGGCCTTTATGGTTTGACTTGGGCGCTGATACCGGGATAGATGGCCTCGAGCTCCGCCAAGAGCCGCTCCAGGCTATCCACAGGCAGCCGACAAGCCCCCTGCTGGCATAAATAGGCCAGCCCAGGCTGGCGGTTTTGTAAGACCGGCAGCAAATCGGGCGACCCATGGGCCAGGGTGGTAAGGGGCAAGAACCATCGGCGAATCGGCTCAATGAGCTCCGACGGAGCCACCACCGCCAGCTCGGTGCCCTGGGTGCCCACCAGGTGGGCCTGTAGCAAGGCCGGAAAGCCAAAGGCATTGCGCACCAGGCTTTGCGCGTAAAACTCCACCGCAGAAAGGGCGGCTTGTTGCCAGTCGGGGCGCTCGTAGAGGGCGGCCAGGCGAAACAAGAGCTCAGCGGCGGAAGCGCTGCCCGATGGATATGGCCCATCGTAGGCGTCCCGAGCCTTGACCGGCAGGGTAGGGTCGAGCGAGTCGCGGAAGCCCCCCTCCGGCTCTTTGAAGTAGGTCAGGATGGCTTCGGCAAGCTGCTGTGCGGCCTCAAGCCACGCCATCTCTCCTGTGGGTTCATACAAGGCCAGAAGACCCAACCCGTAGTGGGCCTGGTCACTCAGATACGCTTGGGGCTTGAGCAAACCTTTGCGCCAGGAGTGCCTTAATAGCCCATCCTTATACATCGCTTGCCACACAAAACCGGCGTTTTTGCGTGCCGCTTCGATATAGGTGGGTTCTCCCAGCAAGCGCCCCACTTCGGCCAGGGCCCTCAGCATCAGCCCATTCCAGTCGGCCAACACCTTATCGTCGGTGAGGGGCGGAATTCGCTGCTGTCGGGCCGCATAAAGCCGCTTGCGCACGCTCTCAACCCAGTTTTCAAAGGCCTCGAGCCCCATGCCCAGGTGCTGCATCAGGGCTTCGTCGGGGATGCGACGCTCTAATACGTTGGTATGCTCCCAGTTTCCGGCCTCCGAAACCCCAAAGAGCAGCATTGCCGCATCTGCTTCAGCGCCGAGAACTGTACGAAACTCGCTCGCTTGCCAGACGTAAAACTTGCCCTCCACCCCTTCCGAGTCAGCATCCTGGGCCGACCAGAAGCCTCCCTGTGGGTCGGTCATCTCCCGTAAGACATAGTCCAACGTTTCCCTGGCAATTCGGCGGTAGCGCCGGGCTTGTTCGGCAGTGGTTGGTTGCATCTGGCTGGCCGCCGCATAGAGCCAGGCCAACTGTGCATTGTCGTAAAGCATTTTTTCAAAATGCGGCACCCGCCAGATATGGTCCACCGCGTAGCGGTGAAAACCACCCCCTACCTGGTCGTAGAGGCCTCCTTCGGCCATCCGGTCGAGGGTTAGCTGAAGGTGCTTCCAGGCGGCTTCTTCGCCCAGCCAGGCTAGCGAGAGCAGGTAGGCCAGGGCAGGCGACTGCGGAAACTTGGGCGCCGAACCAAACCCCCCATAGGCCGGGTCGAAAGCCCTGGAAAGTCCGGCCAGCGCAACCTTGTGCAGGTCCTCTGGCAAAGGGCCCGTACGTGGCTTGAGCTGACCTTGCAGGTGGACGGTCAGCTGCTCGGCGTTTTCCAGTACATCTTTATGCTGATGTTGCCAGGCGTTGTGTACGCCCATCAGCACGCGCCGAAAGCTGGGAAAGCCCTGGCGGTCTTCTGGGGGCCAGTAGGTTCCACCAAAAAAGGGGCGCAGATCGGGCAGCAAAAACATGTTCATGGGCCAGCCACCCGAGCCGGTCATGGCCTGCAGGGCCGACATATAGACGTGGTCCACGTCGGGCAGCTCCTCGCGGTCTACCTTGATGGGCACAAAATGCGTGTTGAGGATGGCCGCGATTTCCGGATCTTCGAAGCTTTCACGCTCCATCTCATGACACCAGTGGCAGGTGGCATACCCCACAGATAAAAAGATGGGCTTATTCTCGGCTCTAGCTTTAGCAAAAGCCTCTTCGTTCCAGGGATACCAGTCCACTGGGTTATGGGCATGTTGCAACAGGTAGGGGCTGCTTTCTTGGGCTAAACGGTTTGGCACTCCCCTAGCCTAGCTATTTGGCGCTAAAGTAAAAGTGGCGTGACTCGAATCCGACCCTCATCCGAATTACTCCGCTACCTGAGCCATCGGCTGCTGGCCGGCCTCATCGACCTGGGGGCGATGGCCGGGTTGCAGTTCGGCGTTGTGGCTTCAGCAAATGCCCTGTTTCCCCCCACCCATCTGGGCCACCACTTTTCTACCGAAGGCTTGCTTCTTTTCGCGATTTTTTCGCCTCTGGCTTGGTTCATATATGCAGTATTGCCTCTGGCGCGTTCGGGCTCAACCCTGGGCAAGGAAATTATGGGGATTCGTGTGGTCAACCAGTACGGTCAGAACCCCTCGATGCTACAAGCTTTTATGCGGGAAAGCGCCGGGCGCTGGTTGAATGCGATGGTGCTGTATTTGGGTCTGTTGTTTATATTTTGGGACAAAGACCAGCAAACCCTACACGATATGGTTGCGGATACCTTCGTGGTATGGAAAAACCAGGAGCATTTTCCTCGAGCCAACCGGCTTTGAGTCGAAATTAGCCTCCGTTAAGCAGATGTGATACCAGATTCGGTTGATTCGTTACCGAGCAGAAACGAATCAACAGGGCCGAAGTTATCCGTGTAGCGGAGGGCGATACCGCCCCTTGGAAGTTATCCGCGTAGCGGAGGGCGATACCGCCCCTTGGAAGCGAGACGCTTTCTTCGTCGACCGTTCGGGAGGGGTGTGCTCGAGGATTCAAAAAGACAACCTATGGAGTTTTGGTTTTGTAAACTGCCTTTTTGAATCCGGTATGAATGGGCCGTACGGCTCACCAGCTGACCGTACAGCCCACTGAACGTGGAGGACTACTCGGCAGGCTCTGGACAGCAACGGTGTTCCTGGTCTTTGTCCATCAGCTCGATCTGGCGTTTAAGGTGTTCGTTTTGCAGGCGTTTGCGCTCCTGCTCGAGCTTGATCTCCTCCTGCAAGCTCTCCTCGCAGATGCTGCACTCATCCAGGCAGCCCCGCACGAAGAAGCCCGGCGTGGGGAAAGAAGTCTTGCGCTCAAAGGAGAACTCGAGCCTGGCCTGCTCGGAAAGCTGGCCGCCCACTTTATCCAGTAACCCAACCCGCACCAGATCCTGGTCTACCTGGCGCAAAGCCCGCTCCCGAACCACCTCCGGCAAGGGTTCGGCTACCGCAGGGGTTACGAAGGCTGCCGCCCGTATTCCAGAAATAGCACCCAGGTTGGCCTCGAGGCCCCGACCCCCCACCAGCACACTCTGGCGGGCCCGCTCCTCAATTTCCAGGCGCTTGGGGTCGCTGGCCAGGATGGCGGCGGGAATGGCGGTAACGCCCCCTTTGGAGACCTGGGGCAGGTTGGCTACCCGGGTATCGGCGGCAGGGTCTACCACCCGGCGGCGGATGGCCACAATTTTGAAGCGGACGGTCTGGGTCTTGTTGAGGCGGTAAAAGTAAAAGGTGATGGCGTGGCAGCGGTTAGGGTTTCTGAACTCCCTCGAGGACGACTCGAAATGGTCTTCGCTCTGGCCTTCGGCATGGCTGCGGGTATTAACCTCGCCAATCGAGACCGTGCTGGCCGCACGGGTAGCCATCTCGGCGCGGCTGTGGGCTGCCTCGGCGTGCTGGCGTAGCTCGCGCAAAAACTCGCTGCTCGAGGAACCATTGTAGCTGCCCGAGACCCCCACCGAGGGCCCGGAGAAGATGGTCTCGAAGAGACCGCTGGTCTCGGTATGGGCCTCTGCGCTATGCTGAGAGCGACTAGCCGACCGGCTGCTATCGCGCACCGTGAGGTCGGACATGAAGCGCTCCATGCTGGCCATGTAGAAGTGTTCCTCGGTGGTCTGCTCGTTGCGGTAGGAAAGGTTGGAGCTGCTATCAAAGCTGAAGCGGCTCCGCCGGTCGGTGCTGAAAAGCCGCACCCGCTCACCGGGAAATAGGGTAGTGGAATAGGCCAGGTCGCCCAGCTCCAGGGCTCCCGCGCAACGCTCGAGGCGGGCATGGATCACCACCTCGACCTGCACACCCTGACGGCGGTCATTGACCACCACCGTGGTGGGAAAGAGCTGGCGGTAATGGAAGTCCAAAAAATCGCAGGTCGGCTGGGCAGTCACCTCGGGGCAACAAGGAACCCCTTTGGACATCTCTTCACTTTTGGGCATATAAACCCCCTTTATATCAGGCAAAATTCAGAGCAGCGCGGGTTGAATACACCTGTTCATACAACGAGCTTTGAGTCGTAGGGCCGCTGTTTTAACTCACCCCCCGAGCCTCGAGGAGTTTTCATGCTCCACCCCCACATTCCAGAATAGAACTACAAACGTTACTTTGGCGTTACGTTTGATTGGGTCATTTTTCCCAAAAAGCCTCAACGACCCGAAGCGACCATTTGCTACACTTATGAGTTGTGAGCGACAGCACCACCAGGACCCGTACTCAGATTAAACCGGCCACCCGTACGCCGAATTTGTACAAGGTCTTGTTGCTTAACGACGACTACACCCCTATGGATTTTGTGGTGGAGGTGTTGATGCGGTTTTTCAGGAAAAGCGAGGCCGAGGCCATCCGCATCATGTTGCAAGTGCACCACGCCGGGGTGGGCGTGGCAGGCGTTTACCCCTTCGAAATTGCCGAAACCAAGGTCAATCAGGTGATGGGTGCTGCCAGCGCTGAGGGGCATCCACTACAGTGCATCATGGAACCAGAGTGACAGCGCCGGCGGTTACCTTCCTCTGCCCGATGCGCAGCGGAAAACGGTCTATAACCGATGGTCAAAGTATGCCCTCTTGACTGGCCTCCGTTCCAATGGGCTAGGCATGTGGTTGCACTCTGGCCTTTGGGGTCAGACAGAGAGTTGACCTGCGGCCCGATGCATCTATCAACTTTCAGAACAGGATACTTGATGCTGGCTTTTCAGTATCTAAGGTGCCATCGGCACAAATCGTCTCGCCCTGCCAGGTTAGCGTTGTGAGCATGTATCTGGCCCCCCATGCGAACCGCTGGTATAGATTGGCTTTCTGGCTGGCCGTTCTAACCATTGCCTACAACCTGCTCGAGGGCCTGGTCTCGGTCTGGTTTGGCCTGGCCGACGAGTCGCTTACGCTGTTTGGTTTTGGCCTGGACAGCTTTATCGAAATGATCTCGGGAATAGGCATTCTGGCCATGGTGCTGCGCATCTGGCGATATCCTGGAGCCCCCAAGGGCCGCTTCGAAAAAACCGCCCTGCAAATCACCGGAACCGGCTTCTACGGCCTGGTGGGGATTCTCTCGACCATGGCCCTGTACAACCTGGCCACCCAGCACAAGCCCGAGACCACCCTAGCAGGTGTGATTATTGCGGCCATCTCCATATCGCTGATGTGGGCCCTGATTCACTACAAAACCCAGGCCGGGGTGGCCCTGGGCTCCGAAGCCATTCTGGCCGATGCCAAGTGTGCGCGGGTATGCATGTATATGTCCGGGCTGTTGCTGGCTTCCAGCCTAATCTATGCCGTGAGCGGCATCTGGTTTGCGGATAGCCTGGGGGCCTTGGGGCTGGCCTACTTGTCCTTTACCGAGGGCCGCGAAGCCTTTGCCAAGGCCAACGGCGCCGAATGTGGTTGCCACGGGGAGTAAAGCGTCTTCGTCGCACGTTTACACAATCTGCCCTGATCACCCTGCTACACTGAAGGTTAGCTGGTATGGAAACCCCTCTGACCGCTACCCTGGAGCAGTCTATTCGTCGTGCGCTGGAGATGGCCCTCGAGCGAGGGCACGAGTACGCCGGCCTCGAGCACTTGCTGCTGGCTCTGCTCGACGACCCCGACGCCAGCCGGGTGCTGCAGCATAGCAAGGTAGACCTGACCCACCTGCGGGCCCTGCTGGAGGAGTCTTTGCGCCAGTTTGAGCGCATCCCGGGCGCAGAACCCGAGCCCACCACGGCGTTTCAGCGGGTTATCCAGCGGGCCGTTCTGCAAATGCGCTCTGCTGGACGCGACCAGGCCAACGGTGCCAACGTGCTGGTGGCCATCATGGATGAGCGGCAGTCGGCAGCTTATGCCTTGCTGGAGCAGCTTGGGGTGACCCGGCTCGACCTGACGGCGGCCATCTCGAGGGGAGCCTTGCCCCGGGGTGCCTCGCAAAATATCGAACCCGTGCAGGTAGGCGAAGAAGGAGCGGGCGTGGCGCAAAACCCCCTGGAAGCCTACTGCACCAACCTGACCGAACGGGCCCGCAAAGGGGAGCTCGACCCGCTGGTTGGGCGGGAGAAGGAGCTCGAGCGCATCCTGACCATCCTCTCCCGTCGTCAAAAGAACAACCCCCTGCTGGTCGGCGACCCCGGCGTGGGGAAAACCGCGTTGGTGGAGGGGCTGGCGCAGCTCATTGTGGCACCCTCGAGCCAGGGGAACGCCCCCCTGCTGCCCGAGCGCCTCAAAGGGGCCGAGGTGTTTGCCCTGGACATGGGCAGCCTCCTGGCCGGCACCCGCTACCGGGGCGACTTCGAGGAGCGGGTCAAGGCCGTAATGAAGGCCCTCGAGGCTCACCCCAACGCTATTTTGTTCATAGACGAAATCCACACCATCGTGGGTGCGGGCTCCACCACCGGCTCCACCGTGGACGCCAGCAACCTGCTCAAGCCCGCCTTAACCGGCAAGCTCAGGTGCATTGGTGCCACCACCTTTGCCGAGTACAAGCACTTCGAGAAAGACCGGGCCATTGCCCGGCGGTTCCAAAAAGTCGACATTACCGAACCTTCCCACGCCGACGCCGTGAAGATTCTGGAGGGGCTCAAGCCACGCCTGGAGGCCCACCACCAGCTCAGCTATACCAAACAAGCCCTCGAGCGGGCGGTCGAACTCTCGGCCCGCCATCTTTCCGAACGGCGGCTACCCGACTCGGCCCTGGATGTGCTGGACGAAGCCGGGGCCGCCCAAGCCCTGCTCCCCCCTGGCAAGCGCAAGAGCCGGATCGGGGTGGCCGAGGTCGAGGCCACCGTGGCCCGCATCGCCCGCATTCCGGCTAAGAGCCTGAGCCGCGACGACGAGGCGGTGCTTGCCAACCTCGAGCAGGAACTCAAGGGGGCGGTGTTTGGGCAGGACCGGGCCGTGGAGGAGGTTGCCAGCGCCATCAAGCTCTCGAGGGCCGGGCTGCGCGACCCGCAAAAGCCCATGGGTTCGTATCTGTTTGCCGGCCCAACCGGGGTGGGCAAGACCGAGCTGGCCCGCCAACTGGCGGCCTCGCTGGGGGTGCCGTTGCTGCGTTTCGATATGTCGGAGTACATGGAAAAGCACTCGGTCTCGAGGCTCATCGGGGCCCCACCGGGCTACGTGGGCTTCGACCAGGGCGGCCTGCTGACCGATGCGGTCTTGCAAAACCCCCACTGCGTGCTGCTTTTGGATGAGATTGAGAAAGCCCACCCGGACCTCTACGCCATCCTCTTGCAGGTCATGGACTATGGCAAACTGACCGACCACAACGGCAAAACCGTGGACTTTCGTAGCACCATCCTGATCATGACCACCAACGCCGGGGCCGCCGAGGCCAGCGAGCGGCGGGTGGGCTTTTTGGGCGGTACGAAAGCCGAAGCCAGCGACGAAGCCCTCAAGCGCATGTTCACCCCCGAGTTTCGCAACCGGCTGGACGCCATCGTACACTTTGACCCGCTCTCCCCGGCCATCATGCAGCAGATTGTGGACAAGTTCCTGCGGCAGCTAGCATCCCAGCTCAAAGAGCGCAAGGTGGCCCTCGAGACAAGCCCCGAAGCCGTGGCCTGGCTGGCCGAAAAGGGCTACGACCCGCTGATGGGCGCCCGCCCCCTGGCCCGGCTGATTCAGGAAAAAATCAAGAAACCCCTGGCCGACCTGCTGCTCTTTGGCCCCCTCAAGAATGGGGGACAACTGAACATCTTGCGCCAGGGCGAGGAGATTACCCTCGAGACCAAAGGTACAAACGCTCCGTAAGGTTTGGCGCAGCTCATCGCGTTTCCCACATTTACGCTACATGCGGTGCAGCGTAAATTACCCCACACGCCATAGCTTCCAAAGGATGCTGTGTGGGGTATTCGTGGGAGGCCGCTCTCACGGTAGGGCACTGGCGTCTCGCCTTACGCTCGAGGCCCACCCCGCCTGATGGCCTCGACCGAATACACGGTGCGGCCCTGTAGCAACCCAGTTCACCTGGGTAGCCCATAGCTTGAAGCGTCCTCCGAGATGGTTTCGTCGGCCTATCGGCCTCCTCGCGATGAAGGGTTTGACAAGAGCACTGGTTTGCGCCGACCTCGCATCATCTGTAAAACAACCGTCCATGGGTGCGTGATCGGCAACCACACAGCAACTTCGCATCTACCCCAGGTGGTCGAGCGGGCCGGCTGTTTGGGTTATGCTCAGCCCATGAACATCCTGCTTCTGGGGGGCACCCGCTTTGTGGGTCGTCATATTGCCGAAGCCGCCTTGCAGCGCGGCCATACCGTTAGCACCTTCACCCGTGGCACCAACCCCCTCCCCGGCACCGAGTCGCTGGTAGGGGACCGCCAAAAAGGCGACCTGAAGGCCCTCGAGGGCCGCACCTGGGACGCTGTGGTGGACGTAAATGGCTACTTGCCCCGCGAAGTCCGCGAAGCCATCGCTGTACTCAAAGGACGCGTGGGGCGCTATGCTTTCATCTCCACGGTCTCGGTCTACCGGGAGTCCAGCGAGCCTCTGGACGAAACCTCGCCCCTGCAAACCCTGGCCGACCCCACGGTAGAAAAGGTAACCGGCGAGACCTACGGCGGGCTCAAGGTGTTGTGCGAGCTCGAGGTCGAGCGGGCCTTCGGTAGCCAGAGCTTTGTGGTGCGCCCCCATCTGGTGGTGGGGCCGCACGACCCCACCGACCGCTTCACCTACTGGCCGCGCCGCTTTGCCGGGGGAGGCCGGGTGCTGGTGCCGGGCCAACCCAAGCACACTTTGCAGTACGTTGACGCACGCGACCTGGGGGCCTTTGTGGTGCTGGGCCTGGAAGAGGAACTGAGCGGGGCCTACAACGGAGCCGCTACGCCGGTGTCCTGGGGCAGCCTGGTCGAAGCCTGTCGGCAAGCCGCCCCCACCCCTGCCGAGGCCGTCTGGGCCGATGAACAGTGGTTGCTGGACAACCAGGTGACCCCCTGGGCCGACCTGCCGGCCTGGATTCCTTCCTTTGCGCCGGGTCGCGGAATTGCGCAAACCCAGAATGTCAGGGCCGTCGCTGCCGGTTTCACCATGCGCCCGCTTTTGCAAACCGTCCAGGACATTCTGGCCTGGGACAAAGCCCGTACAGAACCCCTCAAGGCCGGTATGAGCCGGGAGCGGGAACTCGATCTCATCCAGCACTGGCTGTCCCGGAGCGCTCTTCACAAAGATTGATTTCCCGGGAGTTGGGAATATTTTGCCCCAAATAGGACGGCTACCACCCGGATGGGCGGCAGCGCTCATGAAGCGTGCGATAGGCCAATTCAAAAGGGACCTTTCGGCCCCCCGAAACTTTGTAGCTGTGTATCAGGCCTTGCCTTAGGCCCGGGCTTTGCTCACCAGTTCGGCGAAGGCCTCGGGCTGGCGCACGGCGATATCGGCCAGAATCTTGCGATCCAGCTCGATGCCGGCTTTTTTGAGGCCGTGCATGAACACGCTGTAGCTCAGGCCATGCTGGCGCGCGGCGGCATTGATACGCACAATCCACAGGCGGCGCATATCGCCCTTGCGCTTGCGGCGGTCGTTGAAGGAGCGCATGGCCCCGCTGAACAGGGTTTCGCGGGCCTTACGGACGCTCTTGGAGCGCAGGGCATAGAAGCCCTTGGCACGCTTGAGGATGGCTTTGTGCTTACGGCGACGGACTACACCGGTTTTTGCGCGTGGCATACTTTTTCACCTCTCCTTATACATCGTAGGGCATGAGCTGGTGGACACGGCGCTCTTCGCCTTTGGAAAAGGTAAAGTCGCGCCCTTTCTGACGGCGGCTGCTGCCCGACTTGTGCCAGTTGAGGTGGCGTTTCCCCGGCTTTTTGCCAACTACCTTGCCAGTAGCCGTGATCTTGACACGCTTTTTGGCGCCCTTGTGGGTCTTCATCTTGGCCATTGTGTGCTCCTGTATCTGCGGCCTGAGTGCCTCTGGAAGAGGACTTGGGAACTCGGCAGCCTTGCAAGTATAGCATTCCTTCGCTTTGTTTGCCAACGAAGGGTATGGGAAAACCGCTACAGTATGAATAAAACCCGACCTCACCAGGGCCGGGTCAACTTTTTGGCAGTCTGGGCAAATAAACCCTAGGCGGGGTTGCCAGACGAAGCGGCAGGGGCCACCGGGGCCGAGGGCTTGGCGCCAGGCGCCATCACCATATTCATGTCGCGGCCCAGCATTTCCGGGCGCATTTCGACAAACCCTATTCCTTCTAGATCCTTCGCGATGCGTTCCAAAAGCTTGTAACCTAGCTCCTGGTGCGCCATCTCACGCCCGCGGAACATGATCGTGACTTTGACCTTGTGCCCTTCCTCGAGAAAGCGCCGAATATGTCCGACCTTGGTGTTGTAGTCGTGGGCCTCGATTTTGGGGCGCAACTTCATGCTCTTGAGTTCGGTGCGCTTGGCCTTCTTGCGGGCTTCTTTTTCGGCCTGCTGTTGCTCGTAGCGCCATTTCCCATAGTCGAGCAGTCTGGCCACAGGTGGAACCGCATTGGGCGAGACCAGCACCAGGTCGTATTCACGCTCCTTGGCCATGCGCAGGGCTTCGCGGGTGTCCACCACCCCTACTTGGGTTCCATTCTCGTCAATCAGGCGTACCTGACGCACCCGAATTCGTTCATTAACTGGAACATCTCTGGTTATAACTTCACCTCCGCAAGCAACAAACCCGGCTGAGTTTGGTTACCCACAGCCTCGAGTGTACACAATGAGCAGGCCAGGCGGCAACGTTGGGTTATACCGGATTCAAAAAGACAGTTTACAAAACTAAAAACCCCATAGGCTGTCTTTTTGAATCCTAGAGCACACCCCTCCCTTGAGTACCGGCGCTAGCCGGGGGCCGATGGCCCTTCACTGTCGGTCGGCGAAGAAAGCGTCTCCCTTTGGTCGGGTTGATTCGTTACCGAACGGTAACGAATCAACCGAATCTGGTATTACATACGGTACGAAAGGGACTTTACAACCCTTCCTCCGGTTCTTGCTTTTATCGTTTGGGTTTTCCTCGTAGCAAGAAAAGGTGGCCGTAGCAGCATCTGAAAAAATGGCCTGCTTGGGGTTTGCGCCATCTTTCCGTTCAGGCTGCCTTACGACTAGCATGGAGGTATGACCGTTACCGCATCCGACCACAATGGCATCCGGCTGCTCACCCTGAACGACCCTGAAAGGCGCAACCCGCTCTCTCCCGGACTGGTACAAGACTTACTGGAGCAGCTAAATGCCGCCGAACAAGACCCCAGCACCAGGGCGGTGGTGCTGACCGGAGCCGGCCAGGCTTTTAGTGCCGGGGCCGACCTGGATTTTCTCAAAGGCGTTACCACCGCCGGCGCCGAGGCCAATTACGCCCACTCCCGTAGTCTGATGCGCCTTTTTCACCGAGTTTACACCTTCCCCAAACCCACCATCGCCGCCATCAATGGCCCGGCGGTAGCCGGTGGGGCCGGGCTGGCCACGGCCTGCGACCTGGCCCTGATGAGCGAGGCCGCCCAAATCGGCTACACCGAGGTAAAGATTGGCTTCGTGGCCGCGCTGGTAGGGGTGATTCTAGTGCGCAACGTGGGGGAAAAGCACGCGCGAGAGCTGCTCCTTACCGGCCGGCTGGTCTCGGCGTCGGAAGCCTACCGAATGGGGCTCGTGAACCAAATCGTACCCCCAGAGCAACTGCTGGACGAGACCCTGGCCCTGGCCCAGGAGGTGAGCGCCAACGCCCCCACCTCGCTGGCACTAACCAAAGAGTTGCTGAATGCCCTGCCGGGAATGGGCCTCGAGGACGGCCTCCGGCTGGCGTCCATCGCCAACGCCTGGGTGCGCGAGACCGGCGACCTGGCCGAGGGCATCGCGGCTTTTTTCGAGAAACGTCCACCGCGTTTTTAGGGTTTTTTCAAGGCCCTCAGCCGTTCGGCAGCCTCAGCAGCGCTGATCTGGCCTTTTTCCAGGGCCGCCAAAATTGCTTCTTTTTCTTCTGGGTTGGGGCCTTCGGGCATCTCCTGGTACTCGTACCCCAGCACCCGGAGCAACGCTTCGAAGCGGGCTCGGATGGTAGGGTACGACAGGCCCAGAATCCGTTCGACTTCCTTCAGGTTGCCCCGCACCTTGACGTACAGGCGCAGGAACTCTAAGTGCTCGGGGGGCAGGAGGGCAAACTCGTTGGGCCGGAACTCACCCCGAATCTCGGTGCGGCAGTCCGGGCAGACCAGTTCGGTCACGTGCAGTCGCCCGTTGCAGCCCTCCACCGGGCATTGTGTGGGCATGGGGAACACTCGCATATAACCTCCGGGCAGGCCTTTACCAAAGCCCAATCTTGACATGCGCTTGCTTTGGGGGCCTTTCCCCGTTTTTGGACCTGAACTCTATCTCTACCAGGGCAAAAGGCGGCATTTTGCGCAACGCCCAGGTCTGGTTGCGCAGCGCTTCCAGGGCGTGCAGGGCAAAAGCGGTCTGGGAGTCGTGGTTTTGCCGCAGAATCCAGAGCGCCATCCACAGGAAAAGCTCCAGCGCTACTAAAGGCGCGAACAAGAATATGGGCACCGGGATTTCCTGCACCCGCACCCACAAATACACAAACCGAGGGCGCACCAGGTTCAGTTGGGTGAACCAGCCAGTTTTAGAGGTTGCTTTCGCCACTGCCACCATCCTAATCTCCATCCAGGGCCAGGAAGCCAAAGCCCTCAGACCACTTCAATCAAGACACGCATGGGGCCCGACATTTTGCTCTGGCCTTCGCTCACCTTACCCACGTCGCTGATCTCCACATCCACCAGGCGGCCCTCGGGCAACTCGCCTTTGAGCATGTCCAGAATGCTCGCCAGGTCAATGCCCTGGGCGCTCAACTGCTGTTTGGCCTCGGGGGGGATGAAGTTGGAGGCGAACTTGGCCAGGGCTGCGGGTACGTTGACCCTGACCTTGACCTCCTCACCATCCAGCACGATACGAATCATCTTGGCGATGCCTTTGGGCGGGGGTGGGGTGGTGGCCACTGCGTAGGCGTAACCTGCACCGGGGGTCGCCGTCTGGCGCCCAGTGTCCATCGCTTCCAGTAAGCGAATGGCCTCCTCGGCGGTAATTTTGCCTTCCTTGACCATCTCCATAATGCGCTTTTTATCGTCCATAAAGGAGCTCCTCAGAGAACTGCAAAGAATAAAACCGTGGGCAGGGGGCCAGGCACAGACCCTTTGTACTTGGCTTTAGTTCGTTTTGTAGCGCGAACGGAAGCAGGTTTTGTCGGTTTTTTACGTGATGGAGCCATGGCCTACCTCGCCTTCACTTCCAGGTTGCCCATGCGCACCGAGACCTCGAGGCTGGCCCTTCCCTCCCCTAGCTGCCTGGTGGCCCCGTTTGCGGTGCCGCTAAATCCCCTGATCTCCTGGTTGCCCAGGCTCACGCTGGGGCTCAGCCGCACGCTGCTTCCAGGTAACACATCCAGCTCGACATTGCCCATCGAGGCCCGCAGGCGGTGCTGACCTTCCCGGAGCAAAAGGGAGCCGTCAATGTTGCCCGCCGTGACCTCGAGGTCGAGCCCCTCCACCGCCTTCAGCTCGACATTGCCTGCCGCCACCCGGCCCTTCAGAAACGCAATGCCCTCGGCTTCTACCTGAGCGGCCTTGCTGTCTACCTCCAGGCCCCAGCCCGGCGGCAGGCGCAGTTCCAGCGAACCCATCCGGCCCAGCAAACCGCCTAAAAAGCTGCCACCCGACATTTCAGGCAGTAC
Organism: Meiothermus hypogaeus; assembly: GCF_003574035.1. GTDB lineage: Bacteria > Deinococcota > Deinococci > Deinococcales > Thermaceae > Meiothermus > Meiothermus hypogaeus. The sequence continues at coordinate 87,443 of NZ_QWKY01000002.1, read as the reverse complement.
TTCGAGGTCGGCCCCCACCGGGCGGACTTCCGCCGGGCCCTCGACCACAGGCATCTGGAGGCTCTTATCGAGCCGGGCCTCGAGACTGCCTGCAGTGAGCCTGACCCGCAGCCAGCGCAACCCCTCCGGCTGCCAGCTGGCAGATGGGGTGTACTGCTCGCCCAGCGTTGCCTGGGCCTGCTGGGCCGCCGTGTCGCCCTCCTCGAGGGCCGAAAGCAGCAGGTCGGCTTCCTGCTGGGTGATCTTGCCTGCTTGCAGCAGGGCCTGGATGCGCTCTTGTTCGGTCATGGAAACCTCCAGGTTAAAACGCCTCTTTTGGGGGCATGGCTGGTCAGGGGGCTATTGCTGGTCAGGCGCCGTGCAACTGCCGGTTCTTAAGGCCTGGGGTGGGCTCTAAAGCCTCGGCCCAAGCCCTGAGCAGATGAGCAAGGCGGCGGCGGAGGGCCTGCCGGGGCAACTGCCGCTCCAGTTCGGCCTCCGCTTGATAGGCGCTCACTTTGTCGGCGATTACCACTTCGAGTTCTGCTGAATTGAAGTTCCCGAACATACCTGGCCTCCTTGGTCATCAATATAAACCAAGGTTTTATATTTTGTCAATATTACTTTTATATTTATCTAACTTCGGTTTTCTATGTATGCTCCAGCAGCCCCTCGAAGTACGTGATTCGCTCCTTGAGCACCTCCATGCCCCCCTGCCAAAAGTCCACCGACTCAAGGTCGAAGCCAAAACGGGCTGCCAGTTGTTCGGCAGGGTACTTGCCCACCGAGGCCAGCAGTTCATCGTAGCGCGCCACAAAGCCGGGGCCCTCCTGCTGGTACTGCCGGTAGAGCGACAGGCCAAACAAAAGCCCAAAGGCGTAGGGGAAGTTGTAAAAGTTGGAGCCGTAGTAGTGGCCTTTGACGGCCCACATGTAGGGGTGATAGGTGGCCAGGGCCTCGCCGTAGGTCGCCTCCTGGGCCTCCTGCATAAGCTGGCAGAGTTCAACCGGCAAAAGCTCCCGCTCCCGCCTCCTGGCAAACAGCGCCTGCTCGAACCAAAAGCGCGAGTGGATGTCCACAATCACCTGGGCCGCGCTTTGCAGGCCGCCCTCGAGAACCCCCAGTTGCTCGGCGGGGGGCAGCACCCGCAGGGCCGCCTCCCCTACCACCGTTTCGTTCATGATGGAAGCCGTCTCGGCCAGGGTCATGGGCTCCTGGCGCAGCAGGTAGGGCACCTCCCGCAAGCAGTGGTTGTGGTAGGCGTGGCCCAGTTCGTGGGCCAGGGTCGAGATGGACTCAAAGCTCTCCTCGTGGTTGAGCAGAATGCGCGAGCGCCCCTGTCCCACCGGGGTGCAGTAGGCCCCGCCCACCTTGCCCTTGCGGGGCGGCGCATCCAGCCAGCGCTCGGCATAGGCCCGCTGGGCCAGCTCGGCAGCGGCCTGCGAGAAACCCGACAGGTGTTCCACAATAAAGCGCTGCCCTTCCTGCCAGCTCCATTTTTTGGGCCTTTGCCCAGGCCGCCTCACCGGCGCGAACAGATCCCACCAGTCCAGCCTATCCTTGCCCAAAGCCCGGGCCTTGGCGGCAAAGTATCGCCGCCAGTGGGGAAAACTATCCACCATTACCTGCTGCATGGCCCGGAGGGTCTTGCGGCTGATGCGGTTCTCGAACAGGGCCGGGGCCAGGTCGTCTTCCCAGCCGCGCTTGCGGTTCAGGGTCGAGACCTCGCCTTTGTAGCCGTTGAGGGCCGCCGAAAGGGCAGTTTCGTGGGCTCTCCAGGCCTCGAGTTCGGCTTCATAGGCCGCTTTACGCACCCTTTCGTCGGGGTGCATGGCCAGGTTGCGCACGGCGGTTATGGGCAGTTCTTCCCCCTGCACCACCGCCGTAATCTGGCTGGTCAGGTTGCCGTGCAGCTTGACCCAGGCGCGCCCGCCCGAAAGGGAGAGTTCGGCAGCTAGCACCTCTTCGGGCTCGGACATCAGGTGCTGGGCCTGGACTCTGGCCTCCTCGAGCAAAATTTGGTAGTCGCCTGCCTGGACCGCCTCAGCGTCCAGCAGGGCCAGCCAGCGCTGGAATCGAGGACGCAGCTTCTGGTACTGAAGGAGCAAAAGCTCGAGTTCCGATAGCCTGACCTGGGCCTCGGCATCGGCGCTATCGGCATCTACCCGCATCAGCACGTAGGCGTAAAGCGGCCCCAGGGTGTCGCCAAAGGTGTTGAGCTTCTCCACCAGGGCCTCGAAGGTATATTTATCGGTCGAAGCCCCCTCCTGACCGATGCGGTGGGCCTGCATGAAGTCTTGCAAATCCCGCAGTTGACCCTCCACCTGGCCCCAAGTAGCCTTGAACTTCTGTGATTCAAAACCCGGAAACAGGCTATCTAAATCCCAGGTCGGAAGCTCGGCGGTGAACTGGCTCATAGGCCCAAGTATAGGGACTGGGGTTTGTTCACGATAGAATCCGGGGGATGAAGTTTCCGGTGCGCGTTCCTATCGAAGTGCGTTTCAGTGACCTGGACACCCTCAAACACGTCAACAATGCGGTTTATCTGACCTACGACGAGGTGGCGCGGGGCCACTATCTGCGCCGGGTGGGGGCTGCCATAGATGGCGGCAACTTTGTTATGGCCCGGGCCGAGGTGGATTACATCCGGCCCATCCTGTTTGCCGAGCCGGTGGAAATTGCCATTCGGGTCGAGAAGGTAGGTAACTCGAGCTTCCGTACCCTAAGCGAGACCTGGGCCAGCGGGGAGCTGGCCGCACGTATCAAGGTGGTGGTGGTCTGGCTGGAAGACGGCAAGCCTGCTCGCATCCCCGACTGGCTGCGCGAGGCCATCCGGGCTTTGGAAACCGAGCCGGTGGAGGGCTTGTAATCACAGCTGCCTCAAAACCCACCCGCTGCGCCCCCAGACGCAAGCAGCCAACCCGGGCGTCTGGTGTTGCACCTCTTCTCCCCTAAAGGACAGGGGCGAAGGCCCTTCAGCAACACCATGCGAGATTACTGTTGCTCTATCTCTGTATTGACCCCCATCAAGAGCTCAACGGCTTTTTCCAGCATCAGGTCGCGGCCTTCGGCTAGGGCCTGAAAGTCGTCGGAAAAGCTCACGCTGGGGGTTACCCGGTCGGGGTAAAAGCTGCCGTCCTTGCGCTGGGCCCTCGAGGTGGTCACCTGCAGGCCCGAGCCATCGCTCAGACGCAGGAAAATGGTGGCGGTGTTGCCCACCCCCGCGGTAGGCTGGCCAATTACCGGGGCCTGGCGGCCTTCTTGCAGGTCGAAGGTGAAGTATTCCGCGCACGAGGCAGTACGCTCGTTCACCAGCACCACCACCGGAGCCGTCCAGCGAACGGCCTGCACCTCGTACTGCGGGCGGTCGCGGCCTCCCGAGCGGAAGTAATAGTAGCCATCCTTGTAACCCTGCTCGCTGGCGCGCAGGTTGTCCTGCAGGCGCCGGTAGGTTTCCTCGACAAAGGCCCCCGCCCCCACCAGGCATTCGCTCAGCACACCGCCGCCGTTGTTGCGCAGGTCGATAACCATGCCTCTGGCCCCAGCCGCCTGGGCCTGGCGCACGAGTTCATGGATGCGCGGCCCTACCTGCTGGTAGCCGCTAAACGAGGGGATACGTAAAACCGCCACCCCGTCCGAACGCAGGCTGAGCGAGGGGAGTTGACGCAGGGAGATAATCCGGGGTCGCACCTCCACCTCAAAGCGCTGCTGGGCCCGTTGGATGGTCAGGCTAACCGGCCCTCCTGTGCTCAGGCGCTCGCGCAGGAAGTTGTTGCGCTCCGCTTCGGCCTGGGGCAAAGGCTCGCCATTCACCGCCAGGATGCGATCCCCCCGGCGCAGTCCGGCTTCCTCGGCGGGGGTTTCGGTCATCACCTCCACCACCAGTAAGCCTTCCAGCCCCGGCACCACCTGAAGCTGCACCCCCAGTTGGGGGCGATTGCTGCTGCTTCCGGCCAGGCGCCGCTGGATTTCGGCGTAGTCTTCGGGGGTGAAGTAGCGGGTGTGACGATCCCCAATTTCGGCTACCAGCGACCCGATCACCGTATAGGCTTTGTTAACCGGGCAGGCCACCTCCTGGGCGCAGATTTTCTCGAGCTCACCCTGGTATTTCTGTCGCAGTTCCTGCAACCTGACTTGAGAGAAGCCGCCGTAGTAGTCCGCCAACAACCGGCTTACTTCGCCCAGCAAGTCCTGGGCAGGGCTGGCCAGCCCAAGCCCAGCCCATACAACCAGCACGACCCCCCAAAACCGCCTGTTTGCCATACATCATTATTTAGCGCCCAAAGATGAAATGTGGGTTGCCTATATCACAACTGCGCAGGCAATACGGATTCGCTTACCTGGTGTCTTAAGGCTTGTTCTACTCAAAAAGTTCGCAGGACTCAGGTCTCGAGCCACAGGTTACAAAGCTTTCGGCCCACTACGGCATCCGGAAGGTCTCGGGCCCGAACACCGGGTTGACCCGGGCTTCTTGCACCTTGACCTCGGCAAACAGGGTGCTATCGGCGTACAGGCGGGCCTGGAAAGGAATCAGGATGCCCGAGACCCGCCGCAGGTCGGCGTAGAGCACCGTCATTTGTCCCTGGCTGTTCTGGTAGCGCTCGGCGATGAGCTGGTGCTGGGCATTCACCAGATAGGTAGTCTTGCTACCCTGGGTGGTGACCTCTATGGCGGTTCCTGTCCGGTCACCAAAGGTGCGGCGTCCCAACAGCCGGGCCTGCTCCCTTCCGCTGCCCCCCAGGCGCAGGCCGTACCAGGTCTGGAACAGTCCGCCACGAAGCTCCTGGGCCAGCTCGGGCTCGAGGGCCTTGCTCCCCGAAACCACGCTCCAGCTTTGGCCGCCGGCCTGGGTTACCTGAAGCACCTGAATTAGCTTGGAGCCGTCGCGGTACTCTACTCTGAGACTTTTAGAGGAAAAATCCACATACGAAACCACCGTTAGTTGGTTCTCCGGCTCTGGCCCAGAAAAGGTGGTCAGGGTTGCGGTTTCCTGGTAGGTGCGCAGATTGGCCAGGGCCGGCCCGCCGTGGGCCAGGCGCATTTTTTCCAGCAGCTGGGTGGCCTCCGGAGTCACCTGGGCCAGTCCCAGGGCACATAGCACCATTGCAAGCCCCAGCATGTACTTCCATCTCGGCATCATCCTGCCCAGGGTATCGCAGAATTCTGTATGTCAGATAAGGTCTGCCTGAGCGGTGCTGGCCTGGGCTTTGAGTTACCCTGCATGGGCATATAGTATGGCTCCATGCCGGAAGAAACCAAAACCACCGAGGCCAAACCCACGCCGCAAGACCAGCTCACCACCACCCAGCACAGCATCCGCATTGCAGGCAAGGAACTGCGCTACAGCGTAACCTGCGGAACCGTAGTACTGCGCGAAGAATCGGAAAAGGACGGCACCGCCGAGGGGCACAAACCCAAGGCTACGGTTTTCTTCGTGGCTTATACCAAAGAGGGCGTAAGCGACCGCAGCCAGCGACCCATCACCTTTTCCTTCAACGGAGGGCCGGGCTCGTCCTCGGTCTGGCTGCACCTGGGCCTTTTGGGCCCCAAACGGGTGGAGATGGGCGATGCCGGGGCCCTCACACCCCCGCCCTACCGGCTGGTAGACAACGAGCACACCCTGCTCGAGGCCAGCGACCTGGTCTTCATAGACCCCGTCGGCACGGGCTACAGCCGCATGGTGGAGGGCGAGAAAACCAGGGAGTACCACGGCTTCAAGCGCGACCTCGAGAGCGTGGGGGAGTTTATCCGCCTCTACACCCACCGCTACGGGCGCTGGATTAGCCCTAAGTACCTGATCGGCGAAAGTTACGGCACCACAAGAGCGGCTGGCCTCTCGGGCTATCTGCAAGAGCGGCACGGCATGTACCTGAACGGCCTCATGCTGGTCAGTAGCATTCTGGAGTTCTCCACCGCCCGCTTTGGCCCCGGCAACGACCTGCCGCACATCCTGTTCCTGCCCACCTTTAGCGCCACCGCCTGGTATCACGGCAAGCTACCCAAAGACCTTCAACAAAAACCCCTCGAGGCCCTCCTGAAGGAGGTCGAGGCCTTTGCCGCAGGCGAGTACACCCTGGCCCTGATGCAGGACAGCAGACTCACCCCCACCGAGCAAAAGCGCATTGCCCAGAAGCTCGCCCGCTACACTGGCCTCTCGGAAGCCTACGTGCAGGCCTGCAACCTCAGGCTGGAGATTTTCCGCTTTACCAAGGAGCTCCTGCGCGCCGAGCGCAAAACCGTGGGCCGGCTGGATAGCCGCTTTACCGGCACCGACCGCGACGCCGCCGGGTCTGCCTTCGAGTACGACCCCAGCTATGCGGCCATCCAGGGCCCCTACACTGCCACCCTGAACCATTATGTGCGGCAGGATCTGGGCTTCCAGAGCGACCTCCCCTACGAAATTTTGTCCAACTTGTACGAGAGCTGGAGCTACAAAGAGTTCGAGAATCAGTACCTGAACGTGGCCGAAACCCTGCGCAAAGCCATGAGCATGAACCCTTTTCTGCGGGTGTATGTGGGCAGCGGCTATTACGACCTGGCCACCCCCTACTTCGCCACCGACTACACCCTGAGTCACCTGAGCCTGGAGCCCCACCTGCAAAAAAACATCCAGGTGCACTACTACCCCGCCGGCCACATGATGTACGTGCACCTGCCCTCGCTGGCCCGGCAAGCCGCCGACCTGAAGGCGTTCGTGCAAGGCCAGAGTCGGCCAGCGCCCAGGCAATCCAGGGCCAGGGTTAAACGGTAAAGCTTGAAGATTATTCGCGCTGATTTCTATCTACAGGGCGCTCAACTCGATTATGGATACCCCGCCCGTTGCCGTAGTCAATGTGGGCTATCGCTCCACCAACTACTGGGTAGTCGGTGCGGGCACTTCTCGGCTGCTGGTAGACATCGGCTGGCCCGGAACCCTGGGAAACCTGAAGGCCAATCTGGCAAGGATGGGAATTCCCCTCCACGAGATTCGCTACACGCTGGCCACCCACTACCACATAGACCACGCCGGGCTGGCCGAGGAGCTCAAAAGGGAGGGGGTGCCTTTGCTGGTGCTCGAGGTTCAGGTAAGCGCCATTCCCCACATGAAAACCTGGACAAAGCCACAGGATAACTACGTCGAAATTACCGAAGAGGGCAACATCGTGCTCTCCTTTGAGCAAAGCCGCCACTTTCTGGGCCAGCTGGGCCTAGCCGGCGAAATCTTGCACACACCCGGCCACACCGACCACTGTGTTTCGCTCCTGCTAGATAACGGCGCTGCCTTCACCGGTGACCTTCCGGCTGAAGCCCTGGCGTTCGATAATCCCACCGCGCTGGCAAGCTGGAAACGCCTTCGAGAGAAGGGCGCCACACGCGTCTACCCCGCCCATGGGCCCATAAGGGCCATCGGCGCATGGCCAAACGAGCTTTGATTTGCCAGAGCGCTCGTTCGGTAACAGCGCTAAAACTTTGCCCAGGATTGGTAGCATAGGGCCATGCGGATGGGCGTTTTGCTGACACCGGGTTTCCTCGAGGCCGAGGCAGCCTTGGTGCTGGAGGTGGCAAGGCTTTTGGGTTGGGAGCGCTTCACGCTGGCCCGGGGCCGCACCGCCCTGGAGGGCAGCGCAGGCGCGGTCTGGACGCCCCGGTACACCTTTGCCGCAAGGCCCGAACTGAACGTGCTGGTCATTCCTGGCGGTTCCCAGATGAGCAAACTGGGGCGCGATGCAGAACACCAGGACTGGTTGAGCGAAGTGTGGGATGGCCTGCGGGCCGTGTTTGCGGGCGCCAATGGGGTACTGTTTTTGTGGGAGGCCGGACAGGTTTCGGGCCAGGTCGCCGCCCACCCCATTGCCGAAGAAGCCCTGGCCCGAACCGCTTTGGAACGCTCTAGAGAACCCTACCGCTGGCAGGGCAAGGTGTGCACCACCAGGGGCTACCTGGCCCTGGCCGGAGCCCTGCTGGACTGGGCCGGGTTCGCCGAAGAAGCCAGGGCCCATCTGGGCTTGGGGAGTTGAACACCCTCCGGAGGTCCTTCTCGCTCCCTGAAGCCCCCACGGTAAGCGCTCAGCCAACCTGTTGGCGACAATTCGTCCAGGGGCCCTTTGGACATGAGAAACAAGGCATGTCTCCAGCCTCAATTTGCAGGGCAGCATACCTTCTACCCTGGGCTTTCAGCGGCCAGAGGCCAGGGTCCAGACGTTGGAGATGTCAGCCGAAAGCCCTACCTACCAAGCTCACTGGGGTGCGACATACAGCAGCACCGCCGTCGCCAGCCCAGCAATCACCACCATCGCCAGCAAGGCCACCAGCACGTAGCTTTCATCGGTCAGGACATCGGCGGGCTTTTGGGGTAGGTTCTGGGTATCCAGGCCAAACTGCACCATCAGCAATACCGCCGCTGCCGCCAGCATTAAGAGCAGCACCGTTGTCACAAACACCTCCTTAAGCCTGCCTGAAGCCTACCAAAGAGGGTTTGGGGCTTTTGCCTCTGCTCGGTTAGAATGGGGGCTTGTGTGCAGGCAAAGGCCTGCGTAAAGGAACCCCATGGCATCCCTAGGAGTCGGTATCGTCGGTCTTCCCAACGTGGGTAAATCCACGCTCTTCAACGCCATTACCAAAGCAGGCGCGCTGGCCGCCAACTACCCCTTTGCCACCATTGACAAAAACGTGGGGGTGGTCACCCTACCCGACTCACGCCTCAATGCCCTGCAAAAGCTCTTCGTGAAGGGCGAGCGGGTGCCGCCCATCGTGCCCACCTACGTGGAGTTTGTGGACATTGCCGGGCTGGTGAAGGGGGCGCACAAGGGCGAGGGACTGGGCAACCAGTTTCTGGCCAATATCCGCGAGGTTGCGGCCATTGCTCACGTGGTGCGCTGCTTCGAAGACCCCAACGTGGTGCACGTGGCGGGTAAGGTAGACCCCCTGGACGACCTCGAGACCATCAACACCGAGCTGGCCCTGGCCGACCTCCAGACCATCGAGAAGCGTCTGGACAAGCTGCGCAAGTCGGCCAAGAGCGATAAGGACGATAAAGCCCTGCTGGACGTGCTCGAGCCCCTCATGCAGCACCTTTCACAGGGCCGGCCCATCCGCACCTATGCGGGGGCCGAGCCAGAACTTTTGAGCAAGGCGGCCCGCGAGCTGGGCCTGCTCACCTACAAGCCCGTGATTTACGTTTGCAACGTGGCCGAGGAAGACCTGCCCGAGGGCGCCCAGAACCCCCACGTGCAAAAGGTGCGCGAGGCCGCCGCACGAGAAGGCGCCGATGTGGTGGTGGTCTCGGCCAAAATCGAGGCCGAGCTGGCCGAGCTGTCTGAGGAAGAAGCCCAGGAATACCTGCAAACCCTGGGTTTAGCGGAGTCGGGGCTCAACCGGCTGGTGCGCACCGCCTACCACACCCTGGGCCTGCAGACCTTCTTTACCGCCGGCGAAAAAGAGGTGCGGGCCTGGACTATCCGCCAGGGCACCAAGGCCCCCCAGGCCGCCGGCGAGATTCATTCCGACCTCGAGCGGGGCTTTATCCGGGCCGAGGTGATCGAGTGGCACAAGCTGGTCGAAGCCGGGGGCTGGGCCCAGGCCAAGGAAAAGGGCTGGGTGCGCACCGAAGGCAAGGATTATGTGGTGCAAGACGGCGACGTGGTGCTAATTTTGTTCAACGTATAGCCGGCAAAACACGGAGGTATTGCCAGTTGACTGGCCCATTGGCTACAGCACGTTTGAGCTATGCGCTATAGGCCATGAGCAGCAGCTTCAGTCCGCCGAGGCCGCAAGCTGAAAGGCCTGGCTCAGGCGGGCTTCGTCGGTCAGGTCCAGGCGCAGGGGGGTGAGGGCTATGAAGTTGTGGCCCACCGCCCAGCGGTCGGTGCCTTCCTCGGGTTCATGGTCGGGGGTTGCAGCAAACCAGAAGTGCTCCCGGCCCATGGGGTCGGTGCCGGGCACAATCCGGCCCTCGTACAGGCGCACCGACTGGCGGGCCCACAGGATGCCCTTGGGTTTTGCGGGGAAGTTCACATTGATCAAAAAGGGCTTGGGCTCCCGTAGCAGGGCTTCCAGTACCCGCCCCACCCAGGGTTTGAGGGCCTCGAAGTCGGGCTCCCGGCCATTGATGGGGGCGCTAAAGGCAATGGCGGGGATACCCAGCAACGCAGCCTGCTTGGCCGCCGCTACGGTGCCCGAGTGCCAGATTTCGTTGCCCAGGTTGGAACCCAGATTAATGCCGGAAAGCACCAAATCTACCCTGTCCCAGTGGTGGGTGCCCAGGGCCACACAGTCGGCGGGCGTGCCGTTCACGCGGTAGGCCTCGAGGCCCCCCAGCGGCGTAGCTCGGTAGTGCAGGGGACGGGATATGGTGATGGCATGGCCCATCGCGGACTGCTCCACATCGGGTGCAACCACCCGCACCTCGCCAAAGGCCGTGGCCACCTCGGCCAGCGCCAGAAGCCCAGGGCTGTAGATGCCGTCGTCGTTGGTAACCAGAATTCGCATCGACCACCTCTCCAAGTGAAGCTTGGAGGCAGAGCGTCAGGACACGGTCAGCCAGGTCAGCCAAATGTCAGGCGGTGTACCAAGCAGGCTTGACAAAAGGGTTTTAATCTACATGTAAACCATGGTCAGCGTGCTGATTCCTACCTACAACCGGCCCCAGTTGTTGCTGCGGGCCCTGCGCTCGCTCCAGCTCCAGCTCTATCCCGACTGGGAAGCGGTGGTGATAGACGACGGCGACGGTGCGGGCGTCCTGGCTGCCCATAGCCTGCGTGACCCCCGCATCCTGGGGGTTCGCAACGAGGGGCGGGGGCAGGTTCATGCCCGCAACACCGGGCTGGCCCATGCCACCGGCTCAATAATTGCCCTCCTGGACGATGACGACTGGTGGCTCGACCCCACCCACCTGCACCGGGTGGTGCGGGCCCTCAAGGCGCAGGCCGGACTGGTCTACCGGGGCGGTTATCTGGTCGTGGAGCGCGATGGTCTGGAGCTCGAGCGCATCCCCTTCGATTTCAAGGCCAGCCCCCTCTCGCTTCGCACCGACAACCACCTGCTCGCCACCGGCGCGGCCTACCCTCGCTTTTTTCACGACGAACTGGGCCCCTTCGACCCCGAGGTAGCCGACTACTGGGACTGGGACTGGTATCTGCGCGTGGTCTCGGCGGGCTATCCGCTCATTCAGCTTCCCGGCAGGGGGGTGGCAGTGGCCATGCACGGCGGCAACATGTCTTACGCCGCCCGCCAGGGGGAGCGCCAGAAAAACCTCGATAAGCTCGCCAGCAAACACGGGCTGGGCAACCTGCAGCTCAAAGACCACCGCATCATCGCGGGTGCAGCCTGACCCTTCCACACAAAAAGACCCGCAGACTGGCCCGGAACCCATGATTTGCCACAAGCGCCCTGCTGCTCTTGTCCAAAAGACTACCGCTCAGCACGGCTTTCCCGAGGCTTTAGTAGCCCAAGACCAAGTCCGTTCTGACAGCCGCCTGACAATGAGCAAGGCACAATCTGTTACGGGATAAAACCCTAACCCTTACTGGAGGCTTCATGCGACGATTCTTTCTGGCTTCTCTGGTTACCTTAGGGCTGGCTCTGGCCCAGCAACAAACCATCACCCTCTACACCTCGGAAGTCCTGACCAACGTCAACCCCATGATTGAGCTCTTCAAGCGGGCCAATCCGGGCATCAACGTGCAGGTCTTCCGCAGCGGCACTGGCGAGGTGATTACCCGCCTGCGGGCCGAGCTGGAAGCCAATAACCCCCAGGCCGACCTGTTGTGGGTAGCCGACGAGACTTTTTTCCGTGAGCTGGCCGCAGCCAACCGATTGCGCCCTGTGCGGGCTACGACCACGGGCTTTCCGGTCAAGTTTGCCTACCAGGGTGGGCGCTACTACGAGGTACGGCTCCTCTACAACGGTATCGCCGTGAACACCCGCAAGCTGGGCAACCTCCCCGAACCGCGCTCCTGGCGCGACCTCTTGAAGCCCGAGTACCGCGACCTGGTGGGCATGCCCAACCCCAACTTCTCCGGGGCCGCCCTCTCCACCCTGGGCACCTTTAGCCAGCGCTTTGGGTTTGGCTTCTTCGAGCAGCTCCAGCGCAACGGCCTTAAGGTCGAGCAGTCCAACCCTATCCTTCAGCAAAAGCTGGCCGAGGGGCAGTATGGCATCGCCATCATCACCGATTTTGGCATCCGCGACCTGATCCGCCAGGGGGCACCACTCAAGGTGATCTACCCCCGCGACGGGGCCATTCTGGTGCCCACCCCCATCGGCATTCTGAGCAGCAGCCGGAACCCCGCGCTGGCCGAGCGCTTCTTGCGCTTTTTGCTCTCGCCCGAAGCCCAGGCCCTCTTTGCTCAGCAAGGCTATGTTCCCGTTATCGCTTCGGCCCCCCGCCCTGCTGGGGTGAGCGGGGAGGTGCTCTCGGTGCCCTCGGCAGCCGACTATATCCAGGCCAACCGGCAAACCTTGCTGACGCAGTTCAACACCCTCTTCAACCTGCGCTAGGGGGTTGCCAGAAGCCTAAAGCTACAGACTCGAGGCCGAAAACGAGGCGTTTGTGGTTTGTAGTCTGGGTAAGCTCAGCATCCGCATGACCGCTATGCTCACCTCACTGCTAGGATAGCGCTGATGCTCCGGCGACAACCCCTTATCACCCTGTTCTGGCTACTCCTCTCGCTGGGGGTAGCCATGCCGCTTCTTGTGCTGGCCTGGCGTGGGCTGGGCGACCTGGCCATTCTGCCCCGGGTGCTCGACCTGGCAGGGGTTTCGCTGCTGCTGGCGCTGGTGGGCAGCCTCTTGTGCCTGGGGGTGGGGGGCGGGCTGGCCTGGCTGGCCTTCCGGGCACGGCTGCAGCCGGGGTGGGATGCGCTGCTACTGCCCGCCTATCTGGTGCCGCCCTTTGTGGGAGCGCTGGGGTTTTTATATGCTTTGCAACTGGTGAACCTGCAACCTTATGGGGTGGGCGGCATCCTGCTGGCCTGGACGGCCCATTACGCTCCGGTAGCCTACCTGTTGCTGCGCCCCGCCCTGGAATCCAGGCTGGCCCCGCTGCTCATAGCCAGCGAGGTGCATGGCGTAACCGGTTGGAAGCGTGTACGGGCACTGGTGCCCCCCCTGTTTCCGGCGCTGGTGGCGGCTTTCGGTGCGCTCTACCTGACCCTGCTGGGCAACTTCGGGGTTCCGGCGGTGCTGGGGCTACCCGCCCAGGTCTACACGCTGCCCACCCTGGCCTATGCTCGGCTCTTCTCCCCCGCCAGCCCCGACCCCCTGGGCGAGGCGGCAGCCATTGGGCTGTTGTTGGGATTGCTGGCGGTTCCGGCCCTGCTGCTCGGGAGTCAACCGACCGGCGAACCCTCCCCCCGGCTTCTGCAACCCAGGCTGGGTCTGGCGGCCAGAATCGCTTTCGTCCTGTTCGCGCTGATAGCGGTGGTGTTTCCACTGGTGGGCCTGGCGCGCCGGGCCTTCTTCAACACCTTTACCGGCGCCTTTCAACCTGCTTTTGGGGCAGCCTGGGAGCTGCCGCTGGTGCGGCTGGGGCTCCTCAACTCGCTGCTGCTGGCCCTCCTGGCCACAGCTTTACTGCTGCTGCTGGGGCTGCTACTGGCCCCGCAGCGCGGGGCCCTGAAGCGACTGCGGCAGGTGCTGGACATGCACTACCTGTTGCCCGGAACCCTGCTGGCCATTGGCCTGATTCTGCTGCTGGCCCCCACCCCGGTCTATGCCACCCCCTGGATTCTGCTCCTGGCATACCTGCTCAACTTTGCCGCACTGATGCTGCGCTCGATGGAGGCGGGGCTGGAAAGCGGCATCGAGCGGCTGGTAGCGGTGGGCAAGCTGTTTGGCCTGCGACATGGGTGGGCCTGGTGGAAGATTGGCTTCCCCCTGCTGCGGCCCTACCTGGCCGCCGGGGTGTTTTTGGTGCTGCCGCTGTGCCTGGCCGAACTTACGCTGTCGGCCATGCTGTACGCACCGGGGAGCGAGACCCTGGGGGTAGCGGTGCTGTCGGCGCTGAACGGCGGGCTCTTCCGCGAGGCTGCTGCCATCGGGCTGATGCTGATGGCCCTGTCGCTGCTGCTGCTTTTGGTACCGCGCCGGGGCGTGGTGGGCTAGGTTAGCTTGCGTACGAGTGTCTGTAGCAAGTAGCCCACGATTTTTTTGAACCATTTCTCGCTATCGGCCATAGACTATAGACCATCGGCTATTCAGAGTTACCCCTGAGACTTCCATACATGTTGCGTCTGGAGAACATCACCAAAAACTTTGGCAAGGCGGGGGTGTCGGGTGCCAGCCTGCACCTTTCGCCCGGCGAGATTGTGGCCGTACTGGGGGCCTCGGGCTCGGGCAAGACCACCCTGCTGAACCTGGTGGCGGGGCTGCTCGAGCCCGACGCAGGGCGCATTTTCCTGGGCAACGAGGATGTGACCCACCAACCCCCCGAGAAGCGCGGGCTGGCCTACGTGTTCCAGGATCATGCCCTGTGGCCCCATCTGAGCGCTTTAGATCACCTCCTGCTGGTGATGAAAGCCCCCGACCGGGCGCTGGCCCATCACCTGCTGGGCCGGGTGGGGCTGGGTGGGCTGGATGCCCGCAAACCCCACCAGCTCTCAGGGGGGCAGAAGCAGCGCGTGGCCCTGGCTCGAGCCCTGGCGGCCAGGCCGCGTTTGCTGCTGCTGGACGAGCCCTACTCGGCGCTCGACCCGGTGCTGCGCGAAGAGCTCAGGCTCGAGGTGGCCTCGCTCCTGCGGGCCGAACATGTGAGCGCCCTCCACGTTACCCACGACCCCGACGAGGCCCTGGCGGTGGCCGACCGGGTGGCGGTAATGGACGCCGGACGCATCGTGCAGGTAGATACCCCCACCCGGGTGTATACCCAGCCCCAAACCCTCGCGGCTGCTCGGGCCTTCGGGCGTTTGAACTTGCTCAAAGTACAGGTTCAGGAAGGAAAAGTTCACCTGAACGGCCTGGCCTGGAGCGTTCAGGGTGTGGAGAGCGGGCCGGGCCTGCTGGCCTTCCGCTACGAAGACCTGGTTCCGGCTGCCGAAGGCCTGCCCGCGAAGGTGCTGGCTGTGTTCGGCGGGCGGGGCGAGCGGCTGTGCCGGGTGGATCTGGGGGTGGGAGAAGCGGTAGTCAAGCTGGATGCTGGGCTGGAGGAGCAGGTTCGGCTGACGCCGGTGAAGGTCTTAACGGTATTTCCCACACCCCAAAAATAATGCAGAGTGGCGGCCCGAAGGTGGCCGAGCTTACCCCAGCCGCTGCCCATCGCGCTTACCTCCCCAGCGTCGCTCCATTCCCTTCGGCAAAAGGATAAAACTGTTGCGATCGTCGGCGAGCTGAGCCTGCAGAATTTCCAGCACCTTGCGCTTTGCCCGCGCATCCAGAATGGGAAAAAAAAGCTCGTAGCGGCGGTCAAGGTTGCGGGGCATCAGGTCGGCGCTCCCGGCCCAGACCCGCCACTTACCTTTGTTTTTGAAAGCAGCCACGCGGGCATGCTCCAGAAAACGCCCCACCAGGCTCTTCACTTCCACCCCTTCCCAGAGCGTGGTCAGGGTACTGCGGATAATCAGGTGTACGCGGGCGCCTCGGTTCAGGGCCTCTTCCAGGGCTTGCAGGATGGGGGGATCGGTCAGGTGGTTGAACTTCAGGATAATCTCGCCCTTCTTGTGGGCCTCGGCCTGGATGCTCTCCAAGAGCAGGTCGCGGATGAAGGAGGCCGTCCGCATGGTGGAAAGCACCGGAGCTTGCTGGTGCTCCAGGGCCTCAAAAAAAGCCCGCACGTCGGCGGTGAGGACCGGATGGGCAGTAAAGAGCGAAAGGTCGGTATAAAGCCGCCCATTGACGGGGTTGTAGTTGCCAGTACCCAGGTGTACATACTCGCTGCCCGCCCGGCGCACGTAGAGGGCCTTGGCGTGCACCTTTTTGCTTGGCAGGGGCAGCACCCGCACCCCGGCCCCGGCAAAACGCAGGCTCCACTCGAGGTTGGCCAGCTCGTCGAAGCGGGCCCGGCCCTCCAGAAGCACCGCCACATCCTTGCCGGCCTTCGCGGCCTCTATGAGCGACTGGGCAATACCGTTCTCGTCGCCAATGCGGTACAGGGTGGCCCGCAGGGCCTCCACCTTGGGGTCTCGCACAGCCATTTGCGCAAAGGCCTCCACCGCGGCGTAGTCCTCGAAGGGGTGATAGAGCAGCAGATCGCGCCGGTTCAGGTAACCGAAGGGATCTTTAGCGAAACCCTTGGGCTTCTGGATGACGATGGGTTTGAACCTCTCGGCTTCGGGCCCGTGTGCAACGATGGTGGCCACAAAGCTCAGGTCGAGGGGCGGGGGTAGCTGGAAAACCTCCGGGGGCTCCAGCCCCAGGGCTACCCGGATGGTCTCGGCCCACAGGGGGGGGAAGTCTTCTTCGAGCTCGAGGTGGCTTACCTGGCCGTCCAGACGGGTCTCGAGGGCCTCGGGCAGTTCGTCCCAGTCGGCACGGGAACGGGCCAGTTGGGCCAGGCGAATCAGGCGAAACTCATACAGCGGCAGCTTCTGGTTGCCGGGCAAAAACAGGTCGCTGCGCATGCGCACCAGGGCCCCCAGCCGCACGAAGCCCCCTTCGCGTCCGGGCACCTCCAGGAGCCTGGGCACGCTCTCGGGTAGCCGAATCAGGTGCTGTAAGAGCCCCTCGCCCGAGGCAAAATACAGGGCCTGGCTGGCCAGTTCGGGCAGGGCTTCGGGCCGGATCAGGTCGGTCAGGGGGGCTACCTCCTCGGCCAGGTAGGCCCCAAAATACTGCTTTTCGGCCTTGGTGAGCTGGGAGGGCTCCAGGATGTGCAGGCCCAGTCCTACCAGGGCTTTGAGGAACTCGAGGTAAAGCTTCCCCGCCTCCTCGGCCTGATCCTGGGCTTCGTTCATCAGGGCCAGATAGCTCGGGCTGCCCCGCTCCTCGGCAAAGGCCCGCGAAATCCGGGCGGAAAAAAACTCGTCCAGGTTGGAAGCCCAGATCGCCAGAAAGCGCAACCGCTCCAGCAGCGGAAAATCGGGCCGCCGGGTCTGCTCCAGCACCCGCCGGTTGAACAAAAGCCAGCTCGCCTCCTGGGTGAGATGGGTGGGAACAAAGCGCGGCGCCGGGGGTTTTTTGGGCATCGCCTCCAAGTGTTGGGCGGCCTTGTCAGGGAAGTATAAAGTTTTCTTTTTGGCTTTTGGTTTCTTCACCCTGGCTCTGAGTCTATCGTGTCGCCCAAGGGCAAAGCTAGGGAAGGCTGTTTCTGTTTCACTGAAGCTTGCCATGAGGCCATGACGCCAGCATGGGCACAGGGACCCCTGCATGAAACCACGGCGCTTCCGATGAAGGACACCCTGCCCTGCTGCACACCCGTCCTTACGTCCCCCTGACGCTTCGGAACTATACTGGGAAGATGACGCCAGCCCTGACAGAACTTGAGCCTCCAGCGCTAAGGCTCTACGATGGGGCGGTGCATCGTCTGGGCATTGTGGATCTGGGGTCGGGAACAGCGCGGCTGGTGGTGTATGTTTACGAGCCTGGCAAGCACTTCCGGCTGGTAGACGAGATTCGGGAAACCGTGCGGCTGGGTGAGGGGCTGGCCACCCAGGGCCGCCTGAGCAAAAGCGGAATGCAGCGGGCTTTGTCGGCCCTCAAACTCTACGCCGACTTCGCCCAGGCCACCGACCTGGACGATTTACGGGTCATTGCCACCAGCGCCAGCCGCGACGCCGAGAACGGCACGGAGTTCATGCGCGAGGTACGCAAGCTGGGGCTTCAGGTGCAGGTGCTCTCCGGAGAGGACGAGGCCCGCTACGGGGTGCTGGCGGTGGCCAACTCGTTCACCTTTGAAGACGCCTGGGTGATGGATCTGGGCGGGGGCAGCGCCCAGCTCTCGCGCATGAAGTGCCGTCAGTACCAGGAGGGCCGGGCCTATCCGCTGGGAGCGGTGCGGCTCACCGAGCTGTTCTTGAAGTCCAACCCGCCCAAGAAGGGCGAGATCGAAGACCTCGAGCGCTTCGTGCGCAAGGAGATGAAGGCGGTGCTGGCCCAGTTACGCGAGCATCCCTTGCCCCTGGTGGCGATGGGCGGCACGGTGCGCAACCTGGCCAAGCTGGCCCAGCGGCGCAGGGACTACCCCCTCGACCTGGTCCACGGCTACTATCTTTCGCGCGAGGCGCTTGAGGAGGTGGTGGGGCTTCTAGCCCAGCGCACCACCGAGCAACGGCGGCAGCTCGAGGGCCTCCAGGCCGACCGGGCCGATGTGATCGTGGCCGGGGGGCTGGTCTACCGTACGGTGCTGCGCGAAGGGGGCCTCGAGGGGCTGTGGATTTCCGGCCAGGGGGTGCGCGAAGGGGCCTTCTACCGCGAGTTTCTGTCCGCCCCCCACCTGCTGAGCGACGTGCGCGGCTTCTATGTGCGTAACCTTTTTGCCCGCTACCCCCAGGACTTTGGCCACACCGCCCGGGTACGCCACTTCTGCCGCTTGCTCTTTCGCCTGCTGGGCCCGCTGCACGGCTACGGCCAGGCCGAAGAGCAACTTTTGGACGAGGCCGCTTTGCTGCACGACATCGGTATGAGCGTGGGCTACTACGACCACCACAAGCACGGCGAGTACCTGGTGATGAGCGCAGCCATCCCCGGCCTGACCCACCGCGAGCAGGTTTTGCTGGGGCTCCTGGTGCGCTATCACCGCAAGGGCGAGCCCCGGCCGGGGGCCTACCGCTCGGTGTTGCAGGAGGGCGACAACAAACGCTTATTACGTCTGGCAACGCTTTTACGGATCAGCGAGTACCTCGAGCGCAGCCGGGTTGGACGGGTCGAGGGCCTGGAAGTAGAGATCGGCCCCAAACAGGTGCGCCTGACCCTGCTGGCCCAGGAAGAACCCTGGGTAGAGATGTCTGAAACGCGCAAGCAGGCCAAGTTATTCCAGCAAGCCTTCGGGTACGAGCTGTTGGTAGAATGGAAGCAGAAGGATTGAGTGTGCAACTTTATCTCATACGCCATGCCATCGCTCTCGATGCAGCGCCGGGCCAACCCGACGAGGCCCGCCCGCTCTCCCAGGATGGCATCCAAAAGTTCATCGGGGTGGTGCGGGGACTAAAGCGCCTGGGGGTTCGCCTGGATCGGCTCTACCACAGCCCCAGGCTGCGTGCGGTGCAAACAGCAGAGCTCTTGGTTCCGCTGCTGGAGGGCGAAACCGAGGTAACCCCTTACCTGGCCGCCGAGCCCGGCCCTGAACTTCTCAAGACCCTTCAGGGAAACTCGGTTGCGCTGGTAGGGCACGAGCCCTGGATAAGCGACTTGTGCGCCTGGCTTCTGCACGGGCGCCGGGGCGGTGCAGCTTTCCCCTTCAAGAAAGGCGGCGTAGCCCATCTGGAGGGCACGCCCAAACCCGGCCAGATGAAGCTGCTGGGCTTCTGGTCGCCCAGGATCCTGCGCCGTTTGGGGGATTAACACTTAACACCCGGCAGGAACATCGAGCCTGGCCAGCCCACAGTTAGGCGCGCTCGAGCCGGAAAGGGGTTCTCTGGCCGGCCTGGGCAATCTCACGGGCCTCCCCCGGCACCCAGGAGAGCCCCAGCACGGCCCGGTAAGCCCGAAGCGCTTTATCGCGCTGGCCCATCACATCGGCCAACTGTCCGTAGCGGGCCAGGGTATAGCCCGGCAGGTAGGCCGGGTGTTGAAAATCGGTGTGGACCAGCTCTTCCAATAGTTCGAAGGCATCCTCGAGCTGGCCCGCCGCCAGGTAGATTTGCGCCGCACAGTACAAGGCCTCCGGGCCTTCTACATCGCGCAACTGCTGCAACAAAACCGCCCAGTCGTCCGCGTCGCTCAGTTGCCAGGCCCGGTCCAGCACGCTGCGCTGGCGCTCCGGCTCGGTGGGGGTATGGGCCCCGGGTAGCCGGCGCTGCTCTTGCGGAAGGTACTCCAGAAGCAGGGGATACTCGAGCACATCCACCAGAACCACTGCACAACCCCCAAAACCACGCAAGCGCTCGGCCACCTCTGCCATGCGCTGCCGGCGGAAGCCGGTGGCGGGCCCTTCGCCAAAAGCCTGCACATGGCCCTGGTGGTAGCCCCGGAGTGCTTGCAATACCGGCTCCTGGGCGAAATCCTCCGGGGTGCGGGGGGTACTCACCACCCAATGCAGGCCCTGCTCGAGCGCTTCTACCTTGCTCAGCAGTTGCTGGCCTTTGGGATACTGGCGCAGGGCTTCGCGAAATAGTTCGGCTTCAGCTTTGAGCCCCGACTGGGCGTCCAGGGGCTCTACCTCGAGGCCCGCACTTTCGGCCCAGGGCAAAACATGAAAGAATGAGATCTCGTTCTGGTCGCGCCAGCGCTGCGCTGCCAGTTCTTCGGGGCCATATGAGGCCAGGAATATCTTCTCGGGCTGGTGTGCTCTGACCAGCTCTGCTACCGTCACCCCGTTGTAGCGCGGGTGCAGAATGTGAAAGGGGCCCAGCGTAGGAATGACCAAGACTGACACGCCCGGTATTCTAGACCTCAAAGACCGCAACTACCGTTTTGCAATGCTCAATGGCTGGTTTGTGCTGTTGGGCGATGCTTTTTTTAATGGCTCCATCGTGCTGGCTTCCTTCGCCGCCAAGCTAGGGGCAGCCAACTGGGTGATTGGGCTGATGCCGGCCCTGCTCAACGCCGGCTCCATGGTGCCGCAGGTCTTCATAGCTCCTTATGTGGCCCGCTTGCCGGTCAAGGTGGTGCTCTACCGCCAGATGGCCTTACTGCGCATAGCCAGCCTGGGTATTGTGGCCCTGGGCGGGTTTGTTTTGGGGCAGCGCCTCGACCTGCTGCTGTGGGTGTTTGTGGCGGGCCTGGCCCTCAACGGATTTTTTACCGGGTTCTCGAGCCTCCCTTTCTGGGAGACCATCGGCAAAACCATCCCCATGGAGCGCCGCAGCGGGCTATTTTCGGCCCGCAACCTGGTGGGAGGTGCCCTGGCCTTTCTGGCGGGCTTTCTGGTGCGCTTCATTCTGGAACTGCCGTTGGCTTTCCCCTACCCCTACGCCATTCTGTTTGCGCTGGGCACCCTGGCCTTTGCCTATGGCTGGCATGTCTTTGGTCTGATAGACGAACCGCCCGACAAAGCAATCCGCACCGAGCGCATCTCGCTCAGCCTGCCTTTCCGCGACTTCTACTTTCGCCGCTTTTTGCGGGTGCGCATCTTGCTGGTAATGGCCAGCATGGTTGAACCCTTCTACGCAGCCTATGCGGTGCGGGTACTGGGCCACAAGGGGGAAATTGGGTTGTACCTGATGGTTTATACGCTATCCTCGGTGCTCTCCAACCTGCTCTGGGTACGAATTTCCCGGCGCTACGGCTCGCGCAGCCTGATCCTGATCGGCGCTGCTCTGGGGGCTCTGGCCCCCGTTCTGGCCCTAACGCTACCCAGTTCGGCTTTCTGGATGGTGTTCGTGCTCCAAGGGGCTTATCTGGCCTCCATTGGGGTGGGCACCTCCACCTATCTGGTAAACCTGGCCCCCACCGACGCCCGCAGCTCGTATATTGGCCTATCCAACACCATTGTAGGCCTGTTGGCCTTTTCGCCGGTGCTGGGAGGCTTGCTGGCCGACCGCGTGGGGTATGTGGGGCCGATGGTAGTAGCGACCATCTGCTATGCCTGGGCCCTGTATGCGGGCCGTCGCTTGAAGCTGCTCGAGGGGGTAGAGCCGCGCTAAGTAATGCGTAATCACGCTGCCGATGGTAGCCAGTTAAAAGCCCATACAGCATGGAGGCCTGCGACAATGCTCAGGCCTCCATCTAAAGTACCCCGCCTCTCGTGCACCAGAACCACTCCACAGCCGAGGTTAAACCTTGGACAAAGCTCTGGTTTGACATATGATTTGCGGGTCACGATGAAGCCCAACCCAGGCATTCCGGCTAGATTTCGCAACCTATTGTGGGGGCAGAGCAGCGTCACCTTTGGAGCAGTGGTGCTGGAAGTAGCCCTGCCGCTGCTGGCTGCCGTCACCCTGAACGCTAGCCCTGCCCAGATGGGCTTGCTGGCAACCCTGCAAACCCTGCCCTGGCTGGTCATTACCCTGTTTGCGGGGGTCTGGATAGACCAGGGTTCACCCAAGCGCATCATGACCTGGGCCAACTATGGGCGGGGTGTCTTGCTGCTGAGCATCCCGCTGGCCGGGTGGTTGGGCTGGCTCAGCATCGAGTGGTTGTGGGTGGTGGCTTTTGCCTATGGCATGCTGCGGGTGTTCTTCGAACTTTCGGTAAGCGCTTTCCTACCAAGCATTGCCGAGCGCGAGCAACTCGTGGCAGCCAATAGCCAGCTCGAGAGCAGCCGCCAGGTTGCTACCGTCGCGGGGCCTGGGGTGGCCGGTTTGCTGGTACAGGCGGTTGGGGCGCCCCTCACCGTTTTGCTCAATGTCCTGTTGTACTGGGTCTCGGCTTTTCTGATCAACCGCATTCCCAGCAGCGAGACCCAGAAAGTCCGCAACCCCAAGCTAATCTTCAGCGAGATCGGCGAGGGCCTGCGGCTGGTCTTTTCCGACGCCTATCTGCGTGCGCTGGTGCTGTCCAGCGCCACCTTTAACCTGCATATCGGGATGCTGGCAGGCCTTCAGATTCTTTTCCTAAACCGGATACTTCAAATACCCCCGGCCTGGATTGGCGTCATTTTTGGCGTGGTGGGGCTGGGCGCGCTTATCGGCGCCCTTACCGCATCTCGTTTTACTGCCTGGCTGGGCACCGGCGGGATCATCATCCGAATGCAGCTAATCTCCTCGCTCACCGGGGTAGCCTTCGCCCTGGTGCTGGCCCCGCCCCTCCTGGCCGCCGTCCTGGTCAGCCTGATTCTGTTCATTAAAGCGGTTTCCACGGTGGTGCGCAATGTCAACGCGGTGAGCATTCGCCAGGCCCGAACCCCCAGGCACTTGCTCGGACGGGTGGGTGGCACCAGCCAGTTTGTGGGCATTGGGCTGGGTTCGCTGGGGGGCATTCTGGGCGGGTTGCTGGCCGAATGGCTGGGTATCCGCGAGGCCACGCTCATCGCCGGGCTGATTGCCATGTTTTCCTTCACCTGGCTGTTCTTCTCCCCCATTCGCAACCTGAAGGATCTGCCAGAACCCCTCGAGGGTTAACCCTGGAAAAAGATGCGAAAAAAAATGGAGGGCGTAACGCCCCCCGTAAAACTTTAGCTTTTAGCCAAGTGGTAGGTTTAGCCGTTCCAGATGAGGATTGTGCGAGCAGCTTTTTTCATGTTTTTCCTCCTGGGCGTAACGATACTTGAACAAGTAACGGTTGTAAACCCCTTGACAAAATGTCAAGTTTGTGCTTTCTAATAAATAATCTTAGTTTATACTTAGTATAAATATACATTCCGCTCCCTTGGATTTCCCGATAAAGCGATAAAGTCGCTGTTTATTGCGGTAGCCTCTTCAAAAAGTTATACTGAGTTTACTTTTAGCCCTAACCGTGGACCATTAAGAATTGAAGCCTCCTCGAGCCCCCCTACCCTAAAAACTGCCCCGGCAGGGCAAAAACACGGGCTAAGGTGAGGGTTAAACAACCCTGCCAGATTAAAAAACGAGCTTTGCTTCAATGCCGGCAAGGCAATCCAGATTGACTTGGGGAACAAACTGGCTGGAGGGTGCTATCAAGAACAACTCATACCGAATTCAAATAGACACTTTACAAAACCAAAAACCCCATAGGTTGTCTTTTTGAATCCTAGAGCACACCCCTCTCTGTCGGTCGGCGAAGAAAGCGTCTCTCTTTGGTCGCATTGATTCGTTATTGTTCGGTAATGAACCAGCCAAATCTGGTATCATTCATGGGCACACAAGACAAGACCACGAATGGTGCTCATAAACCCCTCTCCCGCTGCAAGAGGGGCGGGGTAAGGGAAATGGCTCGAACGAGGTCAACAGGCTTTTGCGGTATCTCCGGGAAGTCTACGATTTGACTCCCACTCCGCGCAGACGTACACTTCTAGGCAAGATGAGGTCTCGGCAGACTACCAGACCTGGGGGGAACTTCTAGCCTGAAGGCGATGGAGGTTCTCCCGGCTCGCGGTTAAAGGGCCGGGATTTTTTTTGAGGTGACTATGCACGCAGTACTTCCCGACGGAAAAAAGCTGGAACTAAAACCGGGCGCAACCGCAGCCGATGCCGCCAAAGCCATTGGCCCTGGCCTGGCTAAAGCCGCAATTGGAGCCATCGCCAACGGCGAACTCTACGACCTACTCAAACCACTGCCCGAAGGAGCCGAACTCCGCATTCTGACCGAGCGCGACCCCGAGTATGTGCAGCTTTTCCGCCATACCCTGGCCCACGTGATGGCCCAGGCCGTGCGCGAGCTGTACGCCGAGCGGGGTTATGCGCCGGAGCAGGTCAAGCTGGCCATCGGGCCGGTGATCGAAAACGGCTTTTATTACGACATGGACGCCCCCGAGCCCCTCCGCGAAGAGGACTTGCCGCTAATCGAGGAGAAAATGCGGCGGATTGTGGCGGCCAATCTCCCCCTGGAGCGCTTTGTGCTCCCACGCGAGGAGGCCCTGAAGCGCTACGCTGGCATTGATCCCTACAAGACCGAGCTGATTCAAGACCTGCCCGAAAATGAGGAGCTGAGCTTTTACAAGCAAGGCGACGAGCAGTTTGGCTTTACCGACTTGTGCCGGGGGCCGCACGTGCCGAGTACGGGTCGCATTCCCCCGCACTTCAAGCTTACTGGCATTGCCGGGGCTTACTGGCGGGGCGACTCGAGCCGACCCATGCTCCAGCGCATCTACGGCATTGCCTTCCGTACCAGGGAGGAACTAGAACACTACCTCTGGCAGCAGGAGGAGGCCAAGCGCCGCGACCACCGCCGGCTGGGGCAGGAGCTCGAGCTCTTTACCATCAGCGAGGAGGTGGGCAAGGGCCTGCCGCTTTGGTTGCCCCGGGGCGCTTTTATCCGCAAGCAGATGGAAGACTACATGTACCAGAAGGAGCAGGCCCACGGCTACCATTATGTGTACACGCCGCACATCGCCAACGCCCGGCTTTACTACACCTCGGGCCACCTGCCCTACTACAAAGACGACATGTATGCCCCCATCGAGATAGAGGGCGAGGAATACTACCTCAAGCCCATGAACTGCCCTCACCACCACATGATTTACAAAGCCCGGCCCAAAAGCTACCGCGATCTGCCGCTACGGCTGGCCGAGTTTGGCACGGTGTATCGCTTCGAGCTTTCGGGCACCCTGAGTGGCCTCACGCGGGCTCGAGGCTTCACCCAGAACGACGCCCACATCTACTGCTCGAGGGCCCAGGTCACCGAGGAGTTCATCCGGGTGATTCAACTTTTCGACGAGGTGTACCGCGACTTTGGCATCTCGGACTACTGGTTCCGCCTCTCGCTGCCGGACTTCGAGCACAATCCCGAAAAGTTTGGCGAAGAAAACGACAACTGGCGCGACTCCATCAAGGCCATCCGGGCAGCCCTGGAACAAACCGGGGCCAAGTACGTGGAGGGCATCGGCGAGGCCACCTTCTATGGCCCCAAGCTGGACGTGCAGATTCGCAGCGTGCTGGGCAAGGAAGACACCATCGCCACCAACCAGCTCGACTTTATCGTGCCTGAGCGCTTTGGCCTCGAGTTCACCAACGAAAAGGGCGAAAAAGAGACCCCGGTGGTGATTCATCGGGCCATTATGGGCAGCTTCGATCGCTTCTTTGCCTTCTACCTCGAGCACACCGCCGGCGACTTCCCCCTGTGGCTCTCCCCCATCCAGGCCGTTATTGTGCCCATCTCGGACCGACACCTCGAGTACGCCAACCAGGTAGCCACCCAGATGCGCAAAAACAAACTGCGCGTGGAGGTAGACGGCCGCCCCGAGCGCATGAACGCCAAAATCCGCGACGCCGAGCTGCAAAAGATCCCCCTAATCCTGGTGGTGGGCGACAAGGAAGCCGAGGCCGGCGCGGTCAACGTGCGCGAGCGGCACGTGAAGGAGCAGCGGACGTTGGCGGTGGGGGAGCTGATTGGGGAGATGAAGGGGCGGGTGGAGGCTAAAAGATGAATCTCATCTGGGATAAGTGAATACAGATTGATTCCTAAACAGCGCCCCACGATCACCAGATCTCTGGAAAACAACGCGGTTTTTGTGGTGCCAAAACATTCTCTCGGCTTTAGCAAGTTTTCGGATCGAAGCATGATGGTGGAAATAGAGATCACTGCTTGAGGTATAACCCATGAACTACACCTCCATCAGCATCTAAGCGGTGTTCTATCAGAGAATAGAAAGTTGAGTCGCCCTTTTCAAAGTTCCTGTATGTTGCGTAGGCAACTAGATCAGCTAGTTGAATCAGCCTTGATGCCTTTGAATCCAGGAAAAGCGGTACCTCAGCAAAATTTCGGATAATTCCCCAGGTGTATCCTTTTGTTCGAAAATCCGTTGCCAGGGTTTGAATTGTGCTCTCGTATGTAGTTTTGTCAAATACGATTAACCCTCGCTGGGTATCTTTTTTGTTGTGCAAACGAATTAGGTACTTATCGAAGCGGCTTGCAAGTTGCTCAAAGGCCACTTCGACTGGATCCCTTGGTGATACAGCGCTTTTCCTAACCACACTGGCAAATAGGCGGTTGCTTACGTGGGAGTTCCCCAAAACCCTCAACGCATCTGCAATGGCTTTGTGACGATAAGCTTTGTCGAACTTCCTCCAACTGCCCCTTCCGGCAAACATGGGGCTTCCGTGCAACTCAACAGACCCAGGATCAGCTGGATTGAAACGACTAGCTATTTTATCGAGTTCTTTTGATATCCACCAACCCTGTCTCTCAAATGCACAAAAGCCAGCCAGAACAAAATGCTGCTGGGCCGGATCCCCTATGGCACCCGACTCATCGGCATACAACAAGTACATGTGTGGAAAGGGGAAAATGAAGTCAGTCGAGGAGAGACCTTGCTCTCACGGTCTGAAAGTCAGACCTCTCGACTGCTATAGATACATTACTACATAGGATAGTAGTAACGTGTTTGCTTTGTCACAATGTTATGTCACAGTCGAGTGTGCTCCAAATTCAACGCAAAAAATACAGTGTATTTGATTTTGTGTAGCACATAACCGCTTATCCACCAACAATCCAATAGCGAACATTATGCTTTTTGAAAAGACTCAATAGTTCTTTGAAGTCGGGGCTGGTCAGCATGGCCTTCCCTCAACAGCAGGTAATCCTTGACCATAAGGCCATTCTTTAGTGAGAAGGGATGAACATGGTTGAAGTTGCGCTATGGCCTGAGCTCCAGCGTCCAGGTCTGCCCCCAATTGGCGGGACGGGTGCTGAGGGGGATGTACTGTTTGTCGCGCCAGAGCCACAGCAGGTTATCAAAGTGGGAGCTGAACACATCGGCGGACTGGCCCATGGGGTAGATGATGCGGCTGTTGTCGGGGTCGGCCAGGTCGAAGAGGGTGCGCAGGCTGGCCCCGGAGGTGTGCAGGAAGCTGTCCTGGTTATAGTTGGCTACATTCACGGTGTGCATCGAGCCGGGGGTAGGAAGGGTGCGGTTGAACAGGCCGCCAATCAGCGGGGTGGAGGCCAGCGGGGAAGGCAGGGTGGCCTGGTGCAGCCGGCCCCACTGCCAGCGGGCGGGGTCCGGGCCTAAGCGGTGCTCGAGTTCGGCTCCAGCTTTTTCCAGGGCCTGGGCCATGAACTGCGCACAGTTCTGGATACCCGCAGCGGCATTTCTGCACCAGCGCCCGTCCTCCCGCAGGGTTTTGACGAAGGTGTAGGGCACCGGTGGGTAGCGCAGCTCGAGTTCGTCTTCCAGCATCCGGGAAATCTCGCGGTAGTAGAAGGCGAAAGCGGTAGCCCCCACCGAGTCCAGCTCGGCCTGCAAGTCCCACCCCCGCACAGCATCTTGCAGGCGCCGCGCTGCCTGGCTCTGGGGTTGCAGGGCCAACAGACCCGGCAGCATCTCCCGGGCAATAATGGAGTACGTATCCCCCTGCCAGCGGGCCATGTCCTCCAGACTGGCTTTGGGCGTGGCCAGAATCAGGTCGCGGATGCGCTGGGCACGGAAGACCTCGGTGGTGTAGCTGGAAATGTCGGGCCCGCCGTGCGGCAAGACCCGGTTGTTGGCGCTGCTGACAAAACCTTCGCGGGGGTTCACCACCTGTGGCAAGCGCTCAAAGGCCACATAGCCCTTCCACTGCTGCCCCAGCCGGGCGCTGGCCGGGAATCGCCCATCCCAGTCGCGCAGCGGAATCCAGCCCGGCGCAAAGTAGCCAATGTTGCCGTCCACATCAGCATAGACAAAGTTCTGCATGGGAGCTGCGTAGCGCCTAAGGGCTTCCCGGAACTCGGCGGCGTTGCGGGCACGATTCATGCCCAGGTAGGCGTCCAGGGTGGTGTCTTGAGGCTCGAGGCCCGTCCAGCGCACCGCTACCGCCTGGTTATCGCTGGCAATGGCCGTTCCAGCAGTCAGGCCAGGCCGCAAGAAAGCCCGGCCCAGATCAGAAATCACCGGGCCGTACTCGCTTTCGCGCACGGTGAGGGTCACCGGGTTGGCCCCCCGCACCCGGATTACCTCCTGACGCAAACGTAGCGGCACCAGGCCGGTGGGGGTGCGGTAGGACTGCCCTTGCAAATCCAGCACGAACAAATCCATCACATCGGGCCGCACATTGGTGGCCCCCCAGGCCACCCGGTCGTTGCGCCCCAAAAACACCCCAGGCACTCCCGGAATGGTGGCCCCAATTGCCCGGTAGCCAGGGCCCTGCAGATCGGCAATGTACCACAGGGCCGGGTTTTGCAGGCGCAGGTGGGGGTCGTTGGCCAACAGGGGCTTACCGCTGGTGGTGCGCGAGCCGCTTAGCACCCAGTTGTTGGAGCCGTGGTCAGGGCTGCGGGGGGCCATGCGCAGGGTTTCGGAAAACTCGGCCAGCTTTTGCATGGCCAGCAGCGTGGCCCCAGAAAGCGCGGGTTGTGGGGTTGGATAGCCGGGCTCGGCCCGCTCATCGTCGCTGCGAAGGTCGCCCGGCTGCAGGATGGTGGGCCAGCCCTTGGGATACTCCCCCCGCAGGTCGTTGAACCCTTCCACCCCCACCTTACCCAGGATGAAGGAATTGTCAATTTCATCCTGCCAGACCTGCCCCAGGTCGTAGGACTGGAGCTTGCCCCAGGCCAGGGTGTCGGTAGGCGTCCAGGGCTCTGGGGTAAAGCCCAGCAGGGCAAAAGGCAGGGGCAGGTTTCCTTCGCGGATGAACTGATTGACCCCGGCCGCGTAGGCTTCCAGGGCACGGCGGGTAAACTCGGTGTGGTTGGGCAGGGAAGCCTGGGCCGCACGGTAGAAGCCCCAGATGCGGAAGAATCGGTCTTGTTCGACGGCCCCACTGCCCAAAATTTCTGACAGCCGGCCCTGCGCCACACGACGGCCCAGCTCCATCTGGAACAGCCGGTCGCGCGCGTGCACATAGCCTTGAGCAAAAAACACATCCATATCGCTCGAGAGGGCCCGGATATGCGGAATACCCCAGCGGTCAAAGGTAATGTTCACCGGCCCCGAAAGCCCCTGCACCTGGCGCACCTGGTTGGAGGGAACACACGAAGCTAGCAACAAAAGCACGGTTAACCCAAGAAAAAGCCAGCGCATCGCTCAACCTCCAGACTGGCCTCACTTTACCCGAATCGAACCCTCTACAATCAAGAGCAACAGGCTCTAGCTATTGGCTAATACCGGATTCAAAAAGACAGCTTACAAAACCAAAAACACCAGAGGCTGTCTTTTTGAATCCTAGAGCACACCCCTCCCTTGAGTACCGGCGCTAGCCGGGGGCCGATGGCCCTTCACTGTCGGTCGGCGAAGAAAGCGTCTTGCTTCCCAGGGGCGGTATCGCCCTCCGCTACGTGGATACCTTCGGCCCTGTTGATTCGTTGCCGAACGGCAACGAATCAACCGAATCTGGTATAAAGACCTACTTTCGCGCTGTTCGCAGACGTGGCCGCGTAACCCGAAGGCCACTGTTCTGTCCAGGACACAGGATTCTCAACCCCGGATGGCTCAATTTTTGTGAAGAGCGTTCTCACGCGCGGGTTTTCAGTATCCGCGCCCAGTAAACTTGGTCAGCATCAGCTTGAGTTCGTGGGGGCTGGTGGCCGAGCCTTCGGCGTCCTCGAGGCTGATGTGGCCCTGGGTATAGAGCTCTACCAGGTGCTGATCGAAGGTTTGCATACCGCGCAGGTTATCCTGCAGCATGGCGTCCTTGATTTGAGGCGTCTTGTTCTCGTCTTTGATAAGGTCGCGCACAAAAGGCGTGGCCAACAGAATCTCCAGAGCCAGCATGCGCCCCTGTCCGTCGGCCCTGGGCAGCAAGCGTTGGGAGATGATACCCAGGAGCGACTCGGCCAGCAGAATGCGGATTTGCAGGTGCTCGTGCAGGGGGAAGAAGTCGATGATGCGGTTGATGGTGCGCACCGAATCGAGTGTATGGAGGGTGGAAAGCACCAGATGGCCAGTCTGGGCCGCCATGATGGCCGCCTCCACCGTTTCGCGATCGCGCATCTCGCCGATCAGAATCACATCCGGGTCTTGCCGCATGGCGTACTTGAGACCCGTGCTGAAGGAGTCCGTGTCTACCCCTACCTCGCGCTGCACCACCAGGCTTTTCTTGTGTTTGTGCAAAAACTCGATGGGGTCTTCGATGGTGACGATGTTTTTGGGGAAGTGCAGGTTGATATGGTCAATCAGGGCAGCCAGGGTGGTGGACTTGCCCGAGCCGGTAGGGCCCGTAACGAGCACCAGGCCGCGCTCCTTGGAGGCCAGGTCTTCCATGACCGGGCGGGGCAGCCCCAGGGCCTCGAAGCTGGGAATGGTTTCGGCCACCACCCGCATGACCAGACCAAAACTGCCGCGCTGGTGAAGCAAATTACAGCGAAAACGAGCCAGACCCGGCACCGTATAGGCAAAGTCCATTTCTTTTTTGTACTCGAGTTCCTCTTGCTGCATGGGGTTCAGCAAGCTGCGAACGATGGCTTCCACATCGGCTGGCAAAAGCACTTTGCTTCCAAAGGGCTTGAGTTTGCCGTCAATGCGGACAGTGGGCGGTGCCCCCGCCTGCAAATGAATGTCCGAGGCTCGAGCCTGCACCATGCTGCGCAGCATTTCAGCGATGGGAGTGGGGGTTTGAGTGGTACTCATCTGGAGGCTCCCTTGGGTCACTTGATTAGGTGGATTGGATCGGGGCAACCAGAAGCTGTAGCCCTGCCGGCATTACAATGAGTGCACTTTTCGATATCAGCTGGTACAGCGATACCGTTGCACCTTTCCAACCCACGCTCAGAGTATATTTCACCCTTTCTCAAAAGGCTGCCCTAAATGAACAAAGCTTAACATTAGAACCGAGCGGTCACATTGTTCTCTTGTGAGGTGCTGCTGTATTGGCCTGGAGCTAATTGTCGAAGGCCCAAAGCCAAATGACCTTGTGGCATGGCCAGCACCTCGACCCCCGCTTCAGCAAACTACCGGCGACACACCGCGCTCTACTCAAGACCTTAGCCAGACACCAAGCACGCTACTCCAGATCAGGCCAGCTGGCGCACCAGCGTGCGTGCGTAGTTCAGGGTTTCTTCTACCGCACCCCAGTCCACCCCATCGGGGCGGTCGGAAGGCCAGTGCCAGTGGGGGGGTGTACCATTCTCCAGGCGAATGAGCGTGAGGCAAGGAATGTTTCGGGCCGCAAAGGGGCGGGTATCGAAAAATGCCAGGCGGTACGCCAAAGGTTGCGCACCCGAGGTGGCCCGGGCCCGCTCGAGAAGAACCCCCAAGTAGGCATGGTAGACCAGCATGCCCTCGCCGGTGGCATAAAACAGCTCGCCTTTGCCCACATTGTCGATGTTGAGCACCAGTGCATCCGGTGGAACCCGTCCCGAACGCGCCAGGTGCTCGGCTCCCTTGGCCCCCACTTCCTCGCTGCCCGTGAGGGCCAGCATCACCCGGTAGTCTGGCAGGGGGTCTTTCACCAGTTCCTCGAACAAGGCCACCGCTACGGCAACCCCAGTCGCGTTGTCGTTGGCCCCGTTGACATAGGGCTCGCGAAACTCTCGCAGGGTCAGGAGAGCGGCCTGCACCAGAAAGTACAGGCCCAGCAACTGCGATACCACTGGCACCATGGCGCCAAAGGGCAGCGCTGTAGCCAGCACCGCATTGATCAAAAAATTGCGCCGGAAATACCTCACCTGCTTTGGGTGGTAGAGGAAAAAGGACTTGGCCGTATCGTAATGGGCCATTAAAACCAGCGTTTTGTGGCCCTGGCCGGTCTGGGCCAGCACATTCTGCGAGGGGTAGCGGTCGAAGAGCCGCCGCCACGGTACCCACCAGCCCGAAAAATGCGCCCAGAAGCCATAGGTTCCCAACAGGGCCAGCCACCAAAGCCCCCCCAAACCGCCCGCGGCCAGCAAAAGGCTAATCAGTATGAGTTCGGGGCCATAGCTGCGGGGGGCCTGGAAGGTCTGGACTTCAAGCGAGATATCCGCTCCCAGACGGGCCAGGTAATCTTTGAGCTGCTGGGCCACCTGGGCCTCGAGGGCCGTTGCACTCCCCCGGTGCGGCAAGGCGCAAAGAGCTTCCCAGAGTTTTCGCACGGCCTTAGCATAAGGCTCAAAGCCCTACGCTGAAAGCAAAAGACTGGGTGCTGGCCGTTGACGGTTTTACCCCGTGCTCTGTGCGCCAAGCCCTTGGTTCACGTAAAGTCCAGGGCTTAAACTTGAGGACATGGGCAAGAAACGTCGGGAAGAAAAGCTCAAGCGTAAAGCACAGCAGCGCACGCCACTTTCGGGCCGGGACATGCTGCGCATTTTTCCCAGCCTGTTGTTGCGGGCCTTCATTGTGGTCATGCCCCTCACCCTGCTCATGACCTTCCTGGGGGCTAGCGGCGTGACGCTCTTCAACAACTTCTGGGTACAGATGGGTGCTTACCTGGCGGCCTACATCGTGTTCAACAAGTTTATTTTTGGCCCCGTCCGTAACTACCGCCCGGCCAACCCGCCCAACGCAAAGTAGATCAAAGTCCCATGTCACAGGTCTCCGGACACAAGGCAAAAGCGCGTCTGAGGCCATAGGGTCACGGGATTCTTCTGCAGTAGCGGGGGTAGGCTACATCGTTCGTAGAACAACCACAGGCTTCAGGCTTTCAGCTTTCGGCCTTTTCAGCATTCGAAGTTGGAGCAACCCTGGAAATAGGGCGCTTAAATCCGCTTTGCGTCGGCCCAAAAGCCTTCCAGGTCGTAGTACTCGCGGGCTTCGGCGCTCATCAGGTGTACCAGCACCGGGCCATAGTCCAGCAGCACCCAGCGAGGGCTGGGGCCCTCGACCTTATTCGCCCGGATGCCTTCGTCTTCCTGGAGCTTTTCCCGCACGGCCCGCTCGAGGGCTTGCAGGTGGGGCTGGGAGGTTCCGGTGGCAATCACAAAGTAGTCCAGCGAGTCGGAAACACCGGTCAGGTCGAGCGCAACCACGTTCTCGGCCTTTTTGTCCTCCAGGGCTTGTTTGATGTGCTCAATTAGCGTTTGGGTATCAATGGTTTTGACCATTCGTCCTCATTGTACACAATAGGGCAGCTACCTGACCTCGGGAATGTATTCGAATTCGTGCCGCCCAAAGCGCACCGTGTCGCCCGCCCGCACACCGTGGGCCTTGAGGGCCTGTTCGACCCGGTAGCGCTTGAACAGCTCCTGCAGGTAGCCGGCGGCGTCCATCGGGTCGCCCTTGAGTCGGTCGAGGTGCCGCTGTACCTGAGGGGCCTCGAGCTCAAACACCCCCTCCTCAACCTGGGTTACCTTGATGTAGTCGGCGGCCTCGGGTTTGGGCCTGGGTTGTTCCATTTTGGGCTTGGGCGCAGCCTGCACCAGGGCAAACAGGGCCTCTACCAGCTCGGTTAGCCCCTGGCGGGTCTGGGTGGAGGTGGGGATGACCGGCAGGCCGGTCTGGCTTAGCTCGGCCACCAGGGCCTGTAGCTCGGCTGGGGTCAGCAGGTCGGTTTTGTTGAGGGCAACCAGGGCCTGGCGGGTGAGCAGCTCGGGGTCGTAGGAACGCAGTTCGGCCTGGAGGGTTTGCAGGGTTTGCACCGGCTGGTCGGCGCCGTCGAGCACGTAGAGCAACACTCGAGTCCGGGCAATGTGGCGCAGAAACTCCAGCCCCAGGCCCCTGCCCTGAGCCGCCCCCTCGATGATGCCGGGGATGTCGGCCATGGTGATGCGCTCGAGGTCGCGCTCAATTACGCCCAGGTTGGGCGAAAGGGTGGTAAAGGGGTAGCTGGCAATTTTGGGGTGGGCATGGGTCAAAGCGGCCAGCAGGCTGCTCTTGCCGGCGTTGGGGTAGCCCACCAGGCCCACATCGGCCAAAAGCATCAGCTCGAGGCGCAGCTTGCGTTTTTCCCCTTCCTCGCCCGCCTCGGCAAAGCGGGGGGCCTGACGGGTGGGGGTCACGAAACGGGGGTTGCCCCAGCCGCCTTTGCCCCCTTTGGCCGCCACAAAGGTCTGGCCCTCCTCGACCAGGTCGGCCAGCAGTTCGCCAGTTTCGGCATCGTAGACCCGCGTTCCCCGCGGCACCTCGATCACCAGGTCCTTGCCCGACTTGCCAAAGAGCCCCTTGCCCATGCCGTGCTGGCCGTTTTCGGCCTTGTAGACCCGCTTGGAGAGGTTGGAGAGCGAGTCCACCTGCCCCAGCGCCCGCAGAATGATGGAGCCCCCGTCGCCGCCATCGCCGCCGTCGGGGCCGCCCTTGGCGATATACTTTTCACGCCAGAAACTAATACAGCCGTCGCCCCCACGTCCGGCGGCCACGCTAATCTCGAGGATATCTCTGAACATAAGCAAAAGCTAAAAGCCGAAGGCCAAGCACGGGGCTTCAGCCTTCGGCTAGCGGCAAAAATTAGTCGCCGGCCCTGGCCAGCTCGATGGGTTTGACCCGCACAAAGCGGCCCTTGCGGCCCTTGTCGGCAAACTCCACCACCCCGTCTACCAGGGCAAACAGGGTGTAATCGCGGCCCTGGCCCACGCCCTCGCCGGCGCGGAACTTAGTGCCGCGCTGGCGCACGAGCACGTTGCCGGCCTTGACTACCTGGCCCTCAAAACGCTTGACACCCAGGCGCTTGGCTTGGCTGTCGCGCCCGTTTTTGGTTGAACCCAGACCTTTTTTGTGTGCCATATAGTCCCTCCAGGACGCTGAAGACTGAAAGCTAGACTCTAGCTACTGGCTTTCAGCAGTTTTATGCGCGAATCTCCTTCACCACAATCTCGGTGTAGGGCTGGCGGTGGCCCCGCTTACGGCGGTAGTGGATCTTGGCCTTGAACTTGGCCACCACCACCTTTTTGCCTTTACCGTGCTCGACCACCTCGGCCACCACCTTGGCGCCGGGTACGGTGGGGCTGCCAATCACGGTCTTCTCGCCGCCCAGCATCAGGGCGTCAAACTCCACGGTGTCGCCGGGGTTGGCCTCGAGCTTCTCCACGCGCAGCTTGCTGCCTGCCTCTGCGCGGTACTGTTTACCACCCGTCTTGATGATTGCGTACATGACCACACTCTCCAGTTAGCCGTTTGGGATGCTGGTGCAATCCAACAAACAACTCGGGTCTTTTGACCCAGCCAACTGACAACTATAGCGGCTATGGCGAATTGTTTCAAGTAGCGCCCAGGCATCAGAGCGGCTCCACCGAGCGGCAGCTTTCACAAAAACGAAGCGTCTGAAGGCTCATCACTATCAAGTCAGGGCAAGGGAAACGATACGCAGACTCGATGTAGAAGGATAGGGCAATCCAGCTTGGAAATTTCCAGAAATGTGGTAGGCTCTCTTTTGCGGATGGGCAGGAGTTCCCAAACCTGCTCCCGCCCTCGGCGGAGGCTTCACTTGATAAGCACCATCTCTGTCGTTGATCTGGCCGAAAGAGTGCGCCAGCAGGTTAAGCCTGAGCGCTACGAACATATTTTGCGGGTCGCCGAGCTGGCCGCTGAAATTGCCAGAGCAAACGCGCTTGATGTGGAGAAAATCTACCTGGCGGCCATCCTGCACGATGCTGCACGCGATTTGAGCGAACAGCAGTTGACAGAGCTTGCACCGCCGGAAATAGCGCTCGAGCGCAACCATCCCTTATCGCTTCATGGGCGCGCTGGACGCAAGTTGGCCGAGCAATGGGGCATTGAGGATGAAGAGGTGCTCGAGGCCATCGAGGGCCATGTTTACGGGGTTCGCCCCGAGCACAGAATCGGCATGGCGCTTTATGTTGCCGATGTTTCCGAGCCGGGCCGTGGGGTCAATCAGGATATTCGCGACCTGGCGCTGTCGGGGCGGCTCGAGGAAGCCTACCAAAAAGCGGTCCTGTGCAAAGTCAAATACCTGCAAAGCAAAGGTATCGAGCCCCATCCTCGCACCCTGGCAGCCTACAAAGCGATCATGGAGCAGCGCGGCGAGGACTGCTAGTTTTGCCCTGGGTACTCCCCAGGGCTTTTTGGGTGGTCTATTACCCTCCCATCGGCCAGGTTTTGTAATCTATGGGTCATGGCACAACCGCGAACACCCCATCGAGTTAAACGGGGGTCGCTGGTACGAGCTCGCCGTGCGGGGCCGCGGCTTTCGCTGGTATTGCTTGGGCTGGCCCTGCTGGCCCTGGCCGGGGCCCTGGCCTATGGGCCGCAGCTTCAAGAGGTGCAGGCTGGGCTGTTTAGCGAGTACAGAGAAAGTGGCCCCGCCGAGGAACTGAGCCTGGTGGTGGCAGCTCGCGACACCGAATACTGCGGCTACCACACCGCTTGTGGGCCAGGGCTTCGCACCGACACCATCTTCTATGTGCGCCTGCGCGGCTCGGAGGCCACGGTGGTGGCCATTCCCCGCGACCTGCGCTATAGCGGTGAAACCCCTAACGGTTTTTATGATGGCAAGATCAATTCGGTCTACGAGCGGGGCGGTGGGGCCGAGGGCTTGCGCCATGCCGTAGAAAACCTGTTGGGCGTACCGGTTCAGCACCACGTGATCCTGACCTTCGAGGCCGTGATGAAGCTGGTGAATGCAGTGGACGGCGTGGATGTGGTGCTGCCCTATCCGATGAAATACACCGACCGGGCCGCGGGTCTTTTCATAGACTTTCCGGCGGGGCCGCTGCACCTGAACGGGAAAGATGCGGTCAAATACATGCGCTTTCGTCGCTGGGAAGGCTCCGACCTGGGCCGGCTGGACCGCATCAAGGAAGTGATGGGGCTGGCCCTGCGAAAAGCCCAAAGCCCTCGTTACTGGCCGCGCTTACCAGGAGTTGCAGGGGCCGTGTGGAACTCCCTCGAGACCAGCCTTCCCCTCACCGAAGCCCTGCAGCGGCTGCCCAACCTGCAAAGCCTGACCCTTAAGAGCGCAACCCTGCCCACCCTCGAGGAGGGCAGTTTCCTGGTCCTCGACCAGGT
Organism: Meiothermus hypogaeus; assembly: GCF_003574035.1. Taxonomy (GTDB): domain Bacteria; phylum Deinococcota; class Deinococci; order Deinococcales; family Thermaceae; genus Meiothermus; species Meiothermus hypogaeus. The sequence continues at coordinate 50,107 of NZ_QWKY01000002.1, read as the reverse complement.
CGCCATGCCTTCCTTCACGGCGGGTCTGCTGGGCTACACCCCCGATGCCGAGGTGATGGCCCGAATGGTACAGGCCGAAGCCCTGGGCCTCAAAACCCTGCTCCTAGACCGGAGTGGGGCGGGGCTGGGCGAACGCTACCGGCAGGGCTTTGTGGAGCTGGGCATCCCCCCCCCGGAAGTGCATACAGGCGAGGTAGGGGGCACCAGCCTGGTGCTGGTGCGCAGTGGGGTCTCGATTGTTGGACGGGAGTCGCCTGCCTTTCTGCTGGCCAAGGACTACGCCGATCTGCTGCACCTGCCACTGGAGACCCGCATCCGCCTCGAGCCCAGGGGCTACGATGTGATTATCGTGCTGGGACCGTCATAATCGGCCACAGGTGATGGTTCCCTGCCCGGCGCTGTTCGCTACTCACCCCTGGGTACCCGATGCTCCTCCTCGAGCAGGGGCTCCTCGTCGGGGTCAAAGGCGTAATAGAGCTTGAGTGGCTGGGTCTCTACCACCCGCAACACTTCGCCACACTCCGGGCACTCCACCTCGAGGCCCACCCACGGGCCCGCTACCTCCACCAACCCGCCACATACCGGACATTTGGCCACTTGCAGGGTTTCCATCCTTCACCTCCCAAGCCAGGGTAGAAGCCGAACCCTTTTGTACAACCTCCAGCATGGCAGCTCAGGCGGGACCGAATGTCCCTGGCTCGAGCATCAATGCCGATGACTCACGGCCAAGTGCCTTAGCCAGTAGCGGGTCAGCACTGTCGCCCTCAACCAGATAATAGCAGGCTGGGCTATAATCGGCTGTACTCGAGGCCAAGCTTATGGCGACTGCAACCATACCCCAAGCCCACATGCTGGAGCGCAACCCCGGCACCCCCTTCGACCCCGGCGCCCTCGAGGGGGCCCTGGTCAACCGAAGCGCCGTTGAGCGCCGGACCGCCACCCTGCCCACCCGCCGCACCGTTAAGAAGGAATGGCAGGCGGCCTGGCTTTTACACGCCATCAAGACCATCGACCTGACCACCCTTTCGGGCGACGACACCCCCGGCACGGTGCGGCGCCTGTGCGCCAAGGCCCGCCAGCCGGTGCGAGCGGAGCTGTTGCACGACCTGGGCCTGCCCCACCTGCGGCTTACCACCGGTGCGGTCTGTGTCTACCACGAGATGGTACCCACCGCCGTGGCGGCGCTCGAGGGCTCCGGCATCCCAGTAGCCGCCGTCTCAACCGGCTTCCCCGCCGGACTCAACCCCCACCGCCTTAAACTGCAAGAGATTGAGGCCTCGGTAGCGGCGGGGGCCAGCGAAATTGACATCGTCATCTCGCGCCGCCATGTGCTCACCGGCAACTGGAAGGCCCTCTACCAGGAGGTGCGCGACTTCCGCGAGGCCTGCGGCCCGGCCCACATGAAAAGCATTCTGGCCGTCGGCGAGCTGGGCACCCTCAAAAACGTCTTCAAAGCCAGCATGGTCTGTATGCAGGCGGGTTCCGACTTCATCAAGACTTCTACCGGCAAGGAAGCGGTGAACGCCACCCTGCAAAACAGCCTGGTGATGGTGCGGGCCATCCGGGCCTACTATGAACAAACCGGCCATAAGGTGGGTTTCAAACCCGCCGGCGGCATCCGCAGCGCCAAGCAGGCCCTGGACTGGCTTATCCTGATGAAAGAGGAACTGGGCCTCGAGTGGATGCAGCCCCATCTGTTCCGCATCGGGGCCAGCGCCCTCTTGAACGACATCGAGCGGCAGCTCGAGCACTTCGCCTACGGGCGCTACGCCTCCATGCAGTACCAGCCGCTGGGGTAGAAAAAGTCCCTTGGCCCGAAGACTTCACCATGGCTTTTATTGCACTTTCTCCTGAAAGCTAAGAAGCAGAGTTCATCTATATCGAAGCCCGCCCTGAACTGGAGCCAAACATGACCCTTACTGAACTTATGGAGACCCTTCCCTATGGCCCCGCCCCGGAAGCCGCCCAACCCGCGCTGGACTGGCTGAAGGCCCACCAGGGCAAATTCGGGCTTTTTATTGGGGGCAAGTGGCGCGACCCGGCCAGCCAGGAATGGTTCGCCACCCTCAACCCGGCCAACGCCCAAAAGCTGGCCGAGGTGGCCCAGGCCAGCGCCGTCGACGTAGACGAGGCCGTCAAGGCTGCCCGCAAAGCTTTTATCGGTTGGAGTCAGACCCCCGGTCACGTGCGGGCCCGCTACCTGTACGCCATGGCCCGGCAGGTGCAGAAGCACGCCCGCCTGTTTGCCGTGCTGGAAACCCTGGACAACGGCAAGCCCATCCGCGAGACCCGCGACATTGACATTCCCCTGGTAGCCCGCCACTTCTACTACCACGCCGGCTGGGCCCAGCTTATGGAAAGCGAGCTGGCGGGCTATGCCCCTCTGGGCGTGGTGGGGCAGATTATCCCCTGGAACTTCCCGCTGCTGATGCTCTCCTGGAAAATTGCCCCGGCGCTGGCTATGGGCAACACGGTGGTGCTGAAGCCCGCCGAGTTTACGCCCCTCACCGCGCTTTTATTTGCGGAGATCTGCCAGAGCATTGGGCTGCCGCCGGGGGTGGTAAACATTCTCACCGGCGACGGCAAAACCGGGGCGGCCCTGGTGGAGCATCCGGGGGTGGACAAAATCGCCTTTACCGGTTCGACCGAGGTGGGGCGGCTCATCCGCAAAGCCACAGCGGGCAGCGGCAAAAAGCTCTCCCTCGAGCTCGGGGGCAAATCGCCTTTCCTGGTCTTCGAGGATGCCGACCTGGATAGCGCCGTGGAGGGGGTGGTGGACGCCATCTGGTTCAACCAGGGGCAGGTCTGCTGTGCAGGCTCGAGGCTTCTGGTGCAGGAGGGCATTGCCGAGAGGATGTATACCAAGCTGCGCGCCCGCATGGAAAAACTGCGCGTAGGCAACCCCCTGGACAAGGCCGTGGACATCGGGGCCATCGTGGCACCGGTTCAGCTCCAGAAAATCCAGCAGTTGGTGCAAAAGGGCGTGGAGGAAGGGGCCCGGCTCTGGCAGCCAAGCTGGGCGGTGCCAAGCGAGGGGTGCTTTTACCCCCCCACGCTTTTTACCGAGGTCGCCCCAGCCTCTACCATCGCCCAGGAGGAAATTTTTGGGCCGGTGCTGGCTGCACTGACCTTCCGCACCCCCGAGGAGGCCGTGCGGCTGGCCAACAACACCCGCTACGGCCTGGCTGCCTCCATCTGGAGCGAGGATATCAACCTGGCCCTGGACATCGCCACCCAGATCAAAGCCGGCACCATCTGGATCAACAGCACCAACCTCTTCGATGCCGCCAGCGGCTTTGGCGGTTACCGTGAGTCGGGCTTTGGGCGCGAGGGGGGCAAGGAGGGGCTGTGGGAGTACGTGAAAAAAGCCGAAAGCCCACATCCCAAAGCTCAAAGTCGCAAAACCAGGGCCCCCTCGAGGGCTGCTAAGGAAACACCCAGCCTTCAGCCTGCAACCTTTAGCTTTCAGCCCCCCATAGACCGCACCGCCAAGCTCTTTATCGGCGGCAGGCAGGCCCGGCCCGATAGCGGCTACAGCAAGGCCGTGTATGCCCCGGACGGGCAACTTCTGGGCGAGGTGGGGCTTGGTAACCGCAAGGACATTCGCAATGCGGTGGAGGCCGCCCGCGCGGCTTTTGAGGCTTGGCGCAAGGCCAGCGCGCACAACAGGGCACAAATCCTGTACTTCCTGGCCGAAAACCTGTCCGAGCGGGCCGAGGAGTTTGGCCACCGCATCCACGCACAGACCGGACAGGACGGCCACGCAGAGGTAGAAGCGGCCCTCGAGGCCCTCTTTACCGCCGCCGCCTGGGCCGACAAATACGAAGGGGTAGTTCACCCCACCCCCATCCGCAACGTGACCCTGGCCATACCCGAGCCCATCGGGGTGATGGGCATTCTCTGTCCCGACGACCAGCCGCTGCTGGCCCTGGCGCGGCTGGCAGGAACCGCGCTGGCCCTGGGCAACACCCTGGTGGTGGTGCCCTCGCCGCTGGCCCCCCTGGTCGCTACCGACTTTTATCAGGTCTTGGAGACCTCCGACATCCCTGCGGGCACCTTTAACATAGTGACCGGCGAGCGCGACGAGCTGGCCAAAACCCTGGCCGAACACGACGACGTGGACGCCGTCTGGTACGCCGGGCCCCAGGCCGGACATGCGTTGGTCGAGCGGGCCAGCGCCGGGAACATGAAGCGCACCTGGATGTTGCTCCCCAGCGGCCCCCTACCCAACACCGACGAAATCCTGCGCCAGGCCACCCAGGTCAAGAATATCTGGGTTCCGTACGGTGCTTAGCGCTTGTCCGGCACCACAATCCGGCCCGCAACAATGCTTTGCCGAATGGCGTTCACTTCGCGGCGAAGGCTTTCGGGCAACAGGGCCTGGTTATAGGTATCGAGGGCATAGCCCAGCCCATTTTCCCGCAGACCCAGGCTCACCAGGCCGCCCTGAAAGCTACCGCGCGCCACCGACTCCACCGCGCGCTGGGCGGCCACATCCACCCGTTTGAGCATGCAGGTAAGGGCGTGGTTCAAAGTGGCCGGGTTGTTGTCGGTGTCGCCTAAAAAGTTCAGGTTGCCGTCCCCCCCAATAAAGAACATGGGCCGGGTATCTCCGGCGCACTCACGGGTGTAGGCCTCGTACTTGGGCACGGCAGCGAAGGGGTTGCTGCGGAAGCGCAAGCCTCGAGGTAGTTCGGCAGCCTTGATACAACGGGTCTGCTTGACGTAGTCAAACACCCCCAGCCCCGAGGCCCCGGCTGCAGCATAGATGATGTCGGCCCCCTGCGACTTTTGGAAGGCGGCTATCTCCTTGGCCCGGGCCGGATCGGAGAAGGCCGCGGGGGTGTTGCCCACATAGTTCACCACCATCCGGCACGCCGGGCAGGCCCGCCGCACCCCTTCGCGGTAGCCCACCTCAAACTTGTGGATGAGGGGAATATCCATTCCCCCCACAAAGCCCACCACGCCGGTCTGGCTGAGCCTTCCTGCAATGTAGCCCACCAGAAAGGTGCCCTCGTTCTCGCGGAATACATACGAGGCTACATTGGGGGCATCGGTGGCGGTGTCGATCAAGGCGAAGCGCTGATCGCGGAATTCACGTGCTGCAGCCGTAATGCCGGGTTCGGTGGCGAAACCCAGGCCAATAATGAGGTCAAAGCGCTCGGCGGCAAAGCGGCGCACCGCCCCCGGAATCTGCGAGGGGTCGGTGGGTTCGAAGTCGAAGAGACGCCCCCCAAACTGCTGTACCGTTCGCTGCGCCCCGCCGTAGGCCACCCCGTTAAAGGTAGGGTCGGTTTTGGCCCCCTCGCTGAAGACCATGGCCACGCTGCCCAGAGGCTGCGCCCAGACCAGCCCCACACCCAGCAAAAGCACGCCCAGTAGCTTTTTCATGCTGGAAGGGTAGCATAGCCCTTCCAGGGCTGCAAGCGTCCCAGGGTAGGGCAAACGGTTCCCATCTAGAGGGCCCGCCTGAGACGGTCCCACCGGGTATAGGATGCCAGAAATGGGCCGAGGCAGGCCCCTCGAGCGATGCGTCTTTGGTCGGCCTCGAGGCTCGGTGCGCAAGGCTACGAAAATGTGGGCGGTCTAGCGTTGCTGCAAAATCAGGGTGTACGTGTATGAACGGCTCTGATTGGGGGCCAGGGTGAAGCGCAGGCGGTAGCCCTCGGGGATGCGCTCGAGGCCCTCCCCTTCCAGCGTGAAGGGCTGGGGCATGAACTCCTGAATTTCGACCTCCACCGCATAGGACTTGGGGTTTTGCACCCGGGTGGTCACCCGGAAGCGGTTGCGGGCCTGTTGCTCCACCTGCCGGGTGGCCCTGCCTTCGGGGTCAGGACCTAGCATCAGGTTGACCTGGTTGCCTTTGGCCGTATCGCCGGTGGCCGCCTGCCCCACAAACACCCCTTGCTCGCGGACGCTCACCACCCCGGCGGCCAGGTTTTCCGGGGCCGCAAAACGAAAACCCCGCACAAAAGCCAGCTCGCGTTCGGTACTGAAGCCGGTTTGCAAGCGCCACAAATAGACCGGTTGCACCCGGGTGCGAATAAAAGGTAGCTCGGTCAGGCCGGGCTCGAGCGTCACCTCTTCCGGCAAACGGTAGCGGTAGGTGCCTGCTGCTTCTCCCACAAACTCGGCGTCCGCCACCTCCGCAGCGGCAGGGGCGGCCTGCAACATCCGGGTTTCAGGGCGGGGCGCAGGCACACTGAACCCCCCTTCCAGCAAGGGCACACTCCCGGCTACCAGGTCGGTGCGGCCCAGGCGCACGGTGCGGCCCAGTCCGTTGGTCAGGGTCGCCCAGCCGGTCAGCTCGCCATCCTCCAGCGTGTAGCGTAGGTTCCAGGTCAGGCCTCGAGTCAGATAGGCCAGCGTTCCCGAGCCACCCCCCTGATAGCGAAAGATCACTTTTGGGCCAGTAACAGCACTAAATCCGCCGGGGTCGGGATAGGCCACCGTTCCAGGTAGCCCTACCAGGTAACGGCCCTCGTACAGATACAGGTTCCGCTCGGCACTCACCAGGGTGGCCTTGCGCCACTGACCCTCCCAGTAAAACTGCACCTCCTTGCCCACATAGGCAGCCAGGGGGCTTTGTTGGGCGGCCACCTGCACCCGGCGCGACTGCTCGGTTACCCCTATCAGACGCAGGGTTCCCGGCACCAGGCTCTGGAACAGGGTCTCGCCTGGCTCCCAGGTCCACTCATTTTGCGGCAGGGTTTGCAGCTGTCGTAGTTCGGCAAAGCCCCGATAAATCACCGTTTCTTGAGCCTGAGCCATACCAAATAGCATCATAGCCAGCAGCGATAGTTTTATTCGCATATAAGCCAGTAAATCACCCCACCATTGAGGCGAGGTGAGAGCGCATTGACCGATTTTTGAGGTAATAGCCCTAACCAAGCGGGTCTTTGCGTTTTTGGATTTATACCGAGCCTGGGTTGCAACCGACCAACGGAGTAAAAAGGCGCAAGACCAAGCGCGTTGCCGCCTCGTGCCTCAAAAACCACAATTAACGATTTACAAACAGCCGCACCGACCCATAGAGGGCAAAATCTGAGTTGGGGTTGTTCTGCACCGCCTGGTCAAAGTCGCGGTGTTTGAGCCCACCTACAATCTTGAGCCACAACAGGTTCTGTGCAGGGTCGCGCCAGTATTTGTCACCCCCCGAGGCCACCACCTCGGCCAGGCTGCCCGCCGGCGTGAAGTCGCGCCGGGGACTAGATTGATAGGCCGGTACCATGTACACACTCTTGTCCAGCGGAACCGAGCCTTCCAAGCTCACGGCGAGGACGAACCAGTCCGAATCGCGGAAGGCATTGGTAATCTCGAGCTCAACCCACTTCGGCAGGTCGTACCCTGTACCGGCCCGGCTGGGAAAACGCAGCAAGTAGTAGCCACCCGTTCGAGCGGCAAAGCTCCGCATGTTGCCCAGCTTGCCTGAAATGTTGCCATCAGCCACCGTCCAGCGTCCCACCTCGGTCTGCACATTTGCGGGGTCACGACGGCTGACCTCGATGGGGTGTTTGAAGTTGTAGCGGCGGGTATCAAAATCTGTAAGGTAGTCGCCCACGCCGTAGTATTGCCCATTGCAACTAGCCCCATTCTTAGTGCCGGGGGTCACACCCAGGCCCAGCGCAGTGGGCCTCACATCGGTGCAGATCTGACCCGACACATCGCCATGGGTTAGGAAGGGCACATCAAACACCCAGAAGTTGCCTTTCGGCCCCCAGTAGCCGTGGGGATCCCAAAGCGCCCCGGCCAGCGTCCAGTTTTCGTTTGCACGTGGGTACTGCTCGGGGGCCAGCGAAGGGGGCGGCACCCGGTAGCCAGGGTCGGAGTTAATCAGACGGTTGTCAGGGTTGCGCACCAGCCCTTTGTCGATCCCTCTCGTGTAGTAGTCATCGGTCTTGAATGCCCCACTACCTGGCACCCTGGGCACAAAGGGAAAGTTCACGATGACGTTGTTGTCTATGTCAAAGGTGGAGTGGTAGCTGGCCAGCGCCACTTGCGGGTCGTTGCGGTTGGGCAACGGGGTGGCGTTGTTTAAACTTTGCCCGATAATCAGTGAGTCGGTGATGCGCCCGTTATCGCCAGCCCCTGCAAAAAAAGCCCCAGTGTTGTCGGCAGAAACCCAGTTTACATAGTCGGGCCAACTCACCCGGTTCCAAAAGGCTCCGCTGCCCCAACTGGTGCCGTTTTTGTAGACAGTGATGCGCTCCAATCGGAAGCGCAGCCACTTATTGAAATCGTAGTCCACCTCTACTGCGCGGTTGTAATCCTCGCGCATGGGAATGTACTTGTTGACCTCGACCTGACCGGGATCGGCCCTGGTAGGCACGTTGTCAATGTGAATGCCCTCCAGACTACTGTGGGCCACATTATCAGCAAACACCCCAAAGGCCATTCGATCGGGGCGTAGGTTGACCCTCTGGCTTAAGCCCAGCGAACTCTTGGGGTAGGCCAGCCAGAAGCCTTTGCCCTCCGAGTCACCCACGATGTTGCCGCGCACAATGTTGTCGGGGTTGGTCAGCCAGAAGCCCGTGGGTTCGCCATCGTGGCCCAGGATACGGCAATCGCGCTGCCCATTCACCATTCGGGTACAAATGGCAGGGGCCGCATTCCCACGCGGCGGTTGGCGCACCTGTAGCACCAGATTGTTTTCCAATACATTTCGACGCTCTACCGCATCTTCCAAAAAGACCGCATGTCCCAGGATGCCATAGCATATGTTGTTGGAAACGGTGACCCCGTTGGTGCCGTGGATGGTCACACAGCGGTTGACCGAATTCCAGATAGAGCTGTTCCGCACGAACTGCCCGGTGGCATCACCCAGTTCGGCCCCGGTGCTCTCGTCGTAGCTCAGCATGTGCCAGTGAATGGGGTAGCGCCCCTGGCGGAACAGTTGGCCCACCCGGCGCAGTTCCACACCGTCCAGTTTGAGCACTGAGCCCGCCATAGCCATTATGTGAGCCCCAAAACCCTGTTCACGCCAGAGGGTGTCGTCCGCAGCCTGGATCACAATGTTACGGCTGAGGTTTCCTATCGCCGCCCGCTCGTCAAGCACCAGGTTGGTGATGGCACTGGTGGGTGTAAGGGTCATGCCAGAGGCGCCCACGTATTGCAGTTTGCCCCAGCGCGGTTTTTGTAGGCCGGTTTTCAGGGTGAGACTGTTTCCCGTCTGGCTGCCAACTTCCAGCAGTTCAGTGGCAACTGCACGGGGGTCGGGGTTATTAAGGTTGTTATGCGGGAAAAAGTCGGTGGGGGCCAGCACCACCTGACTACCCGCAGCCCAGTTCACGCTGTCCTCGAGCCTCAAGGTGGTCGCGCCCTGCGCGGCGTGTTCGGCGATTTTTGTCCAGGTCGGGTTGGGCCGCTGGCCGTAGAGCAACAACTGGCCCCCCATCAGCAAAATGCCTCGCGTGCCCATGTTCATCAGATTTTCGTTGGGATTAGCAGCGTTGAGGGTGAGGGTGGCCTTCTGCGCGAAGGGCTCGGTCTCGCTACCAATCTTGAGGGCTCCGTGCAGCATAATCCAGTCGGCGGTCAGACTGAGGTCACGGCGGGCAAACTCGAGTTCTCCCAAAATCGTCAACCCCGCCAAGTCGGGCGTGCTCTCGTCCAGGATCACCCGTCGGCCCGCCGGAATGGTCACGGCATCGCCCTCAACCGGTTTGGCTCGCCCCATCTCCTGCCAGGTTTTGGGGTCTGACCAGTTGCCAGTGAAAGTGATGGGAATATCGCCAGGGGGGTTCGGATTGGATTTTGTGTTGCCGCATCCGGCCAACAGTACAGCCAGGATAACAACATATAAGTGCCTGAAAAGCATGCCCCATGCTAAACAGGCCCAAATACTGGGGCTGTGTTGTATGCCTTAAGCGGGGCTTAATGTAATGCAATTTGGAATCATTGCAACCGGCATTGCAATTCGGGTCATTGGCCCAACGAGCTTCGAATAACCTGTACCTCGAGGAATACCCGGTTCGACCCTTTCCAAGCTGACCTCAGCAAGTAAAAAAAACACTTGATCAAATCAAAAACCCCAGCTTTGGCTGGGGTGTCTGGTTTAACGGTAGCCTGTCTGGCACCATCGCCTAACTCAGGCCCGGGATGTCGTCGCGAATGCAGGCTTTGAAGTGGCCGGGCGAGACTTCTTTGAGTTCGGGCACGGTGTTGGCACACTCGGCAATCGCGTAGCGGCAACGGGTACGGAAGACACAGCCCGAGGGCGGGTTGATAGGACTGGGTATGTCTCCCTGCAGCACGATACGCTCACGCTTGATGGTGGGGTCGGGGGTAGGGATGGCCGATAGCAGGGCCTCGGTGTAGGGGTGGCGCGGCTTCAGGTACAGGTCACGCGAGGGGGCCAGCTCCATCACCTTACCCAGGTACATTACCGCGATGCGGTCGGAGATATATTCCACCACCGCCAGGTCGTGGGCGATGAATAGGATAGTCAAGCCCAGCTGCTCTTTGAGATCTTGCAACAGGTTAACCACCTGGGCCTGAATCGAGACGTCCAGAGCCGAGACCGGCTCGTCCGCCACGATGAACTCGGGGCGTACGGCCAAGGCACGGGCAATCCCAATACGCTGACGCTGTCCGCCCGAAAACTCGTGGGGGTAGCGGCGCACGTGGTCGGGGTTGAGGCCCACCAGTTGCAGCAGTTCGGCCACGCGGTCGTTGCGGGCCTGGGCGGAACCTTCCAGGTTGTGGATGACCAGCGGCTCGGCAATGATATCACCCACGGTCATGCGCGGGTTGAGCGAGGCAAACGGATCCTGGAAGATAATCTGCATCTTGCGGCGATAGGAGCGGAGTTGGTTCTTGGGAATGTGCGTGATGTCTTGCCCCTGGAAGCTGATGGTTCCCTCAGTGGGTTCAATCAGGCGCAGGATGGTACGGCCCACGGTGGTCTTGCCCGAACCGGACTCCCCTACCAAGCCCAGCACCTCGCCCTTCTTCACGCCAAAGCTCACATCGTTGACTGCCTTAACATTGGCCACTACCCGGGAAAGAATCCCCCCGCGAATAGGGAACCACTTCTTGAGATGGGTCACCTCAACCAGGTTAGCCGTTGTGGTCTCAGGAACAACCGCGCTCATGCTCCCACCACCTCACCTTTTTGAATCTCGGCCCAGCGCACGCAACGCACCATGTGACCGTTGCCGGCGTCTTGCAAGACTGGAATGTCCTGGTCACACAGGCCCGGCTTGAAGAATTTGCAGCGCGGGTGGAAGGCACAGCCCTGGGGCAGGTTGAGCGGGTTGGGTACATTGCCTGGAATAGCCTCCAGGCGCTGTTGGTGGGTAGCCGCCAGATCGAGCCGGGGCACCGAGTTCAAAAGACCCATGGTGTAGGGGTGCAGGGGCTTTTTGAAGGTGGGCACCACATCGGCTTCTTCCACCGCCCGCCCCGCGTACATCACCACCACCCGGTCGGCCATCTCGGCCACTACACCCAGGTTGTGGGTAATGAACAGGATGCTCATGCCAATCTCTTCCCGCAGCTTGTTCATAAGTTCCAGAATCTGGGCCTGAATGGTCACATCTAAAGCGGTGGTGGGCTCGTCGGCAATGAGGAGGGAGGGATTGCAGGAGAGCGCCATGGCGATCATGACTCGTTGACGCATCCCACCCGACATCTGGTGGGGGTAGTTGGACAGGCGTTTTTTAGGTTCGGGGATGCCGACCAGATCAAGCATCTCGGCGGCCTGATCCAGGGCTTCCTTCTTGCTCTTACCCTGGTGCAGCACAATGGCCTCGGCAATCTGGTCGCCCACGGTATACACCGGGTTGAGACTGGTCATGGGCTCCTGGAAGATCATGGCAATGTCGTTGCCACGAATCTTGCGCATGGTAGCCTCATCTTCCTTGACCAAATCCCGGGTTTTGCCATCTTTGCCCCTAAAAAGCACTTGCCCACCAACTATCTTGCCGGGGGGGTTGGGAATCAGGCGCATCATGGCCAGGCTGGCAACCGACTTCCCTGAGCCCGATTCGCCCACTACCGCCAGGGTCTCGCCTTTGTCAATGTGGAAAGACACGCCGTCTACGGCCTTAACCACCCCGTCGTCGGTGAAAAAGTGAACCTTCAGGTCTGTAACATCCACCAACCGTTTCTCGTCCATTCCCACTCCTAATCACTGCAACAGCAGGTTGCGACATTATATCGCCCTCGAGGCCACATTCATCAAAAACCATCGCCCTACACTTTGGTGCGAGGGTCGAGGGCATCGCGCAAACCGTCCCCCATGAAATTGTAGGCCAGCACCGCCAGCAGGATAAAAAACCCCGGAATCAGAAGCCAGGGCCGCTCGCTAAAGGCCGTGATGCCGGTAGCCTGGGCCTTGGAAAGCATCAGCCCCCAGGAGGTGGCCGGTTCCTGGATGCCCAGCCCCAGGAAGGAGAGGCCCGACTCGCCCAGGATGAAACCAGGAATGGCCAGCGTGACCGCAACGATTAAGTAGGTGTAGGTTCCTGGCAGCACGTGTCGAATGATGATCCGGGCATCTCCGGCTCCCAGGGCCTGAGCCGCCTGAGCAAACTCCATCTCGCGCAGTTGTAGCACCTGGCTGCGAATAATGCGGGCCAGCCCGCCCCAGTTCACAAAGGAGAGAATGGTCACCACCAGCACAAAGCGCACCGCAGGCGGCACTTCCATGGGGATGAGCACCGAAAGGATGATCAGCAAGAACAAATCAGGAATGGCCGCCAGCACCTCCACTGCACGCATGATGATGGTATCCAGATCCAGTTCGATGCGTGGCCAGAGCAGGATATACCCAATAGCCCCCAGCAGCACTGCGCCAATCAAACCCGCGATGATGGCTTCCAGACCCCGGCTGCTCTGCCAGAAGCCCCAGACCGTAATCCACAGCAGCCAGGCCATCCCCCCCCAGGCCGAAAGCCAGAGCAGGGCCCTTGCCAGATGACTACGCCAGACCAGGAAGTACATCAGCACACCCAGCCCCACCAGACCCAGCACCAAGCCTAGACCCCCTAGGGCCAGGGTGCTAACGCGCTGAAGATCGGGCCGAATGTAGCGCTCGTAACCCTGGCCCATTCCCCAAAGCAAGGCCGCCATCAAAACCAGACCGACAAGCGCCAGCAGATGATCCAGCGGGCGGCTACCCCGCACAAACTCCCAGAAGCGAGGGTTCAATAGCCCGATACTAAAAGTAACCGGTCGGCCAGCGTAGAAGCCAGAAATACTACCCATCAGGATGCCGATCAAAAGAGCCAGGGCCACCGCAAAGATACCAATGGTCAGGCTGATGCGGGCCCCAAACCAGATGCGACCCCACACATCGCGGCCAAAGTCGTCGGTACCCCACAAAAAGAGTTTGGCCTGGTCTTCCAGCAGCCAGGGGCCCCCCATCAGGCGCAGGTCGGTGGAAATAAGCCCCAGAAAACGATAGGGTTCACCCTGGACGAAGAAATAAATAGGGTAGCGACCCTTCTCGCAGTCGGTGATGACCTCGACCTTGAAGGTCTCGAGGTTCCGGCGCCGCTCGGCAGCGCACACATAGGGCCGGGTCAACCTTCCGTTTTCGTCACGCCAATAAATTTGGGTGGGTGAGGCAAAAGAGAAATCGCGGAAGCTCTTCTCTTCTGGATAAGGTGCCAGGAAGTCGGCAAACAGGGCTCCCAGGTAAAACACCAGCAGAACTGCTGCACCCAGGCGAGCCAGAGGATGCCGCTTAAAGCGAATCCAGGCTTGCTGGAAAAAACTCCGGTTGGCCTGAGGGGTGGCTTTCATTTGCACTCTTCGAATCATGCACGTTCCCCCTAGCTGTAGCGGATGCGCGGGTCTACCCAGGCCAGGAGCAGATCCGAAACCACGTTGCCAATCATCAGCAAGACGGTGGTGATGGTAATGAGACCCATAATCACATAGATGTCAATGGCCGAGATTGCCTCAAGAAGCGCGGGGGTAATGCCCGGCCAGGCCATGGTGACCTCCACCAGTCCAGCACCCCCAATCAGGCCCGGCAACAACCCCCCTATCCCGGCAATGAAGGGGATGACGGCGTTGCGCAGGGCATGTTTGTAAATCACCACCCGCTCGTTCAAACCCTTGGCCCGCGCCGTTCGAATGTAGTCTTGCGAGAGGACGTCCAGCATCTGGCCGCGCATGACACGCATGAGGCCAGCCAGGCCCGAAGTGCCCACCACAATGACCACCGGGAAGGCGTGCCAGAGCACGTTGGTGGCCCTGGCCCAAAGGGGTGACTCGGTATAGGGCAGCCGTTCAGGCAAGCCCGGCCCTTGCAACAACGGCCAGAGCATCAGCAAAGCGCTCATGCCAAACAGCACCAGCCCCACCCAGATGCCAAACGTGGCCGCTTGCTTGCGTTGCACACGCCACCAGAACATCCCGGCAAAAACCAGGGTGCCGATCAGGGCCGGCGGAAAGAGTATCTGGGCCGCCCGGGTCATGTTACCCAGGTGAAGAAACTCGTTGGTCATACCACCAATAGGCAAAATACGCATATTGGTAAGATCGGAGAGCCAAACTGCCAAAAAGAGCATTATGAGCCCGAAAAAGAAGTTGGGGATGGCCAGACCCAAAAAAGCCAAGACGGTGAAGGTTCGGTCGGGCCAGGTGTACTTGCGGATGGCCGAGTACACCCCAATGGGAATGGCGATCAGATAGATCATCAGGGTGGCCAGCACCACCAGAACCATAGAGTTCAGGATGCGCTGACCAATTACGCTCCACACATCGGATTTATACGAGAGCGATAGGCCCAGGTAGCCTTGCAGAATGCCGGATAGCCACTTGGCGTACTGCACCGGCAGGGGCTGGTCAAGGCCCAACTGTTGGCGCAGGTTGGCAATAGATTCACGATCCTGGGTGGGGTCGAGCTCGAGCCGGGTTACAAAATCGCCCGGCGCGAGCTGGATCACCAGAAAGGCCAGCAGGGTGGCCCCAAAGAAGGTAGGGATTAGCTGGAGTAGCCTTCGTACAACGTAGCCAAACATAGAACCTCAGCATGAAGGCAAGGGGTGGCCTGCCACCCCTTGCCCCCGAAGGCATTTACTCCTTGGCAAAAATGGTCTCGATATAGGGGGCCTGTCCGTTAATAGAGTTGATCTGCTCCTTGGGGAACATACCACCCAGTCGGGTCAGGCGGGCCGGGTTGTAGGCCGGGGCCACGGTATAGATGAGCGGCAGGTTCTCGGCCACCACCTTCTGGAACTGCACGTAAATCTGACGACGCTGGGCCTGGTCGAGGGTGGTAGCACCGCGCTTCATCAAGGTATCGATGAGCACTTCGAAGGCCTCCACCTTGGCCGGGTTTTTACCACCGGTGCCCAGGTTCCAGGCGTGCAGCGAGCCGTTGAGTTCCCACACGTTGCGGCTGAAGGCAGGTTCGATGCCGCCAGTAAGGCCGATCAGAATGGCATCGAAATCGCGGGTGCCATCGGCGGCGGGGCTGGTCAGCTGACGCACCAGCTCGTTGAAGTCGATGGGGCGGTATTCGACCTTGACCCCTACCTTGCGGGCTTCGTCACGGAAGATCTGGGCAATGCGCTCGCGTACGTTGTTGCCCTGGTTGGTCACCAGGTTGAACTCCAGCACCTTACCCTGGGCGTTCACCAACCAGCCATCGCGGTTTTTGCTGCGGAAGCCCAGTTCGGCCAGGAGCTGCACAGCCTTCTGCGGGCTGAACTCGAACTTGGCCACATCGTCGGTGAAGAAGGCTTTGTTGGGAATGGAGATGGGGCTCCACTGAGCCTGACCCAAGCCGCCCAGGGCCACCTCGATCATGGACTTCTTGTCCATCAGGTGGGCCATGGCCCGGCGGAACTTAACCTGACGGAACAGGCTTTCCTTGAAGGAGTCCTTGTGGTTCCAGTTGAAAACGATAAAGTTGGTGCCCAGCGTCACGTCTACGTTGGGGAAGATTTCGGCCCGCAGGCGATTAGCGCGGATGCGTTCCAAAACCTGCGCCACCTGGTCGGCGTTAGCGGCTGCAAAGGTATCAGCCTCCCCGGCCAGGAAGCGCGCAAGCTGGGCGTTCAGGTCGGGCACAATCTGGAAGGTGTAGCGCTCGAGGTAGGCCACCGGGTTATTGCGTTCATCCACCCCCCAGTAGTTGGGGTTGCGCACCAGCACCACCCGCTCACCCTTGACGTAGCTATCCAGCTTGAAGGGGCCGCCCGAGACCACCTGAGCTGCTGGGGTGTCCAGATTCCATAGCGCCTGAAGTTGCTGCACACCTGCGCGATAGGCCGGACCAAAAACGTGCTCGGGCACGATATACCAACCCTGGATGAGGGCCGGTGCATAGGGCTTGGGGAAGTCGGCCCGCACCGTAAACTGGTCTACCTTGGTCCAGCGGATCGGCTGACCATCGAGGATGAAGCTGCTTCGCGAGTTGGAGTTGACCCGCTGATCGGCGTGGACGGTGGCACTAAAAATCACATCGTCAGCGTCGATGGCCTGTCCGTCGGACCACTTGGCCCCTTCACGCAGCTTGAAAATCACGGTCAAGCCGTTGTTACGGACTTCCCACGACTTAGCCAGCCTGCCCTCCGGGGCCTGGGTATAGGGGTCATAGGTCGTCAGGTAGGGCAAAAAGAGGGCAATAATGTCGGTTGAGGAAGTCTCCCGTGCTACAAAGGGGTTCCAGGTACGTGGGTCGGAGATGGAGGTGATGCGGTAGGCACCCCCCGCCCGGCCCGGCTCGGTGCCCTTGAACACCTTGGGCTGGGCCAGCGCCAACCCGGCCAGGGCGAGCATTCCTAAGACTAGCAGTTTCTTCATTTCAAGCCTCCTGATTTCTTACAGTTCACCACCCTCGCTGCTTCAGGGGAAGAACCTGGGCGAGTATGGACTTGGTACAAAGCTATAAAGCCATCCTGCGGCTGTCAAGGGCTTGTGGGTGAATTTGTGCCTGGAATTCATCCACCAAACGGTGGATGGGTTTACACCAGTGTTCCACTGCTCCAACATGAAAACGCCCTCCAGCACGGCTGAAGGGCTCTTTTGGGTGAGGGATTTAACCAACCGCTTACCGGTTAAAAAACCGGAACGAAAAGGCCAGAATCACGAAGATGGCGCCCAGAACCACGGTGATGCGGTAGAGACCGCCCGTTACGCCACGGGTACTGAAGAGGTCGGTCGAGCCGCCAAACATATCGCCGGCGCCCTGTTTGGGTTCTTGCGAAAGCACCAGGTAGACCAGAAATCCGGCCACGGCGATGTATAGAAAAATCAGGATGTTTTGAAGAATTTCCACTGCATGCCTCCACTAGCGGTGCTGATTGGTGCCGGGAATGGGACTCGAACCCACACGGCTGTTAACCGTCCGATTTTGAGTCGGGTGCGTCTACCAATTCCGCCATCCCGGCACGCGGGCAAAAGTTCTGGCATACTCGCCAGCAAGACTAAACTATAGTGCCTTTTGCACGGATTCGCAAGCCGAGCATACCCCAAACCCCCGCCAACACCACCGCCCAATCCCCCCAGCGCACATACAGCGTCCGGCTCTGCAACATAGCAAACTGCCCTGCCAGAAAGCCGGCCTCGCGCTGGGGAATGCGGGCCGTAACCCGGCCATAGGGGTCTATGATGGCGGTTACACCATCGTTGCCGGCCCGGAGCAACCAGCGACCGGTTTCGACAGCCCGCAGGCGGCCCATCTGGAAGTGTTGCAAACCCCCAAAGCTGGGGCCATACCAGGCATCGTTGGAGCCGAGCTCCAAAACCTCTGCACCGTTCAAAACCAGCCTC
Source organism: Meiothermus hypogaeus (assembly GCF_003574035.1). Taxonomy (GTDB): domain Bacteria; phylum Deinococcota; class Deinococci; order Deinococcales; family Thermaceae; genus Meiothermus; species Meiothermus hypogaeus. Next base: position 32,374 of record NZ_QWKY01000002.1, on the reverse strand, counting down.
CGCGCCACCGCTGGGAAGACCGATTCATAGCAAATAAAAGCACCGTATTTGTCCAGGGGCGTATAGGCCGTGCCGGGCGTGCGGCTGCCCAGATCGCCATCGAAGCCAAAAGCCCGGAAAAAGAAGCGATACACCGGGCGCAGGGCTTCGCTCCAGGGAAAGTTCTCTCCGAAAGGTACCAGCCGGTTTTTGTCGTAGAAGTGGGTGATCTGCTCCCCCACTACCCGCACTGCCCGGTTGGTGAAGCCGGTCTCGAGGCCACTCAAAAGCTCTCGGCTACCCAGCAAAGCCGGCAACTCGGGGGGGAAACTTGCTACTGCTGTCTCGGGCCAAATTACAACCTGGGCCTCGGGATGGGCTTGCAGGCCCTCGAGGGTAAGTTCCAGGTAGGTTTGTTCGGCAGAGAGGCCCTCGAGCTTTCGCAAGGGGTTGATGTTGCCCTGCACCAGCAGGGCGGTCAAGCTCCCCTGCGTAGCGGGCAGGGGCAGGATCCATAACCCTCCCCAAAACAACAGCGTACCCAGCAACCCCAGGCTGTGAAAAGAAAAAACCACGCGCTCTCCCAGGGCACGCTTTCCGGAAAAGTACAGACCGAGTGCCACCCCCAACACCAAAAGCGAAAGCAGGTAGACTCCGCCCAGGCTGGCAACCACCCGCCCCGGCGCGTCCACCAGCGCATAGCCCAAAAAGCCCCACGGAAAAGCAATTTCCCCCAAGGAGGTAAGGTATTCCTGCACCACCCACAGCCCCGCCCTGGCAAGGGGTTTGCCCCGGGTCAGGCCAAACACAACCCCCCAGATAGCGGCCTTGATCAAGACCAGCGGAAGATAGGGCACCGCACCCCAGGGCGTTTCAAACAGCACCACAAAACTAAGCGGTAGCCAGACCAGATGCACCGCCCAGAAGCCAATTCCGGCCAGCAAGCCAAAGCGAAAGCCCCCCCGCGTCAGGAGCCAGATCAGGGGCAGCGGGGCCAGGAAGCCCAGCGGTGCGGGCGGCAGGCAGAGCGCGAGCGCTACACCCAAAAGAAGAGGAAGCCAGAACTGCACCGCTAAAGCATACGCCGCCCGGTTGAAAAAAGCCTGAACATATAGCCCGAACAGCATCCCCGCTTCGGTGAAGGCCAAATGAGCCTCCTCTTTGACTTTTTCATGGCAAAATGAAACAGCCATGCGGCTAGGGATCATCGCTGAAATTCACGCCAATCTGCCGGCGCTTGAAGCGGTGCTGGAGGCTCTACGCAAAGAGGGCATTGATCAGGTGCTGGCCGTGGGGGATCTGGTGGGTTATGGCCCGCATCCACGCCAGGTAATCCGCAAGCTCGATAAGGAAGGCATCCCCTGCGTACCGGGGGCCGCCGACTTGCGGGTAGCCTATGCTCTTCCCTCCCCTGCCCGCGAAGGCATTGCCGAGACCACCATCGTCTGGACCCGCGAACAACTGGGCGCCCGCGAGATGCATTTTTTGCGCAACCTGCGCTCGCGCCACCGCTACGAAACCCCCGGGGGCCGCCTGATGGTGTTTCACGGCTCGCCAGAGGATCCCGAACACAAGATAGATCTCAACGATGCACATCCGGCAGAAATTTTGAAAATGCTGGAAAGCATCCGCTCGCGCTATGCGGTGGTCGCGGGCAAGCACATCCCCTTTCGCCGGGTGGTGCACAAAGGGGTAGTCTACGACCCCGGTTCGGTGGGCTTGAGCCTGGGGGGTGAGCCTGGGGCCGACGTACTCATTCTGGAAGATGACATTCACGGGGAGGTGCTCCACCGCTTTTTGAAGGTTCCCTATGATTATGGCCAGGTTACCTTCGACCTGGCTGCCTGGGAGTTGCCGGAGGTGCTGGCCGAGGTGGTTCGACAGGGGCGGTTCCCTAAATAAAAGGTTTCTTCGCTGCTATAAAGCCGGGAAGCGCCGTTCTAGACTCACATTACAAACCTCGGAAAGCTGGCTTATGCACAAACCACCGATGTACTCGATCCCTACTCACTCCTCGAGTTGATGAATCATGCTGGATACTTTGCCCCAACCACCGGGACTCGTTTTACACCTGCTGGGACAGTCGAGGATGTGGTTGGATGGCCAGGTTGTCACCCTGCCCACCAAAAAGCTGTTGGAGTTGTTGGCTTACCTGGCCCTGGAGGGCCCCACCCCCCGCAGCAAGCTGGCGGGGTTGTTCTGGAGCGAAAACGACGAGGAAAGTGCGCGGCGCAACCTACGGCGGGAGCTATTCCGGGTGCGCGAGACCGCGCTTAGGGACTGCCTGCAGGTTGGCAACACCGAGGTCAGTTTGGCGGGCCCCCTCCAGACCGATGTGGCCCAGTTCAGGGAGCTGGTTGAGCAAGGTCTGAGCGAAAAGGCCCTCAAACTATACCGGGGCGCTTTGCTAGAAGAGCTCGAGCTGCCCGGAGCCAACGGGTTTGGGGAGTGGCTCGAGCTTCAACGCGAGGAGCTGGGCCGCCTGTGGCAACGGGCCCTCCTGTACCAGGCCGAGAACCTCGAGACCCGGGGGGACTGGCGGGGGGCGCTGGAGATTCACCTGCAACTGCTGGCCCAGGACAGCCTGCAAGAGCGCCACCAGCGCGAGGTGATGCGGCTCCATTATCTGCTGGGAGAGCGCGAGGCGGCGCTGGAGCGCTTCGAGCAGTTCAGGGGAACCCTCAGGCAGGAACTGGGGCTGGAACCCCTACCCGAGACCCTGCATCTGGCCCAGCAGATTCGCAGCTCACAGACCCTGAAACCCGCCCCGGCTACACCACAAACCCCGGCCCCTGCCTTCCCCCTGCACCCGCCCCTGGTGGGGCGCGAACAGGTCTGGCAGCAGATAGAGACTGCCTGGGCCGGCGGACGGTGGGTGCTCTTGGGTGGTCTGGCGGGGGTGGGCAAGACCCGCTTGCTGCGTGAGTTCATGCTGCACAAGGGTCGGCCCCTGCTCCACCAGGGCCGCCCCCCCGATGCCAGCCTGCCTTTTGCGACCCTGAGCCGAGCCATCCGCGAACAGTGGCAAACCCTGCCGGGCCCTGGGCCGGCTCCCTGGGTACGCCTCGAGCTGGCCCGACTGGTGCCGGAACTGGAGGACGCTCCACCCCCACCCCTCAGGGCCCCCGACGAGCGCCTACGCCTGTACGAAGCCTATGGGGTCTTTCTGGAGCACGCCCTCGGTGACGGCAGCGGTTTGGTGTTCGACGACCTCCAGTTTTTCGACCTGCAAAGCCTGGAACTGCTCATGTTTGCCCTTCAGCGGCTGCACGAACGGGGTCAGGCATATCGGTTTCTGGGTACGTACCGCAAAGGCGAGCTACGACCCGAGGCCGAGCGCCTGCTTCGGCAGCTCCACGCCTTGGGGCCTGGCCTGGAACTCGAGCTACAATCCCTCGACGCAGCGCAGATGCTCGAGCTGGTGCGGCGGATGTCGGGTTCCCCCGAGGGGCAGATTTTTACCCAAAGGCTTTACCGGGCCACCGCAGGCAATCCCTTTTTTGTGCTGGAAACCCTCAAAACCCTGTTCGAGTCGGGCCTGCTACAGATCAATCAGGGGGGCGGCTGGGAAACGCCGTTTGACCAGGAAACCAGCGATTATCGGGAGTTGCCTATTCCCAAAAGCGTTCGAGAGGCCGTACTGCGCCGGGTGGAAAACCTGGGGGAGGGTGCCCGGCGGCTCTTGGAGGCCGCCTGTCTGGCCGCAGACGGGTTCGGTCTGGCCGCGCTGGGCGGGGCTACTGCGCTCTCCGAGTGGGAGGCCGTAGAAGCGCTCGAGCAGGCTCTGGAAGCGGCTATCCTGGAGTCCAGTCCCCACGGCTACCGTTTCGCCCATGACCTCTTTGCTGAATCGCTGCGGGAGGCCCTTTCCCCCGAGCGCAAACGCCTGCTACACCGCAAACTGGCGGCCAGCCTGGAGCGCCTGGGCGGGCCTCCCGCCCAGATTGCCGAGCACCTCGAGCAAGCCCAAGAGCCTCAGGAAGCCATCCGCTGGCGCATCCGGGCCGCCCAGGCCGCCGAACAGGTGTACGCCCACCCCGAGGCCCTGGCGCATTATCGGAAGGCCCTGGAACTGGGCCTTGGGCTCCCCGAAGCCTTTGGGGTTCACCTGGCCCTGGCCAACCTCTACCAGAACCAGCTGGACTATGCCCGGGCCCAGCAGGAACTCGAGCTGCTGGAAGGTGCCACCCAATCCAGCACCGAACAAGCCGAACTGGACGTGGCCTGGGCCCGCCTCCTGTTTCACCAGGGGCGCTACGAGCAGGCCAGGGGCAAAGCCCAGGCAGCCCTGGAGGGCGCCCCCGACGGCCCCAGCCGGGTGCTGGCGCTGCGGCTTTTGGGTTCGTCGCTGTTTCGGCTGGGGGATTCTGCGGGCGCCATCCGGCACCTTGAGCAGGGCCTCGAGGCGGCCCGGCAGTACGCCTTCGAATTGATACCAACCCTCTCTATAGACCTGGCCTACCCCCTGCTGCAACAAGGTCAAAGCGAACAGGCCCGGCAGCAGGTGGAGCAGGCCCTGCGCCTCACCCAGCCCTGGCAGCGCGACCACGCCCTGGCGCTCAACGCGCGAGCCCGGCTGGAACTGGCCGCCAACCAGACCGAACAGGCCTGGCAGACCCTGGGCCAGGCCCTCGAGTTGGCCTACCGGCTCCAGGACGAAACCCTGGCCTTCGCCTTCCTGACCAACCTGCTGCGGGTGCAGCTCGAGGCCGGAGCCCTGCCCGAAGCCCGTGCCCGCCTGCTGGAAGCCGAAACCCGCTTCAAAAACGCCCACCCCCGCACCCAGAGCACCCTCAAGCGGCGCCTGGCCGAGGTGGAGTATCTTTCGGGCCACCTGGGGGCTGCCCTCCGCGCGTTGCAGGCGGCCATCGCCATGGCCGATGCCCTGGGCGAGCGCGACCAGCAGGTAAGCCTGCGGGCCCTCCAGGCCACCTGGCTGGGGTACCTGGGCGCCTTGCCCCAGGCCTGGGAGGTTTGTGCAGCCCTAAAGCAGCTCCAGCCCGAGGCCCCCCAGCTTCGCACCACCCAGGCCCTGCTCTATCTGCTGGAAGGCCACCTGCCCGCCGCCCAGGCCCTGCTCGAATCCCTTCAGGCAGAGCCCCCCAGCCTGCCCGAAGCCCAGGCTACGGTCTCTTGTTACCTGGGCCTGCTGGCCAACCGCCAGAAAGAGCCCGAAAAAGCCCTGGCCCTGGCCCAGACCCGCTACCCCAGCGGGGCCCCGCAAGCCCTGAACCTGGTGGTGCGCCTCGAGGCCACCCGCCAGCTCGGCCAGCCGCTGGAGCCCTTGCTCCTGGAGGCCCAGGCACTTTTGGCTTCCGGCAAAGCCCCCCCGCTGGAGGGGCTCGAGCTCCGTCTTGCGTTGTCGCAGGCCCTACCCAACAAAGCTATCCCACTACAGCGAGAGACCCGGCAGAGCGTCCAGGCCCTGGCCGCAACGCTCGAGGGCTACCCCGAGCTGCGGCAGCTCCTCTTACAAAGGCAGCAGATCCGGTCGAGTTAGAGCGGCCTCCCACGGATAGTCGGGATGGCGGTTGTTGCCGTCCCGACTACAATACGACGCACACGGTGCGTCGTATTGGTGGGAAACGCGATAGAGCGCTCTTCACATATTTTGAAGCCATCCGAATTCAAGATAGCTTCGTCTTGTACAGAACAGTGGCCGCCTGCAGAAGCAGCCACGTCTGTGAAGGACGCGATTTCCATTCCGATTGGCTTTGCAACACCGAGGGGCTGCCCCTGCAACGCTCCTGCAACGCCTACTTTCCTAACCTCAGGTCATGGTGCGACCCATACACCGTAGCAAGGGGGAACCCATGACTCGAGCCAGAAAATTGTCATTGTTTATCTTGATGGGCCTATTGTTGGCCTGTTCGGGGGGTGGGGGTGAAAAAGTGTTCACTCCGGAAAACGCCCATGGCAGCCCCCCTCCGGCTGGAGCCCAACTGGTCAGTCCGGAGGAGTTCCGGCAACTGAGCCAAGACCCCGATTTCCGCTGGGAGTCCCAGGCGGCCCGCCAGGCCCGTGAGAAGAAGGCCGAGGATCAGTTCAAGGCCGACCAAGTTAGCATCCAGAACCTGGTACAACAACGCCCCAGTCTGGGTGTTTTTCTCAAAGAGCCCGACCTGAGCGACCCCAACATCAAGAAGATATCAGGGGACAACTACCTGATCACCTTTACCAACAACGCCGGCCAGAGCGAAAGCGTGATTACCATGGGGCCGCGCGCCAAGCTCCGCGATCTGCTGGCTTCGCATGAGCGCTTTATGCGGGTAGACAATCAGCTAGGGCTGTACACGGAGGCCTACGATAGCCTGCCCGATGACCTCAAGACTGGGCTGCCCACCCCGGCCTCGCTCTCAGGCAAAAGCTTTGCGGAGATTCGCGCTGCGCTGGCCCAGTTGGAGCAGAAGCTCGAGGGACAGGTAGAAGCGCTGGAAGAACGGGCACTACGGGTCACCCAGCAACGCCTGGGGGTGAGCGCTCAGGCCGACCCCTACCAGCCCCCCAATTTCCCCACCAGCCCTGCCAACGAGGAGCGCTCCGGCCTGGGCAGTGACCGCATCAACAGGCAGTGCGACTATCGGAATAGTGGCCTGTACATGAACCTGCACTGGCCACTCAAGTACTTCACCACCAGCACCAAGAACCAGGGCCGCCGTGGCTCTTGCACTGGCTTTGCCCTGACCTCAGCAGCCGAAACTCTTGTAGCTGTGCGCGACGGGAGGTGGGTCAACCTCTCGGAGCAGTTCCTCTACAACAGGATCAAGACCGTCTGGGACGCCGACGACTACGATGAAGGCGCACCCACCGCCGACGTAGCCGAGAAGTTCAGTGAGAGCGGCTACCGCCTGCCGTTTGAAGACCAGTGGAACTACAACCCCTCCCTAAAGCGGAAAGACGATGATGCCGCCGATGAAGAAGCAGATTACATCGGATCTTGCCTGGACTACAACGAGCGCTGCTCCAATACCACCCATCAAAGCCAGTTCCTGTGTACCCAGGTTGGCGGGAACTACTACTGCGGCAGCAGACCCCCCAGCAACAACGAGGGCTTTAAGATGAGCAGCTCGTATCTGCTATGGGAAAACGGCGACAACTTACCCCTCAACACCATCCGCAACCTCCTGGCAGCCGGACGGCCCATGGTGGTGGCCCTGGAGGTCACTAGAGGGATGAATGATCTAGATTCGAACGGCTTCCTTTGGGACCATCGCGACAATGTGCGGGGTGGCCATGCCATCCATCTGGTGGGCTACCTCTCGAACAGTAAAATCCAGGCAAAGCTCCCCTTTGCACCCAGTGGGCAGGGAGGCGGATACTTTATCCTGAAGAATTCCTGCTTTATCCTGAAGAATTCCTGGGGCCGGTGCTATGGCGATGGTGGACTGGTCTACGTCTCGGTGCAATGGGCCAGGGACTTTTTCAAGAACATCACCGTCTTCAGCGCCTCCAGATCCAACATCTTCAAGAACCGCCCACCCAACATCAGCATCACCACACCAGCCGACGGGGCTAGCTTCCCCTACAAGCAGTCCGTTACCTACAGCGCTTCTGTCACCGACCCCGATGGGGAAACACCCACAGTCACCTGGACTTCCAGCCGGGATGGTGTACTGGGCAGCGGTAGCAACGTGACTGCCCACTTTAGCTCCCCCGGGCTCCACACCATTACTGTCACCGCCCGCGATGCGCTGGGCTTTACGGCTTCGGCCTCCATCACCGTGCGCGGAAACAACCAGGCCCCCACCGCCGAAATCATTAGCCCCAACACCACCACGGCCCTGGTCGGACAAACCCTGTTGTTCCGGGGTCGGGGCCTGGACAGCGACGGGGCCTTCCCGGTAGAGCTGCCCTGTAGCAGCCTGAGCTGGAGCAGCAGCAACAGCGCCGATACCCTGGGCAGCGGCTGTGAATTCACAGCCAGCTTTGCCAGCGCTGGCACCCGCACCATCACCTTGCGGGCCACCGACCCCTACGGAGCCCCGGGAAATGCAACCCATACCATCACTGTGAACAATCCACCCCCCAGCGGCCCGCCGGTGGTGACTATCCTTAACCCCAAGAATAACGATTCCTTCCTGGCCAACAGCAACATCCGGCTTACCTATAGCCTGACCGACCCCGGCGGTACTCCCAGCAGCCAGTACACGGTGGTTTGGCGGCTCACCTACGGCAGCCAGAGCTGGACCATTGTGCCCAAGACCTGCACCACCGGAGGCAGCATTCCCTTCCCCTGCTTTACCCCTGCCGACTACGGCATCAACAACAACGGGGTCAAGCTCATGCAACTCCGGCTTTCCGTCACCGACCCCGAGAACCTGACCGGCACCGACCAGGTCAACATCAGCATTGGGCAAGTGCAGTAGAGAGGAAGCGAGATGCGCACCATGGGGCGGGCTTTTGGCGGTTTGGGCGGGTTCATGCTGCTGCTGGGGGTGGGGCTGGTGGTAGGAGCCTTCTTCCAGGGGGGGCGGCCTCGCTGGCCCTCAACATAGCCGGCATCACCCTGGGCCTCACCGGCGTGATTTTTGCCTGGGTTGGGCGGTTTTTGGGGCGGATGGACTCCGCTGACCTCCTCCAGAGCGGTCAGCCTGCCACTGCCCGGGTATTGGCGGTACGTGACACCGGCATCACCGTTAACCACATCTACGCGGCCCTCGAGCTCACCCTGGAAATCCACCCCCCCGAGCGCCCGGCTTACACCGTCCAGACCCGCACCCTGCTGGAGCGCACCCAGTGGGGCACCCTTCAGCCCGGCATGGTGGTACAGGTGCGACTCGACCCCCAAAACCCCCAGCGCGTCGCCATCGAAAGCATCACCGCCGGACAGGCTTCGCAATACTACATTGCCGGAGTACAGCGAGCCGAGGACATCGTAGCAACGGGCCTGCGGGCCGAAGCGGAGGTGCTGGCCGTCCAGGCCACCGGCGCCAGTGCCGCCCAGCTTAGTCCAGGTCTGGCCCTGCGCCCCGACCAGGCCGACGACCCGGTGATGGTGGTGCGGCTGCGGGTACACCCTGCCGAGGGCGCGCCTTTCGAGGCCGAGTCGGCCCTGCGCGTTCCCGATGGTAAGGGTCATGCGCTGGTGGTGGGGCAGCGGGTTCCGGTGGCCTACCTGCCACACGACCCCGCCCGCACCACCACCCTCCACTGGGCCAAGGTTCCCACCCGGAGTTGAAGAAGGACGCGCATGAAACCCACCCGACCCACCGCTCCCCATCTGCTGCGGGAATACCGGCTCTGGGTCTATCCCGAGACTCAACACCAGCCCTGGCACGCCACCCTGGAAAAAACCGACCTCTCCGAGCGCCTCGAGTTCGACTCCCCCCTGGAGCTGGCCCGGCATCTGGCCAACCTCACCAACCCTGTCCCCAGGGGGCGTTTACGGTAGTTCGGTCGGGGGTTTATTGGCGGTCATACTCGAAGTGTAGCGCAAGCGCCACCCGGCCAATCAGCTCGAGGGGCAAGGGTTGATTGTGCGGGAACGACAGATTGCCCTTCGCACCCCGGTAGGGCGCAAGCTCCCGTATCAGGGCTGCATCCTGGGTAACGGGCGGATAGATGCCGATGTGGTTCTGAAAGGCCGCAAAGCAGAAGAATATCCGCCCATCTCGGAAGGCTGGTATCTGGTAGCCAATGCAGCGGGTGACCCCCGGCAGCAAAGCCTCGACCCTAGCCTGGATGGCCTCGAGCCGCTGCCGGGTCTCTGGAGGAACCGTTTCGAAATACGCCTCGTGCGAAGCGAATGGCATCTTGTACTATTGTATCCCCTGCCAGAAACGTATTCTGTCAAAGCCCTCTTTACAGGTGTTTGTTTGCCAACCGCTTAACATTGCCTTTCCAACCAACCCCGCGCCACCCCCGCCACCGACGGCTCCGGGTCTTGCAAGAGCAAAACCAGCGAGTCGAAATCGCCCAAGCGGGCCAAGGCCTCGGCGGCGGTAGCCCGCACCAGCGGGTTGACATCGCGGGCCCCCCGGCGCACCAGGGGCAGGTAGTCGGGGTTGCCCAGATTGGCCAGCACTACCAGTGCGTTGCGAGCCATGCGGGTGCGGCCAGGGCGTAGGAAAACCGTGCCGGCATATTTGCGCTCAAAGGCTTTGGAGGAGAGCGTAAAAAAGTCTTCCAGGTTGGGGTAGGCCAGCTCGGGCTCCGGCACAAAGCCCTGCCAGAAGGCCCGGGCTTTGCGGTTCCAGGGGCAGACTTCCTGGCAGATGTCGCACCCAAAGAGCCAGTCCCCCATACCCGTCCACAGCTCGGCAGGGATGGGGCCCCGGTGTTCAATGGTCCAGTAGCTGATGCAGCGCTTCGAGTCCAGCGTTCCATCGCCCAAAAGCGCCCCGGTAGGGCAGCCCGTCACACAGCGCCTACAGGTGCCGCAGCGATTGGGGTAAAGCCCCTCTCCTGCTGGCGGCGGGAGGGAGGTCAGCAGCATGGCCAGGGTCAGGTAGGTGCCCTCCCCCATCCGCATCAGCATGGCGTTGCGCCCAATCCAACCCAGGCCGCCCCACGCCGCATACGAACGCTCGGAGAGGGGGCCCGTGTCCACGTAGCCCTTGGCTTGCAGGCCCAGGCTTTGGGCGAGGCGCTCGAGGTCTTGCAAGTAGGGCTGAATCAGCAGGTGGTAGTCCCGCACCCAGGCATAGCGGGCCACCCGGCCTATACGAACCCCGCCTAGAGGTCGCTTGGGCGGCGGGTAGGCATGGGGGGCTGCCAACACCAGCACACTCTTCGCCCAACCAAATCGGCTTCTGGGGCTGAGTCGGGTACTCAGATTTTGGTTCAGGTAGGCCATTTCGGCCTGTCGGCCCTGGGCCAGCCAGGCCTGGTAACGGTCTTGGGTAGCCTCAGGCAACTCAATGCCGGCCCAGGCCGTTAGAAAACCTTGCTCCTGTGCGGCTTGGGTAAGGATTAGAGCCGCATTCACACCCCGATTGTGCGAGGTTCAAAGGGCAAATACAAGTTCTATCGCGCCCTTCACAGACGTTGCCGCCCGCGAAAACGAGAATGCGTCTTCGCCCAGACGCATGTTACGCACTCAAGCGTGGGCCGGGCTTGGCCCACAAGTGCTTGGGTTTCGAGTTTCCGGGCGGCAACTGTTCTCTCTCGAATAAAGGATTCTTGATTCTCGGGAGGCTCATTCTATGTGAAGAGCGCTCTAAGGTCGCCGCTGAGCGAAACCGTAGCAATGGAGGTGCGCATCACTCCTCCCAAACCAGCACGGCCTTGGCCTGGGGCAGCCGGCCCTGCAGCAGTTCGTTGAAGGTCTCCTGGTAGGTGCGGAAGGGCCGCACCACCGCCAGGCCTTCGGGCACCTGGGCCACCAGGGCCACCGCCCGGGCAAAGTCGTCGTGGGTGAAGACATAGGCGCCCTTTAGGGCAACTTCTTGCAAAACTACCCGTTGCAGCGGCAGTGGAGGCTCGGTGGCCTCGAGGCCCACCAGCACCACGCAGCCCCCGGGCTCTACCGCGTTGACCGCCAGCCCCACCGTAGAAGCGCTTCCCACACAGTCCAGCACCACCTCAAAGAGACCCTGGGGGGCCTCAAGCACTTCCTGAATGAACTCGAGGCCCCGCAGCCAGGCCTGGCGCAAGGGGTTGCGCTCGGCCACAACCACCTCCGCCCCGGCTCGAGCCAGTAGCCAGGCCGCCAGGGTGCCGATGGCCCCCCCGCCCATCACCAGCACCCGTCGCCCCAGCACCGGCCCGGCCAGCTCCACCGCCCGCAGGGCCACCGCCAGCGGCTCGCATAGGGCACCCTTCCAGTAGGTAAGCCCTTCGGGCAGGGGGTAGAGCTGGGCTAAGGGCAGCCGTAGCTGTTGGGCAAACCCCCCTCGGTGGTGAAAGCCCACATTGGTGCGGTGAGGACACAGGTTCGAAAGACCCCTTCGGCAGCGGTCGCAGCGCCCACAGGCCACCAGTGGATTCACCGCCACCATGCGGCCTACCCAGTCCTCGGGGCCTTCCAGCACTCGAGCCGCAATCTCGTGCCCCAGAACCAAAGGCGGCTGCCAGCGGACCCGCATGGCCGGACTGCCCTTATAAACACTCAGGTCGCTGCCGCACACCCCGCAGGCCGTAACCTGCAAAAGCACGCCCTCCTCCTGGGTAACGGCCAGCTCCTTTAGAGAAAGCCGCCCAAAGTCTTCCAAAACCACCGCTTGCATCAGGCACGCTCCTCCGCCGGCCAGCGCAGCGCCGCCCACCAGCCCCGCCGGAAGCCCAGCACACCCACCACCATAGCCACGTTCAGGATGGCCAGCAACAAGGCCAGGGGTCGCTCAAAAAAGCTCAGAAGGTTCCAGTGGGTCTTGATCATGCTGACCATAAAGTGCTGTTCTAGAAGGGGGCCCAGCACCATCCCCAGCACCACCAGCCCGAGGGGAAAACCCCCCTGCCGTAGCACAAAGCCCAGTGCTCCCAGTACGGCCAGCAGATAGAGGTCGGAGGGGTTGTTGTTCACGGCGTAGGCCCCCACCACACACAGCCCCAGCACCGCTCCCATCAGCACCCGGGTAGGAATCTTGAGCAGGTTCTGCACAATCAGAGCACTCAGATAGCCTCCCAGAGGCAACATCACCACGCTCACCAGGAAGAAGGCCAGGTAAATCTGAAGCACCAGCGCACCGTGTTTGTTGAACAGCTCCGGGCCGGGGGTGATACCCAGGGCCAGAAACATCCCCAGCAGAATGGCGGTCAGGGTATCGCCAGGGAGCCCCAGGGCCATGGCTGGAATCCAGGCCCCTGCCACGGCCGCGTTGTTGGCACTGCTGCCGTCCAGGGCCACCTGTTCGGGGCGGCCTTTTCGCATCCGGCGCAGGTTGCTGGAAATCCAGGCCGCAATGTCGGAGCCGGCCCCGGGCAAAAAGCCTACAAAAGTGCCCAGCAGCGAAGAGCGGGCCAGGCTCCCACGCTCCTGCCAACAGTAGCGGCCAGCCTCCCCAAAATACTGGCTCAAGATGGAGCCTCTCCCCAGGCCCTGGGGATGGGGGCTCTGGCCCCGGCTACCGTGAAGCAGATGGTACAGAACCTCGCTCACCCCAAAGAAGGCGATGAGGGCCACAATGAAGTCGATGCCCCCCAACAGGTCACGCTGGCCAAAGGTAAAACGGGGGTTGCCCAAAGCCGGGTCGTAGCCGATGGTGGCCAGCAACATGCCCAGGCCAAAAGCAATGGCCCCCTTGAGTACCCTGGGCACCGCCAGAATGCCGCTCAGGATGCCCAACAGCACCAGCCAGAAGTACTCGAAGGAAGAGAACTGCCGGGCCAGGGCCACTAAACCCAGCGAGCCCACCACCAGAAAGCCCAGCCCAATCAGGCTGCCGATGGCCGAAGGCAGGGCCGAGATCCCCAGAGCAAAGGCTGGAGAGCGCCTGCGGGCCACCTCGTGCAGTTCCTCGGTGTAGGCCGCCGAGGCCGGTGTGCCGGGCATCCGCACCAGCACCGAGCCGATATCCCCAGCAAAAATGGCCGTAGCGGTGATGCCGATCAGGGCGGCGAGGGCCACCTCCGGCCCCAAAAAAAGCAGAACCGGTATGGCTAGGCTGATGGCCAGGGTAGCGGTGAGGCCAGGGATGGCCCCAAAAATGGCCCCGTAAAGCGACCCCAGCAACAGGGCCAGCAGGGCTTCTGGGCTCAGGAAGTTCATCCCTGTACCCCCAGGAAGCGCTGAAAGACGGTGTAGACCAGCAGGGCCACCATACCGCCAGTGAGGAGGGCGGTGCCAAAGCGCACCCCCAGCAGCCAGGCCCCCGCCAGGGCGTATAGACCTGCAGTGAAGGCCAGGCCCATCTGGCTTAGTAACCAGGGGGCCAGGGCCAGACCCAGGAGGGACAGGAGTACCCGCCCTTCGCCCCCCTCGAGCCGGGCCTTTTCCCGGCGTCCCTGCCACAACAGACCCAGCCCGCTAAAAACCAGCAGCGCCCCCAGGATGCTAGGGAATAAGGCCGGGCCAGGATAGCCCCCTTCCATCTGAGGCAAGTTTCGGCTCAAGACCAGGGCCAGAGTGCCCAGAGCCACGGCCAGTAAGGCCGCAGCCCGTTCCCAAATTCGCTGCGCCGACACCCCGAGTACCTTCAGAACTTGAGGTCAAGTTCTTTTACGATCTGCTGCATGGCCTGGGTGCGTTCCCGCAGGAAGGCCAGGCTGGCCTTGCGGTCAAGGTGATTGATCACCAGGTTGGCGTTGTTCATGAAGCGCACAAACTCGGGGTCTTGAATAGCTTTGGCAAAAGCCTTGTCCAGCACATCCACCACCGAGGGGAGGGTGTACTTAGGCGCAGCCGCCATCAAAAAGGAGGCAAATGTCCAGTCGAAGCCCAGCTCCTTGAGGGTGGGCACGTCGGGGAAGCTGGGGAAGCGTTTATCGGTCATGAAAGCAAGGTAGCGGGCCTCACCGGACTTCACCAGTGCACTGGCCTCGCCGATGGAGACGAACGCTACGTTGACCCCTCCCGCTATGAGTTCTTGCAAAGCAGCCGCGGCCCCTTGGGCAGGAACCCAGGGCAGGGCGTTTTCCTTGGCCCCGATGGTCTTCAGGAAGCCCAGCCGGGCGAAGTCGTAGGAGCCCCATTTGGCCGTACCGGAGGCCTTGTACTTACCCGGGTTCTGCTTCACGTCGGCAATAAGCTCTTGGGCAGTGCGCCAGGGTGCATCCTTGCGCACCACAATGGCCACCGGGTTCAGCACCAGCAAGGAGATGGGGGTGTACTGTTCGACGTCAATTTTGGTCTGGGCCACCCAGGGGGGCAGGATGACCTCGAGGGTGATGATGCCTATTGTGTAACCGTCGGGGCGACCCTGGGCGATGGCTCCATGCCCTACCGCGCCACCCCCGCCGGTTCGATTAACCACCTGGAAGGGTGCGCCCAAGGTTTTTTCCAAAACCGGGGCCAGGGCCCGGGCGGTCAAGTCGGTCGAGCCACCCGGCGACCAGGGCACAATCATCGTGACCGGGCGAACCGGGAAACGCTGGGCCAACCCCAGTCCACCCAAAAGTAACACCGCCAGCAAAAGCGCCCACCAACGTTTCATGCTTTTCCTCCCTTTGGCTCTTCGGCTTACATCAAGGTTGTGGATGGAGCCTGGTTGTAAGCGAAGTGCGGTCACTATAACCGAGGTTTGTCTCAAATGCAACTGGCATCTCAGCAGGGTTTGAGTTAGACTGCTAAAAAAGGAGGCCCATGACCTACCCCCCCCTCGAGCCCCTTCCCCTGCGCGAGCAGGCCTATTCGCGCATCAAGCAGCTCATCCTGGACGAAGAGTTTCCGCCCAACAGCTTTCTTTCGGAGCGCGGACTGGCCGAGCGCCTTGGCATGAGTAAGACCCCGGTGCGGCTGGCCATTGCCAGGCTCGAACACGAGGGGTATGTACGGGTCTCTCCTCAGCAGGGCATCGTGGTGCTGGCCCTGAGTTTCGAGGAAATTCTGGACTACATCGATTTTCGCCTGGCGCTGGAGAGCTTCGTGGTGCGCAGCCTGGCAGCTGCGCCGAGCCCTGAACGAGCCCTGGCCCTGGAGGCCCAGCTTGCCGAACAAGCCCAGGTAGTACACAACCCCGAGAGCCCTCTCCAGGCCCTGGTGCATGCCGACATGGCTTTCCACAGATTTCTGGCCACTTTGCTGGGCAACCGCCCCATCCTGCAAGCTTTAGAGCGCCAACAAGAAGTGCTCTACCGCATCGCTATGCGCATTTTTCAAAAATACCCCCAGCGACGTGAACAGAGCTTTGCCGAGCACCAGACCCTCTGCCGCCTCATTGCTGCAGGCCAGCAGGCCGAGGCAGCAGCCCTTATCGAGCAACACATTCTGCGAATCAAGTCTTTACTGGTAGGCGCGGAGGGGTGAACGGTACAGGGCCGGAGGTACTTTTTTTGTTCGCTATCCGCACAATGTTCACAAAGCGAACAAGCTAAAAGCCTGTCTGCAGCTTGGGGCTGTTGCATTCAGACATGCGCTTCCGATAAACTCGAGCCACTCGAGCTTTTTGTACAACAACTCGCTGAGTAGACGCCAGAAGCCTCGAGTTTAGGGAGGTCTAAATGTGCGCACCTTGTGTGATGGGCCTGGTAGAAAAAAGCCTCAGCCGTCGTGAGCTTCTTGGAATAGCGGCCGGTGTAGCTGCAGTAGCCGTCAGCAGTGCCCAGGCCCAGAGCCAGGTAGCCGGCAAAGCCTTCAGCAACGTGGCCGACCTGACCCACGTGGTCTCGCCCAGCTTCCCCATGTTCCCCGGCGCCAGCCCCATGAAAATCACCGAGGTAGTGACGGTCAAGAAAGATGGCTACTACGGCAACACCCTGGAAATCTGGGAACACACCGGCACCCACATGGACGCCCCTGCTCACTTTGTGGATGGGGCCGCCACTGCCGACACCCTTCCCGTGAACCGCCTGATTGCCCCCCTGGCCGTTATCAACATCAAGGCCAAGGCCGACCGCAACCCCGACGCCGAGGTTACCGCAGACGATATCCTGGCCTGGGAGCGCAGCTATGGTCGGCTGCCCAACGGGGCCTTTGTGGCCATGTACTCGGGCTGGGATAGCCGCGTGAACGATGCCAAAGCTTTTGTCAACCTGGATGGCTCCAACGTTCAGCACTATCCCGGTTTCAGCCCTGCCGCCGCAGAGTTTCTGGTACGCGAGCGCAACATTGTGGGCGTGGGGGTAGACACCCTCTCGCTCGACTTTGGCGCATCCAAGGACTTCAAAAGCCATGTGACCCTTCTGGGCGCGGGCAAGTACGGCCTCGAGAACCTGGCCAACTTAGCCAGCGTGCGTCCCAACGGGGCCATGATTATTGTGGGCGGGCCCAAGCACAAGGGTGCTTCGGGCGGGCCTAGCCGGGTGATGGCAATCTGGTAACCCCCTGCACACTTTATCGTGCCCTTCACAGGACAAATCTTTCTTAATAGCCGGAGTGAAGAGCGCTCTAACCGCTGAGCAACAGCAACTGCACCAGCAAAATTTTCAGCAACATGGCAAACGGGTAGACCGTGGCGTAGCCCAGGTTGGGTTGGTCGTTGCCAGTTTTTTCCAGGGCAAAAGCCAGCACCGCAGGCTGGGTCTGGAGCCCCGCCAGTACACCGCCCAACACGCCCAGGGGAATCCTGAGCACCCGGTAGCCGATCCAGAGGGTCAGCAGCGCTGCCCCCAGCGTGATCAGGGCCCCCATGCCAAACAACCGCAACCCCTCTCCCTGCGCCAGGGTTTGCACAAAAGCAAAGCCTGAACGCGTACCGATGCCCGCCAGGAACAGGATGAGCCCCAGTTGGCGCAGGGTCAGGTTGGCGCTGTAGGGAATCTGCCACAAGATGGGGCCGGTGCGCCCCAGCGCCCCCAGCACCAGGCCCACCACCAGCGGCCCGCCCGCAAAACCCAGTTCAAAGGTGCGACCCCCCGGCAGGGGCAAGGGCAGGCTGCCCAGCAGCAATCCCAGGGCAATACCCAGGCTAAAACTAACTACATCCACTTCTGCCAGGGCCCGGTAGGAGTCGCCCAGATAGCGGCTCACCTCACGTATGCGGTCTTTGGGGCCCACCACCCGCACCCGGTCACCGAGCTCTAAAGTGGTGTCCTTGTCGGGCAAAAACTCCACCTCACCCCGACGCACCCGGGTAATCACCACCCCAAAGCGTTGGGGCAGCTCGAGCTCGGCCAGACTGCGCCCCGCCACCTCCCGGCTGCTCACAAACACCCGGCGAAAATCCAGGGCATGACGGTCTTCCTCCAGCCGCTCCGGTACAGCCACCCCCAGGGTCTCGACCACCCGCTTCAGTTCGTCGGCACGGCCCACCACGTTCAGGCGATCCCCCAGGCGCAATTCGGTCTCGGAGGTCATGACCTGCTGTCGGCCGTCGCGCTGCAAACGCCCAAACACCACCCGCCATTTGTGTGCGCGGGTCAGTTGCTCGACGGTCCAACCCACCACCCTGGCCTGGGTGACCTCCACCGTTTGCGAAACCAGCGCCTCTGTTTCGCTTTCCTGGCTTTTATCCGCACCACCCCACCAGCGCCAGGCCAGGTGCAAGGCCAGCAGCATCCCAATCACCCCTACCGGATAGGCCACCGCATAGGCCGCTACCGGCAGTCCCTGCACCACTTCGGCCACGCCCCGCCCCTTCAGGGCTTCCAGGGCCGCCGCCAGGGCCGGGGTATTGGTCAGCGAGCCGGCAAACAAACCCGCCTTGAGTGCGCCGCTCAAGCCCAGGGCAGAACCGAGCACCGCCACCACTCCTGCCGTCAACCCCAGTACCCCCACCACCAGCAGGTTGTAGCGCAGCCCGCGCTTGCCAAACGAAGCAAAAAAGCCCGGCCCACCGGCCAGCGCAATGGTGTAGACAAACAGCACCAGGCCAAACAAGTAAACAAAATCCGGCAGCTTGAGTTCGGGTGAAAGCGCCCCAAAGGCTAACCCCACAAACAACACTGCCGAGACCCCCAGGCTAAAGTTTCCGATGCGAATTTGGCCCAGCAGGTAGCCAATCGCGGCCACCAAAAAGAGTAGCAATAGCGGGTTTTCCCTGAGCAGCTCGAGCATCCTCTCTCCCCCATCCATCATGCGCCCTGTATTCGGGACAGATTGCCCAGCAAAGCAAAAATCCCCCTTTGCGGGGGATTATCCCCAAACTCGCCCCTTACTTGGCCAGCGCGCTTCGGGCCCGGTCGGCCATCTGGTAGAGCTTTTCCCTGGTAAGGGGGATTTTGCCCTCCAGAGCCAGCCCTTTGCCATCTTCCCAGTGGGCATGGTGGTGGATGTGACCCCCCGGAACCCGGAATGCCACATGCTTGAGCTTGGCATGGCGCGGCGAGACCGAGGCAAAGAAGAAAGGCTCTCCCCGCTCATCCGAAAGCGAAACCGCCATCATGGTGGTGGGCACTTCGTAGGGGCGCTCCATGCGGTAGATGAAGTCGGGGAAATCCGACTCTTTGGTGAACAGAACGCCTTTTTCTGAGGCGTATTGCTTCATCCATTCGATAACCTGTACCCAGGCCTGGTAGAGCATTTCGTCGTGGTGAGGGTCGTGGGCAGTGCTCATGACCTTTATAGTTTATCGGTTTAGCGAGACAAAGTCTAAGAGAGAGCTCAAAAACCAGGCTTTTATCACCACCCTCGGACTAGCCTCAGTAGAGGCTTAGGATCAGCCGAGAACTTTCTAACCGAGCGCAACACCGGCCACCTTTTGAGATGCAGGAGGTTCAGGATCACATCCCGTAAGTACATCAGCCCCGCCGCCCCCTTGCGGCTGCGGGAGGCATCTTCTCCCAGCACCGTGTCCCGCTTGTGGTGTAAGCGGTTCTCTACCTCCCAGTGTCCCCGCCACAGGGCATACAGCTGCCTGGCCGAGGCCTGCAGGCTGGTCAGCGCATAGGCAGTCTCCTCCCGTAGCTCCCCGGTATTTTTGCGCACCACCCTCCGTCGCATCCGCAAGGCCATCTGCGAACCCCGCCAGCCGCTCACCGCCTCCGGCAGGGGCAGCCCCTCCAGGTGCCATGTCCAGACCTCTCCACCCCGAACCTGGTGCTGGAGGTGATGGTCTGTAGCTGGGTAGCTGGCAAAAGCCCACTGGATCAGTTCCTTGAGCTCCGCCTGGTTCTCTTTGACGCTGAACAGATACCCCCCTTTTGCTCCACCACCGCCGCCGCCACCGCCTGGGTGCACAAGGCCGCATCCCCCGTCAGTACCCAGTCCACCCCCAGCCCCTCCATGTGTACCACCCGTCCCTGCGCCGCCGCCGCCTCACCGGCGGCAATCGCCGGGCTGCCCGGGGAGAGCCCCAGCCCCTGCACCAACGCCGATAAAAAGACCGGCGCCTCTTCCCCTCGCCGGATACGTCGGGTGCCCCGCAGGTGTTTACCGTCCACGGCTATAGGCAAAGGTTCATCGCCCTCCTTGCCCAGGGCCTGGAGTACCGCCTGCGCCCAGGATAGTAAGGCCTTTTGCAAGGGTTCTAAGTGCTCGCTCAAAAACCAAAAGAAGCGGTAGAGGGTGGCTTGCGCGGGTAGTTTGCGTTCACCCCGGCGGGTACGGATATGCACCTCGTTCAGCAAGAAGCGTCGCTGGTCTTTCACCCACTGGCTGATGGCCAGGATGTTGTGCCGTCCCGAACCCACCGCCAGCAAGCAGATCAGCAGCAGGTTTTGCCAGCCGAGTACTCACGGGGATCGGGTATCTGGGCTAGATATGGCAACAGACTGGGAATGGAGAAAGCTTTCATATGGTTTTATGATAAAAGCCGGCCCTCGCCACCTTCTCCCGCCAAGGCGTTTATGTGGATTTGGTACGATAGGAAGCCTTGTCAAGCCTTTGCTTTATACATGCGGTTATCCGCCGCAACTAGAAGCGCGTCCGGTGTTCCGCCATCCTCTGGATAAGTGGCAAGCCCGATGTCTACGCGCAAGGGCAGTTTGTTAAAACTTATCGACTCGATGGTCTTGGCATAGCGCGCAATGACCGCGAGTGCTTCGTTTTTGCTGGTATGCGGGAAGATGGCCGCAAACTCATCGCCGCCCCAGCGGAACAGGTGGTCTCCCGAGCGCCGCTCCGCTTCAAGGTGTTCGGCCACTTTAATGAGGGCTAGGTCCCCGGTGGCGTGGCCCAGGGTGTCGTTGATGGTCTTGAAGCCCTTTAAGTCCATCACTGCTAAGGAAAGCGGATAGCCGTGCCGAACAGCCCGCTCGAGTTCTTCCCGCAAAATTTTGTCGAAGGCGCGTCGGTTGGGAAGCTTGGTAAGAGAGTCGGTGAGGGCGGCTTCCTCCAGTAGGCGGTGGATTCTGCTATCGTGCAGCAGTGTAGCCAAGGGAGAAGCGAAAAACTGCGCTGCGCGCAGGCTATCCTCCCCGAAACCCTGGGCGTCGTGCAGGTTATCTAAGTTAAGGTAGGCCAACACCTGGCCTTGATAAGGGATGGGCAGGCAAAGGTTGGCCTGAATTTCCTGAACCTTGCCAGCAGAGTCCATAATTTCCTGAGGTGCTGTTTCGTAGCTGACCTCTGCAATGGCTTTGGTTTTTGTGCTCAAAATGCGAGGCTCCCCCTGGCATGAACTCTCCTCCCCCAAACCGTACCATTTGAGCATGTCTGTGTGGCTAAAAGGTGTGGCCTGCAATGCCTCGAGGTCGTACCCTACAGCGGCTTTGTATCGGTAGAGCCCCTGCTCCAGTACCAACAAGCTTCCCGCTTCGCTGCCTGGCACCTGGCCGATGGCTTCCTCCAGTACCCGCTGATAGAGGTTCTCTGAGGGCTGCTCCAGCAGTTCCTGCAGCAGACTATTAGTAACTTCATGCCGGAATTTCTCTACCAAACGCTCAAACCCAATGCCCAGGGTTTGACAAAAAAGCTGCAGTAGCTCCCGCTCTGCTTTGCGCCAGACTCTTTCGCTGCGTGTACCTGTAACCAAGACAAAGCGGCTTCGATTGGAGCCGGAGGTCGGGACGGGGTGGGCCACAAAAGTGCGCCAGTCCAGCGCCTGCAAAGCACGAACCCCGTAGGGCTCTGCTGCGTAGTGCTGTGTGAAAAAGGGCTTTCCCGAGGCGTACACATCCCAGGCCAGGCCCTGCCCGTACGGCAGCCCGTCCCGCAAAACCTCCAATAAGCTGGCTTCGGTCACTCCCTGGTAAGCAATAGCTTGCATGTGGGCCCCTCGAGCCTCCCAGATCACCCCGGCCTCGAGGGAGAGGCCTTGCAGCAGCAGCGAGAGGGCCATTTCCGAAGCCTCCTTAAGGGAATGTACTTTTTGCAGCCCCACCGCGAGGTCGGAAAGTAGGTAACGTACCTCGAGGTCGCTCAGCCGGTCTAGTTGAAGGCTGACCGCTTCGGCAAACCTCACTAAGCCCTCTATTTCCTCGGGTAAAAATGGCTTGATCTTCTCCAGATTGAGTACCGCCACCACCTCCCCTCGCTCGTAAAGGGGAAGGGCCAGCTCGGCCAGGGTGGAAAAGCCCGAGGCGCCAATGAAGGCCGGCTCTTTCCGTACGTTCTGTACGCATACCGGCTTGCCTTCACGAAACGCTTGTCCTACCACACCCTGGGCCGAAACCTTGTGGAGGCCAAGGGCCGGAGCACTAGCCAGCAACAGAAAAGCTTGTTCCTGAGGCAACCAGACGCTTACGTGACCGCCCGACACTAAATGGTTCAGGCGCTGCGGAAGGTTTTCCAGGAGGGTACGGCGGTTTTCGAGTGCAGGAAGAACCTCCAGGGCCGCCGCAATGAGCTGGTGGCTGCGAAGCAAAGCTTTGGCACGGCGGTGGGCCCTGCGAAGGCTTTCTCCCACCCCATAAGCAATCGTTGCAGATAGCAGTAGCAATGCACCATCGAGAGCCTCAAACCCCCCTGTGAGCGCCAGGAGAAAAGCGGATGCTCCAGCGGCCAGAAGCCCCCAAAGCAGGCCATAAACGCTGGCCGTGGTGGCTGTAAAAATCATGAGGAAAGGAAGTTGATAAGAAAGATAAGAACCCAAAAAATGCAAAATCAGCGCGCCCAACACTGCGCCAATGGCAACCATCCCATAAGAAAGAGTCCATAGGAAGCGGTTGGGCATCGGGCTCAAGCTTTCCTCCTCTCCAAGACCGTGGCTGCGGGCCGGCCCAGCAGATAGCCCTGCCCCAGCGAGAAACCTTCTGCCAAAAGGAACCGACGCTGTGCCTCGGTCTCAATGCCCTCGACGATGATCTCAAGTCCCAAGGCGCTTCCCAAGCCCTGCACCGCCTTCATAAGGCGGGCTTCGGAGGTTCCGGGGGAGGGGTTGGGGCCCAGGCTTTTTACAAACCCCTGATCCAGCTTGATGGCCGCCAGCGGTAAGCGGGCGATTTGATCCAGGGAGGAAAAACCGGTGCCGAAGTCGTCGAGGTGGAGGGAATACCCCCGGCGGGCCAAGTCCTGGAGCACCGCAAGACGGCCCTCGTCGAGCAGTACCTGTTCGGTTACCTCGAGGGCAAGTTGCTGCGGGGCCAGACCATGGCGTTGCAGATGATGGGCGATGCGGTTGGGAAGGGCTGGCTCAAGCTGGCTGCCTGCCAGGTTCACCGCCACCGGAAGCCCCCACTGAGCGGCACGGGCCACTGCCTCGCCAAGTATCCAGTCACCCAGTTCAATCATCCAACCGTCCTCTTCCACGATGGACACAAACCGCCCCGGGGAAATCAGGCCCCGCTCCGGATGCTGCCAGCGCAAGAGGGCCTCGAGGTGCTGCAATTGCCCATCAGCCAGACGTCGAATAGGCTGAAAGTGAAGGAAAAAATCCAGGGGCGCACCACCACCCGCTTTGAGCGGCCGCAGCGCCAGTGCCAGGGCTTGATGTAGCCAGTCGTCCTCGAGGGTGTTTTGCCTCAGGAACGGCTCATAAATAGAGATGCCCCCGGGTTGCCGCACTTGTTGCAGGGCAGCTTCGGCAGCCTCGGGAAGCTCGTGCAGGGCGATCTCCGGGCGGGCTAAGGCCACACCCACCCGCGGATTAAAGTCGAGCTGTGGCCAGCGGGAAGCAAGCTGTGCCTGCGCCTGCGCTTGTAGCCTGGCCAGTACCGCCATAACCTCCGAGGAGGTCTCGACACCTTCCAGTAGCAGCCAGAACAAATCCCGGTCGAAAGCCAGGCGGTCATCTGAGCGTAGCTCAGACTTCAGCAGGTCTGTAATGGAGCGCACCACAGCCGCCCAGACGCCCTCCCCTTCTAGCCGCCGGATACGCTCCAGCGAGCGGCAGTGCAAAGCCACCAGGGCTTTAGGCGTCAGGGACTCCACCAGCACTTCCTTCAGGCTGTGGAGGTTGTCCAGACCGGTCTGGGGGTCGCGGTAGCGACCCAGACGCACCTCCTCCTGCAGTTCGTTTCCGTAAAGCAGCCAGGCCACGTGGTGGGCCAGACCCTCCAGATGGCGCACGTCGGTCTCGTCGAAGGCGTCGGCGCGTTCGAAGTGATCGAGGTACAAGTAGGCCCTTGGAACCCCTTTGACCACCACCGGCGTGGCCAGCATAGCCTGGATCTCGCTCGCGCGCCCCGGCCCTTCCAGCAGATCCCGGCGTTCAGGGTCGAGCCGGCTATTGAAGCGGGCGATGTCGGTCTGGGTAAAGACCTTAGCCTGGATGTGCTGGCTGAGCGAGAGGGGTTCTTGGGGGTACAAGACCACCCTTTGCAAGGCTTCCAGGTCATAGCCCCAGGCCGCCACAAAGCGAAAGTGGCCTTCGGGTTGGAGGAGGGTAGCGCTACCGGCCTGCGCCACCGGCACCACCCTAAAAGCCACCTCCAGGGTTCGTTGGAGTACTTCAGCAGGAGAAAGGGCCTCTTTGAGCCCCGAGGCCAGCAGCTCTGCTGAAGCCTCCTGAAAACGGGCCTGCCGGTAAGCCTCGCTGATGTCGTAGCCTGTGCACTGAATACCCACCGGTTTGCCCTCTGCGTCTACAACGGCCGTGAACTCCCAGCGGCTGCGGTTCCAGGCGTGCTTGAGCGGCTTGCTAAACTCTACCCAGTAGGACTGATGGGGGTTTGCGAGGATTCTTTTGACAGTATTCAGCACCACCGATTGGTCTTCTTTGGCCACATGTTGCAATGCGCTGGTGCCTATCGGCAGAGCTCGCAGCCCCATGTAGTCCAGATAAGCCTGGTTGGCATAGGTAAAGCGCCCCTCGAGGTCGGTCCGCACCACCATGAACCCTCGGGTTAAGCTAAGGGGATCCTCGAGATGGCGCTTTTGACCCAACATGACCGACACTCCCGGAAGCTTTAGGTGTGCCTATAACCTATAATTTGTTTTGAAGACATAATCGAAAACCCCTGCCTCACTTTGTATAGTATTTCGCCTTACGTCACAGCTCTTGTGAATTAATCACGACTTGGGAGCAGGGCCGTTACGTGAACTCAGAAACTGTCTTATAAGGCTCTAGAGACTGGCAAGAACCTATTCGAAAAGAAGGGGACAGCTATGTTTAGAGCATGAAACGCAGACCGTACCCCTCCGATGTGAGCGATGAGGAGTGGGCCTTCGTGATGCCCTATCTGACCCTGCTGCCTTTAGATGCAGCCCAGCACAAGTACGATCTGCGGGAGGTATAGGGCGCCTTACGTTGGTTGGTGAAAACTGGTGCCCAGTGGGACTACCTCCCCCACGACTTCCCGCCCCCCCACATCGTCAGCGAGCAGGCCCGGCGCTGGATGCAGCGGGGGTCTTCGAGGACCTGGTGCATGACCTGCGGATGATGTTGAGACGGTTGGGTGGGCGAAAAGAGCAGCCCAGCGCGGTGGTCTATGACGGGCGTACGCTGCAATCAGGCCCTGAGAGCGGAAGGCGGGCCGGGTACGACGGGGCCAAGCGACGCAAGGGCAGAAAGGTGCATATGGCGGTGGACACCCTGGGGCACCTGCTGGCGCTGGTGGTCACCCCTGCCGACGAGCAGGAAAGAGCGCAAGTTGCCGAGCTATCCAAAGCTGAGCAGGCCGCTGCCGGGGAAGACATAGAGCTGTGCGTAGTCAAGCTGGAAGAGGCCAAGAAGGGTTTCGTCCTGCTGCCCAAACGCTGGGCGATCGAGCGGAGTTTTGCCTGGATGGCTCGTTTTCGTCGTCTGGCCCGCGACTATGAGCGACTGGCAGAGACGCTCAGGGCTTCCACTGGCTGGCCTTCTCCATTCTGCTCTTGCCGAAAGTCCTGGATAGTTTATGTCTGGCTTCTTAGCAGGCTCTAGGTAAAAAAGAGCGGACACTGTAACCTATCAAGCAAATGTTGTAAGTGTGCGCGCCTGTACTGAGGTCCGGCCCCAAAACCGTGCAAAAACACAAAAAGCGATTCGGCAGACCCCCCAAGGTTAGAAACAAGTTACACAAAGCCCGCAGGCGTGTACTAGGATAAGGTTTACATGCGGCTGGAAGACCTTCCCCCTTTGCCCGAGACGCCAGGGGTCTACCTCTGGAAAGCTGGCGAAAGCGTCATCTACGTGGGCAAGGCCAAAAACCTCAAGGCCCGGGTGACCAGCTATTTTCACAGCGAGGGCAAAAGCCTGCGGGTTTCACAGGAAGCCACCCACCTCGATTTCATCGTGCTGCGCGACGAGGTGGAAGCACTTTTGCTCGAGGCCAACCTCATCAAGCACCACCGCCCCCATTACAACGTCCTGATGAAGGACGACAAGCACTACCCCTTCCTGAAGCTAACCCGGGAAGAATGGCCCATGCTGATGGTGGTGCGGCGGGTGCAAAACGACGGGGCCCGCTACTGGGGGCCTTTCCCCGAGGCTTCGGCGGTGCGGCGCATCAAACGCCTGGTCGACCGCTTTTTCCCACTGCGTCAGAATTCCGGCTTCCCCTTCAAAAAAAGGCGCTACCCCTGCCTCAACCACTCCATGGGACGCTGCCTGGCCCCCTGTGTGGGCAAGGCCGACCCTGAGCAGTACCGGGTGGTGGTACAGCAAGTTGAAAACCTGCTGGACGGCAAGGTAGAGGCCCTTTACGAAAGCCTCGAGCAGCAGATGCGGGCGGCAGCCCAGCACCAGGACTTCGAGCGGGCGGCAGAGATACGCGACCAGATCACTGCAGTGCGAAGCTTTTTTGGCACCAGCCAGCAAGCCTACGACCCCGAGCTGGGTGACCTGGATTTTTTAGGTTTTGCCCGGGCGGGCGACTACGCCCTCATTCAGCACTACCAGATGCGTGGGGGACAGATGCTAGGGCGCATCAGCCGCTTTGTAGAGGGGGTCAAGGAGGCCAGCGATGCCGAATTGCTGGAAGCCTTTTTGCGCGACTACTACCTCGAGGCCACCCCGCTACCCCCTCTGGTGCTGCTGCCCTTCGAGCTGGAAGCCCAGGATGCTTTCTCGACCTTTCTGAGCAGCAAAGGGCGCAAGGTAGAAGTTCGCATCCCCCAGCGCGGCGACAAAACCCGCCTGATTGAACTCGCCCAGAAGAACGCGGAGACCGCTCTGCACACCGAGCTTAAGGTGCTCGAGCGCAAAGGCGACCACCCCGGCCTCAAGGGGCTAATGGAGGTCTTGGGGCTTTCACGCCGCCCCTACCGCATCGAGGGCTACGATATTTCCAACCTGCTGGGCGAGAGCGTGGTGGGCTCCATCACCGTATTCGAGGGGGGGCGCCCCAAAAAAGCCGAGTACCGCCGCATTAAAATTAAGGGTCTGCAAGGACAGCCCGACGACTTTTTCTCCATGGAGCAAACCATCCTCCGGCGCTTCACGGGCAGCCTGGCGGAGCAAATGCCCATCCCCGACCTGATCCTGATTGACGGCGGGCTGGGCCAGGTGCGGGCAGCTCAAAAGGGCCTGAAGCAGGCCGGGCTCGATATTCCGCTGGTAGGGTTGGCCAAGCGCGAGGAGACCCTGGTTCTGCCCGATGGCCATACCATTGGGCTTCCGTTAAGCCATCCCGCCTTGCAAATCCTGATCTACCTGCGCGACGAAACCCACCGCAACGGCCTCGAGTTCCACCGCAAACTCCGCAACCAAAAAACCCTCAAGAGCATCTTCGACGATATTCCGGGCATTGGCCCGGCCCGCAAGATGGCCCTCTTGAACCACTTCTCTACCCTGGAAGAGCTGCGGGACATGAGTGTGGACGAGCTGGCCAGGCTGCCAGGCCTCGACAAGCGCAGCGCCCAAGCGGTGCTAAAAGCCCTGGGGGCCGGCATCCCTTCCGAGGGGTCTAGGGCTTGAATAAGTAAAGTCCATCGTCTATAGTCCAAGGTCTACGGCAGGCTTTTATCGTTTTCCCCTTTCCCTCTGCCCCTCTTGGAAGAGGCTCGAGGCAACTCTGGCTGGCTTGGCGCTCATTTTGCCGAATAGGACACTTCTCCTGGCAACCCGGTGTGGCCGGGAGAGGGGACTGTGGCCCAGGCCTTTAGCCAGATGATGCAAGCCTGCAGACTGGCATTCCGCTCTAGGGCACGGTAGTCTTACGCCTATGGAAAGCTTGCGCATAGCCCTGATGGGGGGCGGAACCGTGGGAAGCGCTTTGGCCGAGCTGTTGCCTTTGCACCGGGCTCGCTTTGAGGCCCTGGGGCTCGGGGTCGAACTGGCCCGGGTGCTGGTGCGTGATACCCGCAAAAGTCGGCCCGGCATTCCCAGCCGGCTGCTGACCGATAACCCGGAGGGCTTTCTGGACGACGTGGACGTGCTGGTAGAGGTAGCAGGTGGCACCACCGTAGCCGCAGACCTGGTGTTGCAGGCGCTGGAGGAGGGCCTGCTGGTGGTAACGGCCAACAAAGCCCTGCTGGCCGAGCGCTGGGACGAGTTGCGTCCCTACGCCGAGGAGGGCAGCCTCTACTACGAGGCCAGCGTAATGGCCGGAACGCCCATCCTGGGGGCCCTGCAAAGCCTGTGGGGCAACCAGACCCTGGAGATGCACGGCATTGTGAACGGCACCTGTAGCTACCTGATCCGGCGCATGGAGGAGGGCGCGACCTACGACGAAGCCTTCCAGGAAGCCAGCAACCTGGGCTACCTCGAGGCCGACCCCAACCTGGACGTGGGTGGGATCGACTCGGCGCACAAAATTACCGTGCTGGGGCGGCTTACAGTAGACCCCGACCTGCGCTGGGACAAGGTTTTGAGCCGCACCAGGGGCATTCAGCACCTCACCCCCCAGATGCTCCAGCAAGCCCGCGCCGAGGGCTACGCCATCAAGCTGGTGGCCAGCCTCTTCCCCGAAAAGGGCGAGTGGGTGGCGGCGGTGCGTCCGGTGCGCCTGCCTGAGTCGCACCCGCTGGTCACCATGGGCAGCGGACGCAACGCCCTGGTTTACCGGGGCGACCCGGTGGGACAGTTGGTGTTTGCGGGCGCCGGAGCCGGTGGGGGTGTGACGGCGAGCGCTGTCCTGGGTGATTTGTACCGGGCCTTGTTGGGTACGCCCGGACACCTGCCCATTCCTGCCGCCGTTCCGGTTCCCACGCAGGAAGTGGAGCAGCTACAGGAAGTTTGAGTCATATTGGGGAAGATGCGACAAAGGGCCGAAAGCACACAGGTCAGCCGTCCTGAGACCTGCGACCTGAGCCCCGCAACGCACCCGTTATGATGAGTTCCGCTCTATGATTCGCTACTACAGCACCCGCGACCCCCACAAAAACCTGGTGCGCTTCGAGGAGGCCCTGCTCAAAGGGCTGGCTCCGGACGGCGGCCTGTACGTACCCGATCAGATTCCCAAGCTCGGCCCAGACCTGTGGCAGCGGGCCAACTCCATTGCCGGGGTGGGGGTGGCGGTTCTGAGGGAATGGCTGAAGGATGAAATACCCCTGACCGACCTCGAGCCCATCGTGCAAGATGCCCTGAATTTTCCCTGCCCGCTGGTGAAGCTCTCGGACGATTTATATGTGCTCGAGCTCTTCCATGGCCCCACCCTTTCCTTTAAGGATTTTGGCGCCCGCACCATGGCCCGCCTGATGCAGTATTTTCTGCGCAAGCGGGGCGAGCGTCGCATTATTTTGGTGGCCACCTCCGGCGACACCGGCAGCGCAGTAGCCGACGGCTTTGCAGGCCAGGACAACATCGAGGTGGTGCTGCTCTACCCCAAAGGCAAGGTGAGCGAGGTGCAGGAACGCCAGCTCATCACCGAGCGCCCGGGCGTGCGCAGCTTTGCCGTGGAGGGCACCTTCGACGACTGCCAGCGCATGGTCAAGGAAGCTTTCGTAGACCCCAAGCTTTCGCACCTGCCCCTGAGCAGCGCCAACTCCATCAACATCGGGCGGCTGTTGCCGCAAGCCCTTTACTATCTGTGGGCCGCCAAACAGCTGCACAGCCGCCTGCAATCGGAAGCCGTCAACTTTTGTGTTCCCAGCGGCAATCTAGGCAACCTTATGGCCGGCGTGCTGGCCGCCCTGATGGGCCAACCGGTGCACAGGTTTATCGCTGCCCACAACGACAACCACTTCTTCCCCGACTTCCTGCAGGGCAAAGTTGAGGCCTATCAGTTCCACCCCACCATCGCCACCCTATCCAACGCCATGGACGTGGGCTCGCCCAGCAACTTCGAGCGCCTGTACACGCTTTTGGGGAGTGAGCGGCTGCGTTCGTGGATTTGGGGAACCACCGTCTCCAACGAATCTACGCTCGAGCGCATGAAAGAAACCCACCATCACTACGGCTATACCGCCTGTCCGCACACCGCCGTTGGCCTGGAGGCCCAGGCGCGTTACCGCCGGGAAACCGGCGACCCCACCCCCCTCATCAGCCTGGCCTGTGCCCATCCGGCCAAGTTCCCGGACGTGGTCTTGCGGGCCCTAGGCCAAGAACCTCCCAGGGAGGAGGCTCTGGAAATCCTGTATAGCCGCCCCACCCGCGTACAAACCATCGGCGCTACCCTGTCCGCCCTCAAGGCCCACTTACTGTAGAAAGAGCGCCCTTCTGCTAAAAAACAGTAAGCTTAAGGTAAGGTATCGAACATGGCAGACAAAGCAAAAGAAAAACAGAGCAAGGAACCCTTTCCGGGTGCTTACTTCGTTGGTCTGGTTATTACCCTGGTTCTCCTGATCGTTGTGGTGGCGGTGGGGGCCGGTTTACCGCCGGCTATTTCGGGTTTCTCGGTGGCGCTGTTGCTGGGCCTGACGGTCAACCCCAAGTATGCCCTGGGCTTTTTGAGCGCGGGGGTACTGGCCACGCTCTTGGGCTTTGCTGGCAGTGAACCCCAGGTTGCCTGGGGCGGCCTCGGGCTGATTCTTTCCAGCCTGGTGGTCTGGCGCTTTGTCAAAGCCTGAGGCTATTTGAAGCAGGTTTGGCGTATGCTGGGGGCATTTTTCAGGCGTTCGCTGGCGCCGGACCGGCTGGCCCGCACCCTCATTTATGCCGGTATTGCGGGCTTCATCTGGTTCTTCTTTATTCAGCCCAGCCCCTTTGGCTCCACGCTTTCGGTCACCACCCTGGTAGGGGCCGGGCTGGTGCAGTATGGCAGCGACAAACCCTTTGTCATTCCGCTTTATATCTACGTGCTGGCAGCATTGGTGCTCGCACAACTCGTGGGGCTGGTGCTGGGCGCAGGGGGGCAGCTCGAGGCGGCATTGCTGGGCAGCGCCCTGGGATTGGGCCTGCCCTATCTGGCTTACCGCCTGGGAGGAAAAGCATGAACGTAGCCCTGGTTCACCTGGCCACCCGCGAAACCCCCGAAGCCACCCTCGAGGCCGCTCTGGCCCTGCTCGAGCAAGCCCACCGGCAAGGCGCCGAGATCGCAGTGCTACCGGAGCTTTTTCCCAGCGTATACCGCTACGAGGAAGCCCACAAAACCCCCGGCGTGCTGTCTGCGCTTGCCCAGTTTTGCAAACAGTCCGGCCTCACAGTGGTGGCAGGGGTTCTCGAGCCCCATCAAGATCGCTACGCCAACCGGGCGCAGGTGATCGGGCCCGAGGGCCTGCGGGCCACCTACACCAAAACCCACCTCATCCCCGCTTTCAACGAACCCGCTCACATGACCCCCGGGCAAGACCTGGTACACCTGGGGCTCAAGGGCTTTAAGGCTGGCATTGCCATCTGCTTCGACCTGCGCTTTCCCGAACTCTTCCGCGCCTATGCTGTGGAAGGGGTCGATCTATTCTTGATTCCTTCGGCCTGGCCCATGAGCCGCAGCTACGCCTGGGAACTCTTTTGCAAGGCTCGAGCCGCTGAGAATCAGGCTTATCTGATTGCTGTTAACCACGCCGAAGACCCCTTTGGTGCCGCCAGCCTGGCCATTGACCCCATGGGTATGGAGATGCTGCGACTCGAAGCCGAGGGGGTGGGCGTGGTGGCGCTTGACCCCAGCTACCCAGCCCGGCTACGCCAGGAGTTTCCGGTGTTTCCCCAGCGCCGCCCAGAGCTTTACGCAGGCCTTTTGAAAAGCCCCGTCAGCAAGTAAACCAAAGCCCCCAGCATCAAGCCCTCGCCCCAGGCCGGGAAGTAGGGCCAGAGCATCTGCATCTCGAAACGCCCCGCCAGCAACAGCGGCCAGGGCAGCAGGGCCCAGGCCAGCCCATACTGCCGGTAGCCCGCCGCCAGCAGAAAGGCCAGCCCCACCCCGCGCATGTAAATAAGCCACCCCTGCCCCAGCTCGTTCTGGTAAATGAACCAGAGGAGGTTGAGCCAGACCCCAACCACCCCCCAGGCCCAGCCAAAGCGGCGTATAACGGTCAATGCCAAGAAAAACAAACCCAGGGCAACGAAAAGATCAAGCATTGCGGCTTATTCTAGGGCATTGCCCATCTGGCTTACCAAGTGCCACCGCATCAAGCAATCGCTGTGGCCTACAAGCCGCAGGGCTGATACCGGATTCAAAAAGACAGTTTACAAAACCAAAAACACCAGAGGCTGTCTTTTTGAATCCTAGAGCACTCCCCTCCCTTGAGTACCGGCGCTAGCCGGGGGCCGATGGCCCTTCACTGTCGGTCGGCGAAGAAAGCGTCTCCCTTCCAAGGGGCGGTATCGCCCTCCGCTACGCGGATAACTTCCAAGGGGCGGTA
>NZ_QWKY01000019.1 GCF_003574035.1 Meiothermus hypogaeus | reverse complement strand
TTTCCCGGTAGAGGGCGTGCAGGTTGTCCGGGTGGTGCCGCAGCTTGAGCTCCAGCCGGGGGCGGCGTTGGTGTTTGGCCAGGTGCATGTCCTCATCTTAAGGGAAAAACCTAGGGGGAGTTCTTATAAACTGCAAAGATTGTTTGGCTTGAGCCAACCAAAGCTCCTTCCAAACCTCCCCCTGTACGCAGGGGGAGCAGTCTTTTGCCAGGTACAGGCCCCCGATTTTCGCTGGATGGAGACCTCCGGGTAATCCGAAGTCTAGTTCCAGAGGAATGCTTTTTTCCTATTTCGATGGGGCCAAACAATAAACCTCCGCAACGCAGAGGTTTATTGTTTGAGTGTGACAGGTTGATTTAGGCGGCTTCCTTGGAGAGGCGTTCCAGGCCACCAGGGTTTTCCAGCACCAGCTTGCCGTAGCCGGAGCGGATGTAACCCTCGCGGGTGAGTTCGCCGATCACCTTGGTGACGGTCTCGCGAACCGAGCCCACTGCCGAGGCGATCTCGTCGTGGGTGGCCTTAACCCCCACCCGCCCGTTCTTCTCGGTGTAGGCCACGGGGGTGCGGGAGAGGTCGAGTAGAGTGGCGGCAATACGGTTCTTGAGGCGCTGTCCGGAGATGCGCTGGATAGTCTGGTAAGTCTGGGCCAGGGCCTTGACTAGGCCTTGCACCAGGCTGGCCATTTCCTGGGCGGATAGCTGGGCTGGGGCCAGGGCATCCACCTTGGTTTCGGTGACCGCCTCGGCAAAGTAGGTGCGCTCGGCGGCGGAAATGACCTCTTCGCCGAAATACTCACCAGGACGTACAAAACGTAGAGTCAGGGCATTGCCCTCGTCGTCTACGCTCTGGAGCCTTACCAGACCCTCCCGAACCCGGTAGAGCTGATCCTTGGGGCTGGGCACTCCGGGATAGAGAATGATCTCGCCAGGATCGAAGGTTAGGGTGTCTAGGATGCTGGTTTGCATGGGTTCATCACTCCTCATCACCGACTATATCAGGCTTGGGTGATTTTGTAAACATTTATGTTGATTTATTTGAAGTGAGTGAGGACACATTTTGAAAGATGTGTGAATGTGGGCTTGATGTGTGCGCGTGAAGAACAGGTGCGCTGGATGTAGCCATGGTTGGGCAACAAATAACCCTGTTACCACCAACCCCGGCGTTTCATCCAGAGGGCCAACCCCCCCCCGATGAAGAGCAGCCCCCCCCAGAAAAAGGCTCGTCCACTGGCCCACTTGTACTCGGTAAAGGCCTCGAAATTGGTGCCGTAAATCCCGGCCCACAGGGTCATGGGTAAAAACAGCACCGAGATGACCGTGAGGGCCTGCACCACCCGGTTGAGCCGGTTGTTCTGGGCCGAAAGGTGGACTTCCAGTACGTTGGATAGTTCGTCCCTGGCCGCATCTAAGCCCTCGTAGACCCGGCCCATGCGGTCGGTAAGATCGCGGAACAGGTAGGCCTCAGCGCCCAGCAAGGGGAGGCGCTCGAGGTGCAGCAAGGCTTCGCGGGCCTGCGAGACCAGGCGCCGGGTGCGCAGAACCTCGCGCCGGGCGGCAAAGACCCGGCGGGGGGTCTCGGGGGTGTTGTCGCCGTTCATGGCCAGCTCCTCCAGGTCTTCGACCCGGTCGGTGAGGGCATCGGTGTACTCGAAAAAGGTTTGGACGCCCTGGTCGAGCAGGCGCTGCCATACCCGCAGGCACGAGCCCCCGCGAAAGCTGTTCCAGATTTGCTCGAGGTAGTCTACCGGCTCGTTGCGGTAGGTGAGCAGCACCTGGGTTTCGGGAAAGTAAAAGTACGAGACCCGCTCGGTACGGCTATGGGCGTTTTGGGGGGTCTCGAGGGTGCGAAAAATTAGGAAGAGGTGCCTGGGGTACTCTTCGAAGCGGCTCCAGTGGCCAATCTCCTGGGCGTCGGCCAGAGCCAGGGGGTTGAGGGGATATTGCTTTTGAATCAGGGCAATTTCCTCTGGGGTGGGGGTCTCGACATCCACCCAGACCTGGGCTTCCAGCAGGCCACAGGTTCCACCGTCGGAAAGTTGCTTGGCCCGAATCACGCCCTTTAGCTTACCGCTCGAGAGAGCGGCTCACAAAAAAACGCACGGCTTGCTAGGTGCTTTGTCCGATCCACTCGAGATAGCTTTGCAGGCCTGACTCAATTTTGTGGGCGATGATCTCGGGCACTTGGTAAGGGTGCAGTTCTTTGATGCGGGCTTCCAGGGTTTGGTAGCGGGCTTGACGGGTTTTGATGATGAGCAAAAGCTCGTGGTTCTCCTGAACCTCGCCCTGCCAGCGGTAGACCGAGGTGATCCCCGGTAGCAGGTTTACGCAGGCAGCCAGCCCTTCATGCACCAGGGTTTGTGCTATTCTTTGACCGCTGTCCAGGTCGGGTACGGTGCAGAAAACCGTCAGGTACATGCTTACCAGCTTACTGCATGCCCAGCCTCTGTACCGCCAGACGGGCCGCTGCCAGGTCCCACAGGGCGTGACCCACGCTCTTGAAAAGCACCGGGCCGTCGGTGGGTCTAGGCTGCTGCAGGGCGATTTCCAGAGGCTTCACCTGGTTCCAGTCCACCTGGGCTTGCAGCAGATCGCCCGCTTCAGAGCAGGCGCCCTCGAGGGTATCCACATAGACCCGGGCCTGTCGCACCACCTGCGGGGCTACCTCGGCCATATCGGGCCGATAAGCGCCCACCGCTGCAATAAAGCCACCGGGAGGGACCTTGAATAACAGCGGTGTCTGGCTGGTGGTGGCACAGACAATCAGGCTGGCTTCATGCAGGGCAGGCTCGAGGGCAGAAATAGCCTGGGCCAGCATTCGGCGCTGGCGGGCATAGGAGGCCAGCGCTTCGGCGTGCTCAAAGCTGCGCGAATACACATACACCTTGTCCGTTCCCAGGCCCTCCTGGAAGGCTTCCAGGTGGCTTTTGCCCTGGGTTCCTGCCCCCAGGATGAGGAGCGGTCCCGAGGGGTTGGGCGCCAGGGCCTGGGCCGCCAGGAGGGATACCGCAGCCGTGCGGCGGGCCGTCACCACTGAACCCTCCAGCAAGGCCAACCGCTCGCCGGTGTCGGTGCGCATCACCCAGACCTCGGCCCGCACGCTGGGGTGCTGCTGGGGGTGCACCGTCACCAGCTTGGTCACGGTGATGGTGGGGTCGGCAGCGGGCATTAGCAACAGGGTTGCACCGCCTGCGAGCGGCACCACCAGGCGTTCGGGAGCGGTTATCTGACCCCTGGCGTGG
The DNA here is from genome assembly GCF_003574035.1 of Meiothermus hypogaeus. Lineage (GTDB taxonomy): Bacteria > Deinococcota > Deinococci > Deinococcales > Thermaceae > Meiothermus > Meiothermus hypogaeus. The sequence continues at coordinate 50,620 of NZ_QWKY01000019.1, read as the reverse complement.
TCAGCCAGCACCCGCGCAATGGATTCGGCCAGCACGGGGTACGGAAGAAGAGCAGCGGTTTCCTCCGCTGAAAGAATTCGCATCTGTCTAGCCTACCCCGAAAACTGCGCTTGCGGAGTGGTTTGCGGTTTGATTTCGACGGGAGAGAAAGGCGGCAGTCCACCTCTCCGATGGCGTCACCTCCCGCATCAGCCGGAGGGGGTCGCCTGAACCGCCCTATGCAGGTTGCCTTGAGAGAACCTGCACCACATTGCCGACCTGAACCACGCCACCCTCGAGCACCCTGGCGTAGAGGCCGCGCTGACCCAGAAGCACCTTGGGCAAGCGCAGGTCGAACACTGAGAGGGAGCTGCATACAGTGCAGACGGTGGTCAGTTCCAGCAATGCCGTTCCGATCTGAAGGTGGGCCCCAGGCCCCAACCGGTGGGGGTCAAAATCCACCAGAATGTTCTCGCCCAGCGCCCCAGAAGGTAGCAGGATGCCCGCTCGGGCAGCCAGGTCATAGGTTGCACGCCCTGCAATTAGCACCGCACGGTCGGGGTGCTTGCCGAAATGCCGATCCCCTTCAACGCCTTTGCCAGCCACCAGCACTGCTTGAGGGATGGGGGGCTTGGGCAGGGTGGTGCCCTGCCCTGCGTGCAGGGACAAGACCCTATTCATCGCAAACCAAGTTGTTGGCGGGTCGAGAGCACTTGTTGAGCGGTTAGGTTCTTGCCGCGCTGGGCCTGCACCTCGGCCTCGGTAAAAGCAGCCTGGCCTGCGGGCAGGGCATTGCCCCACTGGGTGGCAATGTGGGTGAGTACGGCAGCAATTTCGGCATTGCTGAGCTGGCCGTACCCAGGCATGATGCCGTTGTAGCTAGCGCCCTTGACGCTAATCTGGCCCTGCAGGCCGTAGAGCATCACCTGAATTAGCCATTCGCGCCCGCCCCGGGCCGCCAAAATCTCGGGCACATGCCCGGCCAGGGGTGGGAAAGCCCCAGGAATGCCCGCGCCGGTGGCCTGATGACAGCCGATGCAGTTGTTGTAGACCGATGCACCCGCGGTGGGGGTGGTGGCCTGGGGCTGGGCGGGCGCAGGGGCTGCTGCGCCCGGGGCCAGCCGCGTGGCCAGGTAGTCCAGGATGGTGGCACGCTCTTCCGGGGTGACCTTGAGACCGTAGCCCTGCATTTCCGAAATCAGGCTGTCCCAGCGCTCACGGGTTTGCCGCTCCCGGGTTACGAAGCCGATCTCGTGGCAGGTCTGACATTTCTGCAAAACGAGTTCCCGCCCAGGCCCTTCTGGCAGTGCATTTTGACCTAGACCCACCCAGAGAGCTGCGAGGGCCAGCAGGATTACCCATACCAGGTATCTGACTTTCATTACTATCTTCCTCCCTGATACCAAACAATAGCATGCTTCTAGAGGCGGTTTTGTGTGGTGGCCACACCTGGTCCCAGGCTAAGAAAACGATAAAAATTCGACCGGCAACTAGGGGTATAGGGTTACCGGCCGAAGGAGATGAATCTGTGGGGCTTCAGGTGACCTTAAACTTGACCCGCATCACCCCGTTCCACTCGTAGCCGCGCTCGTTCCACCAGACGTTGCCATTCAGGGGCTGGGTGCGGCCCAGGGTGTCGGTGGCACGGGCCATCACTTCGTACTCGCCGGGGGCCAGCAGTTGCGGCGAGACCCAGCGGTACCAGCCAAACTTGCCCTCGTTGCCTTCGATGATGGCCTTACGCCAGCTGGTGCCGCCGTTGACCGAGACCTCGACGCTCTCCACCGGGGCCAGACCGTCGTTCCAGGCAACCCCGCGAACCTCGACCAGGCGACCCTTGACGCTGCTGCCTGCCAGGGGCGATAGGATAAAGGAGTTGATGTTGGCGCCCCAGTTGGAACGCGAGTTGTTGAGGGCATAAGGATAACGGCTGCCCGGCTGGGTAGGCAGGATGGGGGTGTTCCAACCCGGCAACACCGGCACCCGGTAGCGGGGCACTTGCTCGTTGCCAGAGCTTTCACTGGCGGTGAACTCGAGCTTCGCCAGCCACTTCACGTTGGCGGTCCCAAAAGTGCCAGCCGCCACCAGCCGCACCGGGCCTCCGTGAACAGCGGGCAGGGGCTCGCCGTTCATGCCCAGGGCCAGCATGGCGCTGTTGTAGTCCAGCACGCTGATGGGGAAACTCTTCTCGTAGGGCTGGGCACCGCCCTGGGTCGAGGCGTTCATGGTGATGAAACGGGCGTTTTCGTTGAGCTTGACCTCCTTGGCCTCGAGCAGGGTCTTGAGGAGTACGCCCCGCCAGGTGACTTGGCCCACCCCGCCATAGGTCCAGGGGTTCCCCGAGGGGCGGGGGTTAAAGTTGGCGCGCCCGTTGCCCGAGCACTGGAGTACGCTGGTGACCTCGGTTTGGGGTAGCCGCGAAAGCTCCTCAACGGTAATGCGGAAAGGAGCGCTTATGAGCCCTCCAATCTCCACCACCCAGCCCGGCTGCACGTTGGGCTCGGTGGTGTTGAGGCCCGGTAGATCGATGTTGTTGCGCACGAACAGGTTGGCCTTGCTGGTAATGCGCTCGGTGCCCAGCAGCTCCAGGGTGGACTCCATCACCACCGGGCGCGAGGAGAGCACCACCAGCTTGGGGTTCTTGCCGCGCACCACCTGGTCGGCGGTGGGTTGTTGCTGGGCCATCCCCAGCCCCATCATGCCCACGGCGGCCCCAGCCGCAGCCGTCTTCTTTAAGAAAGCGCGGCGGTTCATTTCAGCCTGTTCAAAAGATACTTTTTTCTGCTCATCCATCTGAGCCTCCTCCCAAACAGTAGAAGTGATTGAGTTATTGAAACTGCTTTAGTTTGAGTCTTTTATAGACAGCGTAATGTTACAACAGAACCATGGCATACTCAACTGGGGTATAACCCCGGATTCAACAAGACAGTTCACAAGACCAAAAAACCCATAGGTTGTCTTTTTGAATCCCAGGGTACACCCCTCCCTTTCGGTCGGCTCGGTCGGCGAAAAAAGCGTCTCCTTTCCAAGGGGCGGTATCGCCCTCCGCTACGCGGATAACTTCGGTTGGGTTAGTTCGTCACCAAAGGGTGACGAACTAACCGAATCTGGTATAAATGCGGCTGTACCAGGCGCTCTCTATGCCTTTGCGCCACCAATGCTGCGGTTCATTCAGGTTTTCTCGAGCCTGAAGCGCTCCACCGCGCGCAGACCGCGCCGCCCAAAACGCCGGGCCAGCTCCAGTTCGCCCATTACCAGCACCGTGGGCCGCCCATGGGGACAGACCCAGGGCAACTCGCATTCGGCCAGAGCATCCAGCAGCGCCTGGGCGGCAGCGCCCGCCAGCGGATGCCCGGCCTTGACGGCGGGCAGGCAGGCCAGCCGGGCCAGCACGTTGCGCCAGGCTTCGGCAAAGCTGGCAGCGCCCAGGCTTCCCCTAACCACCTCGGGAATGAGGGAGGGATGGCCAGCCAGAAAAGCCGGAACACTACGGATGCGGTATTTGCCAGGGCCAAACGGCTCCAGGTGCAGCCCGGCTTGCTCGAGTTCCTCCGCCCGCTCGGCAAAGTTCAGCTCTTCACCCAGCGATAGCGAGACCAGCTCGGCGTGAGGAAGCTCGAGGGGTGGCTCTTTGCGGTAGCGGCGGGACAGCTCCTCGTAGAGGATGCGTTCGTGGGCAGCGTGCTGATCTACCACATACAGCTCGTCGCCCGACTCGGCCAGAAGGTACAACTCGCGAAAGCTACCCAGGTAGCGCAGGCGGGGAAAACGGGCGCGCTGCACCGGCACCGGCCCGGTCAGGGGGGTGGGCTCGGGTAAAGCACGGGCCAGGGGGTGGGCCGATAGCAGGTTTTGCACGGCCTGGGAGACAAAGCTCAGAATGGCCTCGGACCGGATGAGTTTGACCCTGGATTTGTCGGGTGAGGTGTTGACCAGCAGGTGTTCGGCAGGAACGTCCAGGTTCAGCACCCCCACCGGAAACTGACCCGCGGGCAATAGCTCCTTGTAAGCGGCCAGCACAGCCTGGAGCAGGGGCTCGGGCCATTCTACCGGGCGGCCATTCAGGGCCAGCAGCAGCCGGTCGCGGCGGGGGCGCGAGAGCTCCGGGCGCGAAAGCAGACCGCTCAGCCGGAAAGCCCCTTCGGTGGCCTCGAGCGCTAAGAGCCGGTTGGCGACCACCGAACCCCACAGCAGCTTGGCCACCTCGGCGAAGCCCCCGCCAGCATGGGCAATTTTCTCATCGCCGTCTACCAACAGCCGCAAAGCCACTTTCGGGCGGTGCAGCAGGTAGCGCGAAACCAGTTGCACCACCTTACGGCCCTCGGCGGCGGGGGCCTCGAGTGCGTTCCGACGGGCAGGCAGGTGGCTGAACAGGGCGGTCACCTCGACCCGGGTACCGGCAGGGGCGGGGTGTTCGTGGAGTTCTACCAGGTCTTGAAATGCTGTCAGGGTAGCCCCCCCCAGTTGATGGGGTGGCCTCGAGGTCAGCCGTACCCGGGCGGCTTGCCGGATGGCCCACAGACCTTCGCCCCTGAAGCCCAGCGTGCGGATATGTTGCAGGTCGCTGAGCTTGCTGGTGGTGTGGTGTTCCAAAGCCAGCGGCAGTTCTTCTCTGGGGATGCCCGCGCCGTTATCGCTGACCACAATCCTATCCAGGCCCCCGCCCAAAAGCTCGATCAGGAGCCGGGTTGCGCCTGCGTCTAGGGCGTTCTCGAGCAGTTCGCGTACCACATCAGCAGGGCCCGACACCACCTCCCCCGCCGCAATCTCGCGGATCAGGTCGGGAGGCAGTTTGCGAATCATGGCAGTCAGGCACCAGGGGCTTCGACGACCTCCTGGGAGAGGCCCTTGAGCATCGCTTGCAATTTTCGCAGGAAGAGAAGGGCGTCTAAGGGACTGGTGCGAGCCAGGTCGAGCTCCAGAAGTTCTTCCAGCACTTCCCTGGACAACCCTTTCTGGCTGGCTTCCAGCCCGCTCATGACGGTTTTAGCCCGCAGCAAGACCTCTACGGGAAGGCCTGCTAGCCGGGCCACTTCCAACCCGTAGCTCTTGCTGGCCGGCCCTGGCAGCACTTGATGATAAAACACCAGCCCACCCGCCTCCTCTTTAGCGGCTACATGGGCGTTGCGTGCTGCGGCCATACGCTCGGGCAGGGCGGTGAGTTCGAAATAGTGTGTGGCAAACAGGGTATAGGCCTGTACCCGGTCGTGCAGGTGTTCACAGGCCGCCCAGGCCAGGGCCAGGCCGTCGTAGGTACTGGTGCCTCGCCCGATCTCGTCCAGCAGCACCAGGCTTTGGGCGGTTGCGTTGTGCAGAATGGTGGCCAGCTCTTCCATCTCTACCATGAAGGTGCTGCGTCCGCCGGCAATGTCGTCCGAAGCGCCAATGCGGGTATAGATGCGGTCAAAAAGGGGCAGCGTGGCCGACTCGGCAGGCACAAAGGAGCCAATCTGGGCCAGCAGGGCAATCAGGGCCGTCTGGCGCAGATAGGTAGACTTCCCGGCCATGTTGGGCCCGGTCAGAATCAAAAGCCGGGCCGAAGGGCTCATGGAAAGGTCGTTGGGAATAAAGGGGGTGCTTCGCTCCACCACTGGATGCCGCCCAGCCACAATGTCGAGGGTGCCGTTGTGTGAGAAGCGCGGACGGCTGTAACCGTATTCCACGGCGGCCTCGGCCAGCGCAGTGTATACGTCGAGTTCGGCCAGCACCTGCGCGGCCTGGCGTATCTCATCGGCAGCCTGGGTTATCTGCTCGCGCAACTGTAAAAACACCGCATACTCGCGCTTGATGGCCTCGGTTTCGGCTTGCAGGATTTTGCGCTCTTGCTCCTTGAGCTCGGGGGTGCTGAAGCGCATGCGGTCTTTGAGGGTCTGGAGGGCCCGCCAATCTTTGGGCACCAGGGCGTAGTGGGGGCGGGTGACCTCGAGGTAGTACCCAAACACCGCGTTGTAGCCCACCTTCAGGTTGGATATGCCGGTTCTATCACGCTCTTCGGTTTCCAGCCGGGCAATCCAGGCCCGCCCTTCCTCGGCCCGTCGACGCAGTTCGTCCAGCTCTGGGTCGAAGCCTTCTCGAATGAGGCCGCCATCGGTTAGCTTGAGCGGCGGGTCTTCTACCAGGGCGGCGGCTATGCGCTCAGTTATGGCAACCGGGCAGGGCAGACGCTCGGCTACGCTCGAGAGCGGCCCCGCCCCGACTAGCCGCTCGGACAGCTCGGGCAACAGCGACAAGCTACGCCCCAGGGCCGAAATGTCGCGGGGGCTGGCTCGCCCGGCCAGCAAGCGGGCTGCCAGACGCTCGAGGTCGTGCATGCGGTATAGAATTTTCCGCACTTCGCTTCGCATTACCCCGTCGCGTACCAGTGTCTCGACCGCATCCAGCCGGGCTTGCAAGGGAGCTTCCTCCACCAGCGGATGCCGCAACCAGGCCCGCAGCAAGCGCCGTCCGGGTGCAGTGCGGGTCAGGCCCAGCACCCCCAGCAGGGTGCGCTCCTCGCTTCGGTCCCCCACAAAACTGGGCTCGTAGATTTCCAGGGTGCGCAGGGTGGCCTCGCTTAGCTGCATGAAGGCGCTGGGGTCGTAGCGTACAAAGCTGCGCACCTGGGGCAGCCCATTCTCCTGCACCCGCAGCGCGTAGGCCAGCACCGCCCCCGCCGAGCGCAGCAAGGCTGGGTGCTCCAACCCCGCGGGCAAAGGGTCGAATTGCGATTGCAGGGCAGCCTTCCCAACCTCCCCCTGAAAGCCCTCTTCCGACAACATCACCGGGAAACGCCGCTGGAACTCTTGTAAGAAGGCCTGGTTATGGTACAGCTCCGGAGCCAGCAGCACCTCGGCAGGCCGGAAGCGAAAAAGCTCGTCATAAAGGGTGCTTTTGCCATACAGAACGCTGCCACGAAACTCGCCAGTGGAGATATCCAGCAGGGCCAGACCGTAGCCGTCGCCGGTGCTGATGGCGGCCAGGTAGTTGGCCTCCGGCTTCAAAAGGTTCTCGCGCATCACCGTGCCGGGCGTGAGCAGTTGGGTCACCTCGCGGCGCACCAGTTTGTCGGCTTCTTCGGCCAGCTCAACCTGGTCGGCTACGGCCACCCGGAAGCCCAGCTTGAGGAGTTTTTCCAGGTGCACATCCACCGAGCGTACCGGAATACCCGCCATGGGGGTGGTGAAATCCTTGGCGGTTTTGTGGGTCAGGGTCAGGTTCAGGGCTCGTGAAAACCGCTCGGCATCCTCGCCAAAGGTCTCGTAAAAGTCGCCTACCTGAAAGAGCAGCAAATAGTCGGGATAGGCATCCCGCAGTTCGACGTACTGCTCGAGCAAAGGCGGTAAGGGGCCCGGCCCCTGGCCCTTGAGGGTCATGTTCAACATGATACCCCTGATGTCCAGTAGTAAAGAATAAGTGTGCTTTGCGGGTGTAATCGGTGGCCTAGCGGGCCACTTCCCAGGCCAGATGCTCCAGCTCGGGCTTGATTAGCTTGGTCCAGGCCACCATTACCGCGTTAGGCGAGCCTGGGGTGGAGATCACTACTTTCTTGCGGTAGGTTCCGGCCGTAGCACGTGAGAGCATGGCGGCAGCGCCCACTTCGCTATAGGAAAGCATCCGAAACAGCTCGCCAAAACCCGGCATGGGCTTCTCGATCTTGCGGGCCAGCACGTCGTAGGTGGTGTCGCGCGGGGCAATGCCGGTGCCGCCGTTGAACAGGATAATTTGCGCCCCGGCATTCACCATGTCATCCAGCGCCTGCGCTACCTGGTCGGGCTCGTCCTTGATGATGCGGTAGCCCACGATGCGGTGACCCAGGGCCTCGATTTCGGGCTTCAGGTAGTGGTAGTTGGTATCGGTCTCGGGGGTGCGGGTGTCGGAGGCCGTAACGATGGCGATGTTTACCGGGCCCCTGGCCCTGGCGATTTCCTTATGCTTTTCGGTACTCTCGGACATGGTCGGAATTCTACGCTGTTGCAGGGTCAGATGAGCGTGGGACAAAAAGGATTTTGCTTCTTCTCTGCGCTTTGACTTTTGACCTTCGAGTTATTCACTGTGGCGAAGCTTAATCTTGTGGCGCAATCACGAAGGCCGAGGCCAGCTCATCCTTATCGCTCAGGTTCATCACTTTCACGCCGCTGGTAGCCCGTCCGTACTGCGAGATGCTGGAAACCTTGGTGCGGATGGCTATGCCGCGACGCGAGAGCACCAGCAGGTCTTCGTTGCCCTGTACACGAATAAGGGCCGCCAACTGCCCCACCTTGTCGTTGGTGTTGAAGGTGATGACGCCCATACCACCCCGGCCTTGCAGGGGATATTCGGAGACGGGGGTGCGCTTGCCGTAGCCGTAGGTGCCCACCGCCAGCACCTCACCTTCCTCGCCTTTGGGCAGAATAACCAGCGAAACCACCCGGTCGTCGCGGCCTTCTTTGAAGCGGATGCCTGTTACGCCCTGGCTGGCCCGCCCGGTAGCGCGTACATCGGAAAGTTCGAAGCGGATGGCCTGACCACTGAGGGTGGCCAGCATGGCCTGGTCGCCCTCCTGGGCGATGGCCACACCAATCAGGGCATCGTTCTCGACCAAATTGATGGCGATGAGGCCGGCGCTGCTGAGGTTCTGGTACTCCTTGATCTCGGTGCGCTTGATCAGGCCGTTCTTGGTAGCAAATACAAAGTAGCCTTCCTGGGTCAGGTCGCGCACGTTCAGGAGAGCTGCTACCTCTTCGCCTTCTTGCAAGGGAAGCAGACTGACCACGTGGGTTCCCCGGGCCTGGCGGCTGGCCTCGGGGAGTTCGTGTACCTTCTCGCCGTAGACCCGGCCCCGGTTGGTGAAGATCAACAGGGTGTCGTGCATAGAGGCCACAAACACCGAGATGGCCTCGTCTTCCTCCTTGGTTTTGCCGGCCTGGGCTCCCATACCCCCACGCCCCTGTGCGCGGTAGGCCTCGAGCGGGGTACGCTTTATGAAGCCCTGGCTGGTCAGGGTGATCACCATTTCTTCGTCTTCGATCAGGTCTTCGATGCTGAAGCCTTCCTCGAACTCAGTGATCTGGGTGCGGCGCTGGTCGCCATATTTCTTCTTGATCTCGAGGAGTTCGTTCTTGACCACCCGCCACAGCCGCTTCTGGTCACCTAAAATGGCCTCGAGGCGACCAATTTCCTCCATCAGTTCACGGTACTCTTCTTGCAGCTTGTCGCGCTCCAGACCCACCAACCGCTGCAGGCGCATGTCCAGAATGGCCTGGGCCTGAATCTCGGTCAGGCTGAAGCGGCTGATCAGCCCGGTGCGGGCTTCGGCGGCATCCTGCGAGGCGCGAATCAAGGCGATGACCTCGTCAATGTGGTCGAGGGCGATCAGCAGCCCTTCCAGCACATGAGCGCGCTCTTTGGCCTTGCGCAGCTCGTACTCGGTGCGCTTACGCACCACCTCGCCCCGGTGGTCGAGGTAGTGGCGCATCATCTGCAGCAGGGTAAGCACCTTGGGTTCGCCGTTCACAATGGCCAGCAGGTTGACGGTGAAGCTGGTTTGCAGACGCGAGTGCTTGTACAGCTTGTTGAGCACCACCTGGGGGTTGGCCCCCCGCTTGAGTTCGATGGCGATACGCATGCCCTGACGGTCGGACTCATCGCGCAGGGCCGAGATCTCGTCAATCACCTTGTTGCGCACCAGGGCGGCGATCTGGGTAATGAGGTCGGCCTTGTTAACCTGGTAGGGAATCTCGGTGAAGACCAGCATGGCCCGCCCGTTTTTGTCTTCGTTGCGCACCCTGGCCCGTACCTTGAGGCTGCCGCGCCCGGTAGCGTAGGCTTCCTTGATGCCGCGTCGGGAGAGCTTGGCCCCCGTCGGGAAATCCGGCCCTGGTAGCACCTTCATGATTTCATCCAGGGTCACGTCGGGGTTGTCAATCATCAGGGCCAGGGCATCAATGGTCTCGGAGAGGTTGTGCGGCGGGAGGCTGGTCGCCATCCCGACGGCGATGCCGGCAGCACCATTAACCAGCATGTTGGGTAGGGCAGAAGGCAAGACCTCGGGCTGCTCCTGGGTGCCGTCGTAGTTGGGCACCATGGGCACGGTCTCCTTGTCGAGGTCCTGCAGCATCTCGTAGCCCAGGTTGGAGAGGCGGGCCTCGGTGTAGCGCGGGGCCGCGGGGGGGTCGTTGTCAATCGAGCCAAAGTTCCCTTGCCCGTCGATGAGGGGATAGCGCAGGCTCCAATCCTGGGCCATGCGTACCATGGTGTCGTAGATGGCTGCATCGCCGTGGGGGTGGTACTTCCCCATTACCTCACCCACGATTTTGGCGCTCTTGACGTGTTTGCGGTTGGGGAGTACGCCGTCCTGATAGGCGCCGTAGAGGATGCGCCGCTGCACCGGCTTAAGGCCGTCGCGCACGTCGGGCAAGGCCCGATCCACTATGACCGACATGGCGTAGTTGATGAAGCTTTGTTTGACTTCGTCGGTGATTTCAATCGGTAGGACTTGGGACATTCAATATCTCCTGTTTCGTTTTCGGCACAAAAAAAGCGCCTTGGACGCGCTTTCTATCCAACAAAATATTATACCTTATCTGGGCTTTTACGTCAAAAACATAAATTGCCGCTTTGGGCTATTGTTGAGCACATTACCGACGCGCGAGATGGGGGTAGGTGGTAGGCGGTAGTTTTCAACGACTGCACCCTACTCCCTACCAGCCACCTCCTAGTGCACGGTAGGCGTAAAGGAGGTATTGGCCACTCTCTTTGGTTTGAAGCACCTGCCCGGTAGGCTCACCACAAGGCCACCGGGCTGAAATCCGCCCCCAGCACCTCTTTGGGGTTGGCCGCAATCCAGTTCAGGGCGGTGGCGTAGACGTTGCGGAAATCGGTCTGGTATTTGAGAGCGTTGAGCTCGAGGTCTTCTAAGTCGGGTTCACTGCCAAACAACCCGCCCTTCACGCCACCTCCGAGTACCAACATCAGCCCACCCTCTCCGTGGTCGGTGCCAAAGGAGGCGTTTTCGGCGACCTGTCGCCCAAACTCGCTGAAAACCATAATCATTACGTCCCTATCCCGACCAATGGCCTTCATATCCGCACGAAAGGCGGCGGTAGCCTGGGCCACATAGCCCAGGAGCTCAGCCTGGCGCGGGGGTTGACCAGCGTGGGTGTCCCAGCCGCCTAGGGTGGTGTAGTAGACGCTGCTGCCCAGCCCCCCGGCAATCATGCGGGCGATGTCGCCCATGCTTCGGCCAAAGGCGTTGTCGGGGTACTGGGCGCGGTTTTTCACCTCGCGCAGCCGCCCGATTTTGTCCAGGGCCCCCTTCAGCGAGAGCATAGCCTGCCGCACCTGCTCGGCGGTACCGCTGCGGGCTAGGCGGGCCTCCTTGTTGAACGCTTCCTCGAACTGCCGAGGCAGCCGAATACTGAAGGCATCAATGCTGCTAATAGCAGGTGCGCTGCGCCGCTCGCCCATCTGGGCCTGGGGGGTGGCTCCGCCCAGGAAGGTGTCGCAGAAAGGGTCGTCCTGGAGATCGCCCCAGCGGCCCAGCCAGCCGGTTTCTTGCCTGCGGCTGGGGTCGGCGGTGTGCCAGATGGAAGTGGAAATAAAGTGACTGCGGTTGGGGTTGGGGTAGCCCACCTGCGGGATGATGGCCAGCTCACCGTTGTTCCACATCGACATCAGTGGTCTGAGTTCGGGGTGAAAGCCCAGTTTTTGCCCATTGGCTCCCAAATCCAGGACTTCCTCACGTTTGATGGCGATGTTGGGGCGCAGGCGGTAATACAGTTCGTTACGGTAGGGAATCAGGGTGTTGAGCTGGTCGTTGCCGCCAAACAGGTTGATGACCACCAGGATTTTGTCCCTGGACTGCGCCGCCAGAGCCGTTCTGGAGAGCAGCGAGGGTGCGCCCTGTCCCAGGGCCAGGGTCAGTAGGGATTTTTGGATAAAGTCGCGTCGGTTCATGTAAACCTCGTCAAGGGTTCTAAAGCTGACGTTACAGGAGCTGGGCCTCCGGCTTAACCAGGGCCAAAGCACCCCCGGCGTTGTCCATGAATACCTCGAGGTCGAGGCCGCGCTCCCGACCCGCAAAACCCGCCAGCACATTGAGCCGCGTGAGGAAGGGCGACTCGGCCAGCCAGGCCAGGCCCCCGTCCCACCCCGCCACATTGGGCGGGTCGAAAGGAATTTGTCCCATGGCTGCTAAAGCCTGGTAAAGCCCCCGCCCGGGTCGCTCCTCAAAATCCACCCTGCTAACCCCGGCGGCATACCACAGCCCCACCAGGTACTCCAGCGGGCTTTTGATGAGGGCATTGCGGTACTCCGGGTTGTAGAAGGCTTCGTGGGTGAAGAGCCAGCGCAAAAACTCTTTCGTTCCGCTGCTGCGGAAGACCCGCGCTCCCTCCTGCACCAGCGGCTCGGGGGGGTCGGGGCATAGATAAAACTTCAGCAGTTTACGCCCCACGAATTCGTAGGTCTTGGGGTGGGCAATCAGGATTTCCAGCACCTCCTCGCCAGATCTGATGCGCTTGCCCAGGAAGGTTTTCTCGCCCGTGTCGTGCCAGTTGCGGTTGAAAAAAAACTCGTAGGCCACATTGGCGCTGGCCTCGCGGGGCCGCTGGTTGCCGGGAAGCCGCACCGTCCAGCCGGTGAAAGCCCGCGCTGCTTCCAGGATGTCCTGCTCGGTATAGTGGCCGGGCCCGATGGTGTAAAGCTCGAGCAGTTCCCGCGCCCAGTTCTGGTTGGGGTGTTCCTTTCTGCTTTGGGCGTTGTTGAGGTAGAGGAGCATTACCGGATTACGGGCGATGGCCTTCAGAAGTTCGCCATAGGGCCCGTAGCCCAGTTGCCGGAAGGTGGCAAACTGGTTCCAGAAGTCTATGCCCTGGGCCCCCATGGTCTCGCGGAACTCCGAGGTCAGGTGGCCATGCCAGAAGAGCACCATCCGCTCGGCGGCGGGGGTAGGGGTGGTGAGCCAGTGGTTCAGCCAGAGTTGGCTGATTTCGCGGTGCTGCTGGCCGCGTTCGTTGCGGGTGGCGGCGGTGGTGTAGATGGGGGCCGGGGCCGGGTCGCGCAGCAGGTGGTCTACGGCGGCCTCGAGGCCCATCTCCACAAGTTGTTGGGCCTCCTGCTTTCGCCCTCTTGCGGCGGCCCGGCGCAGCAGGTGGGTGGCTTGGGGGTAGGTCAGTGCTCGAGCCATCGTGAATTTCCTCTTGGCTAGAAAATAGCCCACCTACCTGAAATCAGCCTTAAGGAAGATTACGAACGGCTAGAGGTCAGAGATCATCAGGGGTATGGAGCCCTCGCCTTTGCGGTGCCCGCATGATCTGGCATAAAATCCGCGACAAAGGAGCGTTATGAAAAAGTATCGTGTTGAATCCGGCAGGTCATTTCGCCTCGAGGATTTTGACCCCGACGACACCAGCGCCTTCAAGGGAGGTAAACAGGAAGCCCTGGTGGCGCTGGAAGCGCTTAACAAAAAGTTGGAAAGGCTACAAGAACTGCTCTTTGCCGAAGGCAAGCATAAGGTGCTGGTGGTGTTGCAGGCTATGGACGCTGGCGGCAAGGATGGCACCATCCGGGTGGTCTTCGACGGGGTAGACCCCAGCGGGGTGCGGGTGGCCAGCTTTGGCGTACCCACCGAGCATGAGCTGGCCCGCGATTACCTCTGGCGCGTGCATCAGCAGGTGCCCCGCAAGGGCGAGTTGGTCATCTTCAATCGCTCGCACTACGAAGACGTGCTGGTAGTACGGGTCAAGAACCTGGTGCCCAAAGAGGTCTGGCAAAAGCGTTACCACCACATCCGGGAGTTCGAACGAATGTTAGCCGACGAGGGCACTACCATCCTCAAGTTCTTTTTGCACATCTCCAAAGACGAGCAGCGTGAACGCCTGCAAGAGCGCCTGGACAACCCCGAGAAGCGCTGGAAGTTTCGCAAGGGCGATCTCGACGACCGCAAACTATGGGACCAGTACCAGGAAGCCTTCGAGGACGCCCTGCGCGAGACCAGCACCGCGTACGCCCCCTGGTACGTGATACCGGCTAACAAGAACTGGTATCGCAACTGGTTGGTGAGTAGCATCCTGGTCGAAACCCTGGAAAGCCTCAAGATGCAGTACCCCAAGCCGGAGATTGGCCTCGAGAAAATCGTGATCGAGTGAGCGGGCGTCCCTACCAGGGATTGGGCGCCGAGTAGACCCACTCCTGCCAGGTTTGCTGGGCTTTGCGTACCTGCTCGGGGTCGTTCTCGGGAGATTCTATGTGAAGAGCGCTCTAGTCGGGTCGTAATTTCCGTCGAACAGAAATCGCTCGAGCGGCAAAATGAAGCTGTATGCCAAAGGCTTACCAGGTTTATCAGAGGGTGTTGGAGGTGGGCCGGGACTATCTGGGCCGGCCCAAAGCCAGCGACCCGGAGACCGCAGAGGCCCTGCTGGGGCTGGATCAGGCTTCCTTTGCGGCTTTTACACACCGGCTCGGGCTGGGCAGCACCAAGCACCTGCGCTACACGGTGCTGCCCCTGGCCTGTGCCAGGCCGCCCCTGGGCCCCGTCCTGCGCGAGATGCTGGCCGCGGGGGCCAGCTTTGCCGAGCTGCACAAGCTGCAAAGCCGCTATCGCAGGCATGAACTGGAAATAGCCCAGCTCCAGGAAGCAGCCAAAGCACGGGCCTGGCGCAGCCTGCTGGTCAAGCGGCGGGCGCTGCCCAACTGGGCGACCAGGCCGGTCTGGATTTTTCCCACCGATGTACGGTTGCGTCGGCTCGAGGGTCTGAACCCTGCGATAGCCGAGGTGCTGGTGGAACGGTACAGCCGGCCGGGGGAGTGGGTGGTAGACCCCATGGCCGGCGAGGGGACGGTAGTGCAAAAAGCCCTCGAGCTGGGCCGCCAGGCCTGGGGGAGCGATCTGAACGGAGACGACTGCCTGGTGAAGCGGCTCGACATTGCCGACCTGGCCAAAGCCCTGGGCGAAGAGGTGGCCGATTTGCTGGTACTGCACCCGCCTACCTTTGCCTGGTTTGCCCAAAACGTCTTCGACCCCAAAATACACGAGCACCCCGAGACCGATTACGCCAACTGGCTCTCGGGGCACCTCGAGCATGCCCTGCCGGTGCTCAAACCCGGGGGGCGGCTGGTGCTGATTGTGCGGCCCGACCATAAGCCGCGCGGGCTGATCCGCAGGGACGGGCTGCTGCGGTGGGCGTTTGTGGCCCCTGTGGAAAACCTGTTGAGCGAGCAGGATATCGAGCCCCAGCACTACCACCTGGCTGTTTCAGAGGATGGCGAGGAGGACTGGAGCATTTTTGTGGGCCGGAAACCGACAGCAAACGGCTGACGGTGGGGCCCCTGCAAGCGGAGCAAGAAACCCACCCTTTGCAGATTACGCTTGGTCTAGCTCCTGAGCCGAACCTGAGCCTGGCAGATGGAAGTGCTTTGTGGGGCAGCCAGCATACCTAACTCCAGACCCTCTACTTCCGGCAGCTCTTCCAGCAGCCTCGAGACCCGCAGCAGCACATCTTGCAGGCTTTCCAGGTGGGCCTTGCCCGATAGGGGGGCCAGCATCTCTAGTGCTTCGATATCGGTAAGGGGGGTGATGCGGATGCCCAGTTGTTGCTCGCCCAACGGCAGACCCGTGAGTGCCAGCGTCAAAACCGGGCCAAACAGGGGGTCGCTCACGACCCGCAGGGTCAGGGCGATGCCCTCGCTGGAATCCGACACTTTTAGGCCAAAGTAGCCCAGCAGTTGCTTGGTATGTGCTGCGCTCAGGAGGCCTTTGGCTGTACCCACCAGCGCCCGGGCTTCATCTTCTTGTACCCCGTGGTCGGGAATTTCCCCAGGCGGTTTCTTGCGCCACTGGGCGTAGGCGTAAGCGGCCGCCAGGGCTTTCCCTGCCGACTCAGGGAAGCGGTACGAAGGAACCAGCTCTTCTCCCAGCCGCACCCGGGGCCGCCCAGAAGTCATGAAGCAGGTCAGGACTGGGATGCTCACGCCCTGTTCACGGGCTTCTTTCAGGGCGGTACGTAGAGCCTCGCCTACTTCATCCAGGGTGGCATAACCCAGGGGTACAAACAAAGCAATAGCAGCGTTATAACCGCTGGACAGGAGTTCGCGCGCTGCCGCCAGGTACTGCTCGGCGGAGGCACGGGAGCCCAGGTCGCGCACCTCGGCAACAAGCCCTTCGGCCTCGAGGGCGTCTTTGGCCAGATAAGCGGGCCCCGAGGCATTGGTAAGCATGGCCACCTTGGGGCCTTCCGGCAGGGGTTGGTGGGCCAGCATGGCCGCAATGTCGAACATCTCTTCCAGATTTTCGGCCCGCACCACCCCGGTTTGCTGGAAAAGGGCCTCCACCACCGGGTCACGTCCGGGTCGCACCGCCAGGATGGGCTTTTTGCGCCCTACCCGCCTGGCCAAGCGGGCAAACCGCCGGGGGTTGCCAAACGACTCCACATACAGCAGGATCAGTCCGGTATCGGGGTCTTCTTCCCAGTACTGGATCAGGTCGTTGGAGGAGATGTCAACCTTGGCCCCCAGCGACACAAAGTTGGAGAACCCCAACCCCATCTCGCGGGCGTATTCCAGCACGGCCAGCCCTACCGCGCCGCTCTGGCTGGACATGGCGATGCGTCCTTTAGGCGGTAGCCGGGAGGTCAGCCCGGCGCAAAGCTGCACTTCCGGGCTGGTGCTCATGAGGGCCAGCGAACCCGGCCCCAGGAGCCGCATCCCGTAGTGGCGACAGGTCTGTAACAGGGTTTTGATCTGGGGTGTCTCCATGTCGGTAGTCACCACCATCAGGGCCCGTACCCCTCGCTGTCCACAGGCTTCGGCGGCCTCGAGTACCTTGTCGCGGGGGGTGGTCACAATGGCCAGGTCAACCGGCCCCGGCACGGCTTTGATGGAGGTGTAGGCCAGCATCGAGCCCACCACCGGCACGTCGCCCGCCGCAGGGGTAGCCGCGGGATTCACCGGATAGACCGGGCCTTGAAAACGGTTCAGTATGAGGTGTTCCAGAACCTGGTAGCCTACGCTCTTGGGGTCGCGGGAGGCCCCCACCACCGCTACCCCCTTTGGACGCAAGACCGGCATCAGCGAGGCCACGGTAGCCACCCGCTCTCGCAGCTCGAACCTGGCGACCATTTCCGGGCTGGGTTCAATCTCAAAGCTGACCTCGACCTCACCGGAGTCGGTGTGGGACTCTACTTTAAAGCCGCTGGCTTTGAACACATCCAGCATCTGTTTGTTCTCGGCCAGGGTGAAAGCATGAAAACGCCGGATGCCCCGCTGAACGCCAATCAAGGCCAGTCGCTCGAGCAAGAGCGAACCCAGACCTTTGCCCTGATACCAGTCGTCTACCAGAAAAGCCACTTCGGCGGAGGTAGAACCCGGCCCCTCCTGCACATACTCCCCGGTGGCAATAATGCGCTCGGGGTCGCCCGAGAGTACCACCAGGGTGACCTTGTCCTCGTCTGGAGGCTTGCGAAGCAGCAGGTCGGCGGCAGTTTCGGGGCGGACTTCCGAGAAAAACCGGAAGGTGCGGGCCTGGGGCGAGAGGCGCTCGAGGAACTCCACAAACAAAGGCCGGTCTTCGGGTTTAGCGGGCCTCAGGGTGGCGGTGCGGCCATCCTTGAGCAGGATGGGACCGGACTCGAGGGCATATTGCGGGGTGGGGGGTGGAATGTAGCGTTGGGGCATAGAACCGTCCTGACTAACAGGATAGCGACATTCGCCTGGGAAGACTGTCCTCGTGCACCGGTAACTTATTTCGCGGTACGTTTTGAAGCATGTTGATTGCCCAAAATTGCGATGTGCGGCTTATTGAAGAGGAAAGTAGTGCATACCGAGCTATTGGTTACAAGACCGCTCGGATGAGGATTTGTCGGATTTTCCACAAACAAGCCGGACTGTGTAAGCGCCGGGAAAAGCAGCTATGGGTGAACATCCAATTGCTTTTCAGAACGCTGACGAACTCAGACCCAATGGCGTATGTTGGGCATATGAAACTTCGAGATCAGGTCATGCGACTGGGGGTACCGTGGTTTGTGGAAGGGCCTGCCTCGCGCCGCAGCTATGTTCAACTGTACCGCGCGCTGGAACAGAGCGGCCCACAAATTGTTGCTCGTATCCGTAAGTCCAGGTCGTCCCAGACGGGAAAAACCATCCGCCACATTATCGGCATCGAACGCTGGGGTCAGCGGCGGTTGCGGGTTGCGCTGGGTGAACCTTTGCTGATGGATGGGCACCACCCCTACAAGCCGCCCGAGGGCCTCACCCACGATAGACTGGCCGAGGAGTTCCAGGCCACCCGCCAGCAGACTTTGGCCCTGGTCAAGCGCTTGGAAGACCTTCCTGTCGGCGAAAAAATCCCCCACAACAGCCTGGGGCCCCTCTCGGTCAAGGGCTGGCTGTTTTACCTTAATCTTCATGCCGATCTAGAAAGCCGCCGGTTGCGCTAGCCCTGGTTCCATTTGGAATCAGTTGCGATTGGCTGTACTCTGAAAACATGCGGCTAAAGACGAAGTTTTGGCTCGAGTCCGACACGGGCAATTTTTTGCTGGGGCCGGGTACTTTACGCTTACTCGTAGCGGTAGCCGAGCGCGGCAGCCTCAAGGCCGGGGCTAAAGCCATCGGACTGAGCTACCGCGGCGCTTGGGACAGGCTTAAAAAAGCCGAGGAAGGGCTGGGCTTTCCACTTTTGGAGCGCCACTCCGGGGGAGAAGGCGGCGGGGGCAGCACGCTTACCACAGATGCCCTGGAGCTGGTCGAGCGGTACCGGCGTTTTGCTCAGGAATCAGAAGCAGAACTCGAGGCCCGTTTTGCCGTGGCTTTTGCCGACTGGCGTAAAGATACCGATGTTTTGCAGAACGTAAATGTAAAAAGAAACAAATGATAGTTTTTGATTATACATTTTGCACAATACAAGATATTTTACGCAAAGTGTTGACACAAAAAATGCTATATGTTAGTATTCAGATGCCAGACGCTTCATGTAACTCTCCCCGGTTGCCAGACCGGGGAGTCCTCCTTTTGGTAAAGGGCGCATTGATACGTAATACCAGATTCGGTCGGTTCGTCACAAAGGGTGGCACCGAGCGAAGTTATCCGAGTAGCGGAGGGCGATGCCGTCCGTAGTAAGGGGAGACGCTTTCTTCGCCAACCGACAGGGAGGGGTGTGCTCTAGGATTCAAAAAGACAACCTACAGTTTTTTTGGTTTTGTAAACTGTCTTTTTGAATCCGGTATCAAAAGCTATATGGAGTTTCAGATTTCCGGATTGAAGGCCGCTGGAGCTACTGCTTCGGGGCGCTTGGCCTGGGCAATAATCTCGCGCACGCGCTCACCCTGTACAATTTCCGACTCCAGAAGTTCCTCGGAGAGTTGGTGTACGGCCTTGGCGTTGTCGGATAATACCTGTTTGGCTTTTTCGTAGGCCCGGTCCAGAATAGCGCGTATATCAGCGTCGATAAGGCGACTGGTCTCTTCGGAGTGGTCCTGTTTCTTAGCAATTTCCTCACCCAAGAAGATAGGCCCTGTGTTGGAGCCCCAGGCCACGTTTTTGAAGTGGTCGCCCATGCCCCAGTCCAGCACCATTTGCTTGGCCAGACTGGTGGCTTGTTTGAAATCGTTGGAGGCCCCGGTGGTGATGGTACCGACAAATAATTCTTCTGCAGCCCGGCCTGCCAGGGTCATAGCCAGGGTATCCTCGAGGTGTTCCTTGCTCATCAGGATGCGTTCCTCGGGCTTGCTCCAGCGTACCCCCAGGGCCATACCTCTGGGCACAATCGAGACCTTCTCGGTCTTGTCGGCATAGGGCAGCACCTCACCCGCAATCGCGTGACCCGCTTCGTGGTAGGCCACGGCCCGCTTCTCCTGCTCGCTGAGCTTCAGGGTTCCCCGTTCCAGACCCAGCATAATTTTGTCGAGCGCGGTCTGGAAGTGTGCGTTGGTAATCTCGGTGGCGTTTTCGCGAGCGGCTTGCAAGGCGGCTTCGTTGACCAGGTTTTTCAGGTCGGCTCCGCTGAACTGCGGGGTGAGGCGGGCCAGGTTGTTCACGTCCACATCGGGGGCGAACTTCTTGCCCCGCATGTGTACCTGCAAAATCTCCTTGCGTTCTTCCAGGGTGGGGAGCCCAATAACCACCTGGCGGTCAAAGCGCCCCGGGCGCAACAGGGCCGGATCCAGAATGTCCGGGCGGTTGGTCGCCGCCAGCACGATGACACTGGTGTCCTTCTCGAAGCCGTCCATCTCGGAAAGAATCTGGTTGAGGGTCTGTTCCCGCTCGTCGTGGCCGCCGCCAATGCCAGCACCGCGCTTGCGTCCAATCGAGTCGAGCTCATCGATAAAGATGATGGCCGGGGCGTTGCGGCGGGCTTCCTCAAACAAGGTGCGCACCCGGCTGGCCCCCACCCCCACAAACATCTCCATGAACTCCGAGGCCGAAACCGAGAAGAAAGGCACACCCGCTTCCCCGGCTACGGCGCGGGTCAGGAGGGTTTTACCGGTGCCAGGCGGCCCGACCAGCAGCACACCCTTGGGAATCTCGGCCCCAATGGCAATGTACTTCTGCGGGTTCTTGAGGAAGTCCACCACTTCCATCAGTTCTCGCTTGGCTTCGTTATGCCCGGCCACATCCTTGAAGGTGGTACTGACCCTTCGCTCCTTGCCATACTGCCGGGCCCGGCTCTGCCCAAACTGCATGACCTGACCTGCTCCCCCCTGCGAACGCATGAAGAAGAACCACCAGAAGCCAATCAGGAGCAGAATCGGCAAGAGGGTAAACAGCAACTGTCCCCACACGCTGGGGGGGCGGTTGGTAATCTCGACCCCATTCTGGCGCAGCAGGTTGGTGAACTGCGGGTCGCTGAAGCCCGGAGGGAGCGCGATGACGGTAAAGCGATCGGTGGTTTCGGTGGCGTTGCCAACCTGAATGCGCTCAGGGGCTTTGAAAAAGCCGTTGATACGGCCCTCTTGCAACACCACCCGGGCGACCTTGCCTTGCTCGACATAGGCTATAAAATCGCTATACGACACGGTGGTGCGGGTGTTGTTGCTGCCGCCAAATAGGGTAAAGAGCCAATAGGCCAGGATGACGACAACTATCAAGCTCCAGGGATTGATGCGCGTAGGCAAAACGTAACCTCCATTGGGTGCCCGCCAGGCGGGCGATGCATAATCCACCGACTGAGCGGCGAACTGACGCACCTTAACTGAGTATATGGTACTCAATCCCGCTGTGAGGAATGAGTCCTAGGGTGTAAAGCGGTTCGGGGAGAGGCTTTAAGCTACATCCAGTTTGCAAATCCGCATGGCACGTTGGCAAAACCACACCGCTCCCGGCAATACCTGGTGGCTTGTGAGCGAATCCTTTGGCCAGGCCCTGAATCGGCAGGCTGCAAGAAGGTGCTGGTCAGCAACCCCACCTGATATCGAACATTATAAGGACAGTTTAAGAAACCCCAGAGGTTGTCTTATTGAAACTCCTTTCGGTTGGGTTGATTTGGTCAACGTTCAGTAATGAATCAACCGAATCGAGTATGAATAGAGAAAATCGCCCCTAAGCGACCTCGCAGGATAGATAAGCTGGAGAGGGCTGGCGTTTTGGTAGCGAGTTTCATTGATTTGAGCTTGTAGCCTGTTGCTTATCCTGCAGCACTCATTGCTTTCAGCTTTCCGCCTTATGATGGGTAGCAATGCAAGCGGTTCTCGAGGCCCTCTACCAAGGCGACTACGACACGGCGTTTGAGACGCTGGTACGCACATTGGCGCTGGCGCAGGGGCAGGATGCAGCCGAGGCGGCCTTGCTGCTGGCGGAGGCATATTCGCTGTATGGGGAAGGGGGTATCGAGGGGGCCAACCGGGCCCTGGAAGAAGGTCTGGGCAGTGTACCCACCCTCGAGGCCCACCCCCGTTACCGTGCCATTTTGGGCGAGATGCGGGCCCTGGAAGGGGCCTCGGAAGAAGATGTGCGGCAAATTTTGCCCCAGACCACCGATCCACGTGCGCTCTACCATCGGGCCCAGGCCCTGATGTACCTGGGCTTGCCAGAAGAGGCGCTGGAGATTCTGAACCGGCCCCTCGAGCTACCCGCTTTCCTGGCCTGGCGGGCCCACACTTTGCGGGGCAAGGCCCTGGAGCGCCTGGGCCAGGCCGCTGAGGCGGCTGCTGCCTACAAGGACGCCGCACGGCTGGCGGTGGGGCTGGAACACTACTGGAACCTGATAGATGCAGCGGCAATGTTCGTGGAGGCCGGAATGGGCCAGGAAGCCCTGGAGGCCCTGCGGGAAGCAGAGCCCGACGCCCCCGAGATCGAGGACCCGGAAGATGCGGCCACCCGCTACTACCTCGAGGCCCGCAGCCAGCTTTTGTTGGGTAACCCCAGCCTGGCCCTCGAGGCCATCCAGCGCGCTTTGGCCAAAGAGCGAGAAGGAGCCGAAGCGGCCCACGGCACCCCCCTCGTACACGGACAGGCCCTCATGCAACTGGGCTACCCCCGCGAAGCCATCGAAGCTTTCCGCGAGGCCGTACGGCGGGCCGAAGACTCCGACAAAAGCTATGCCCTGCACGAACTGGCGGTCGCCTGCCTGGAGGCGGGTGAGTTGGCCGAAGCAGAGTCGGCCCTACGTGAGGTCATGCGTGACCCCGAGTATGGCTACCTGGGTGAAGCCTATGGCGATCTGGCCGAGATTCTCTACCGCCTGGGCCGCTACGAGGAGGCTTCTCAGGCCGCCCAACAGGCCATCCGACTAGGCAGTCCGAGTGCGGGGTATCTGATTCTGGGCAACCTGGCTTACGACCTGCTGCACCTGGAGGAGGCCCTCGAGCACTACACCAAAGCCTGTGAAGAAGCCCCCGAAGGCAGCCGCGACTGGGTCACGGCCCAGCAAATGGTGGTGGATACCCTGGTGCAGTTGGGGTTTCGTCGCCCTGACGAGATCGTTTCGCGTAGCGAAGCGGTGTTGTCTTACTTGCACCCGGCGGACGAATGGCACCAGACCCTCAGCAACTACCTCGAGCGGGCCAGAAGCCTGATGGGTGGGAGTCGAACGCTCAACTGATACCGGTCTTCAGTCGCCCCGAAACCCGCTTAGTCTGATGGGCTGGTTAAGCCGGGCGCTCTCGTAGGCAGCCAGCACCAACCGCACAGCTTCCAGGCCGTCCTCGCCGCTGCAAATGACCGGGCGTTCGCCCCTGATAGCAGCGAGGAAGTTATCTATGTGCCGTGTGTGATTGGAAGCCCCGGCAAAGTCATAGAGGGCTACGTCTGGTTCGGCCCAGGTCGTGCCCGGTGAGGTGCGGAAGCTATGGCGTAAAACCGACTTACCCAAGCGGTTGGTGTACTCGAGCGCGCCTTCGGTGCCGTAAATCCAAAAACCCTCTTCCCATCCCGTGGCCGACCAGGAAGCCTCCACCTCACCGATAGCTCCGCTGGTAAAGCGCAGCGAGGCGTGGGCGGTGTCTTCTACCTCGATGGGGAACTTGAGCGAGGCAACGCGGGCGAAGATTTCCTCTACCGGGCCGCCAAAATAACGGGCCAGGTCGAACATGTGGCAGCCGTTGTCGAGCAGCGTTCCGCCGCCAGCCAGGGCCTTCTTGCCAAAGGAATCCCGTACCTGGGGGCTTCCGCCCCAGTCGTGGGCCTGACGCAAGCGGATGAAGGTAACGCGGCCCAGCGCACCACTATCCAGGATTTGCTTGGCCTTGAAGGCAGCTCCGTTGGAGCGCAGGTGGTGGTTGATTTGCAGCGTCACGCCGGCTCTGGCAGCGGCCCGGATCATGGCCCTGGCCTCGCGAATGGACAGCGAGATGGGCTTTTCGCACAGGACGTGCTTGCCGACCCTGACCGCCGCGAGGGTGACGGGGTAGTGGAGCGCATTGGGGGTACAGACCGAAACGGCTTCAATCTCCTTTAGCTTCAGCAGGTCGCGGTAATCGCTAAAAACCTGGGGGATATTCCATTCGCGTTGGCGGGCCTCGAGGGCAGCAGGATTGATGTCGGCCAGCGCCACCACCTCGGCGCCGCCGGCCACGTAGCCTTTGTAGTGCGACAGCGCTATACCGCCCGCACCGATAATGCCCACCTTCATAGGGGCTCCAGCGGGGCCTGATTGGGGGCTTGGGTCACGTCCAGGTTGACCCGCTGCCGGGCCCAGACGCAGGCATTGGCCAGGATGCGCAGGATGTGGGGGTGGTGGTAAGTGGGAAAGGTTTCGTGGCCGGGGCGGAAGTAGAAAACGCGCCCGTGGCCCCGCCTCCAGGTGCAAGCGCTGCGGAATACCTCGCCCCCTTGAAACCAGGAGATCATCAAGAGTTCCTCGGGCTCGGGGATGTCGAAGCGTTCGCTGTACATCTCCTCCTGGGGCAACTCAAAGTACTCGGGAATGCCCTGCAGGATGGGGTGGTCGGGGCGCAGGTTCCACAGGCGCTCGCGTTCGCCGGCCTCGCGCCACTTGAGGCTGCAAAAAGTGCCCATCAGGCGCTTGAATACCCTGGCGTAGTGGCCTGAGTGCAGCACGATCAGGCCCATGCCCGACAGTACCCGCAACTGTACCCGCTCCACCACGGCCTCACTTACCTGGTCGTGGGCCAGATGCCCCCACCACAGCAACACCTCGGTGTCGTCCAGAACGGCCTGGCTCAGCCCATGCTCAGGCTCCTCGAGGGTAGCTGTACGCACCTTAAAGTCGCCCAGGCCCTGCAAGCCTTGCGCAATGGCGCCGTGAATTCCCTGAGGGTAGATGTGGCGAACGGCTTCGTTCCTGCGCTCATGCAGGTATTCGTTCCAGATGGTCACTTTGG
Source organism: Meiothermus hypogaeus (assembly GCF_003574035.1). Classification (GTDB taxonomy): domain Bacteria; phylum Deinococcota; class Deinococci; order Deinococcales; family Thermaceae; genus Meiothermus; species Meiothermus hypogaeus. The sequence continues at coordinate 25,913 of NZ_QWKY01000019.1, read as the reverse complement.
TCATAGGGTTGCCGGGTTCCTCTCTGCTTCCTGCGTCACTATATCGCAGGCTAGGGGAGGTCCAGGGCTCGGCAGTGGGGTGTGGAGCACGAAGCGGGATATCCTGTAGCCCAACACCCGCAAGCAGTTTGTCAGTACGCTACAGGAGGAAGACATGGGGCAAAAAGTAGGGGTAGTGGGAACCGGATTTATCGGCCCGGTGCATGTGGAGGCGCTTCGGCGGCTGGGGGTGGAGGTCGGGGGCGTGCTGGGTTCGTCGCCGTCTAAATCCGACGCGGCCGCCCAGAAATTGGGACTTCCCAAAGGCTATGCCAGCTATGCCGAGATGCTCTCCGATACTGAAATTACGGTAGTGCACCTGGCCAGCCCCAACCGGTTTCACCTGGGGCAGGTGCTGGCGGCGCTCGAGGCAGGCAAGCATGTGATCTGTGAAAAGCCCCTGGGTATGAACACCCAGGAAACCCGGCAACTGGTTGCAGCCGCGAAGCGACACCCCAAACAGGTTACGGCGATCAACTACAACCTCCGTTTTTATCCACACAACCTCCAGGCCCGCAGCATGGTGCGCTCAGGGGCCGTTGGTGAAGTGCTGCATATTCGGGGCAGCTACATGCAGGACTGGCTTTTGTACCCCACCGACTTTAACTGGCGGGTACTGGCCTCACAAGGGGGTGAGCTGCGGGCTGTTGGCGATATCGGCACCCACTGGCTCGACCTGATTACCTTCATCACCGGCCTCGAGGTTGAGAGCGTGATGGCCGACCTCTACACCGTTCATCCGGTACGGCAGCAACCACCCCAGAGCTCACTGGAAACCTTTAGCAGGCAAAAGGGCCGCAAGAAACCGGCCGCCACCCCGGTCAAGATTGACACCGAGGACTACGCCAGCGTGTTGCTGCGCTTCAAGGGCGGGCAGCGGGGGGTGCTGACGGTCTCGCAGGTGACCGCCGGGCGCAAGAACGCGATTGAGTACGAGATTGCCGGAAGCAAACAGGCCCTGGCATGGCAGGGCGAACGCCCGGAGGAGCTCTGGATTGGGGGGCGCAACGAGGCCAACCGCATCCTGTTGCGCGACCCAGGGCTGCTCAGCGAGGTCGCTGCTGCCTACACCAGCTACCCCGGCGGCCATGCTGAGGGTTTTCCCGATACCTTCAAGCAACTCTACAAAGCCATCTATGCCGATATCGGGGCAGGCAGACCCAGCAAAAACCCGCTATACGCTACCTTCGTGGATGGTCACAAGGCACTGGCTTTGTGTGAGGCGATTCTGGCGAGCAGCAAGGCGGGTAAGTGGACCAAAGTGAAGTATTGAGGAGACCAGGAATGGCTATGTTCGATGTACCGCCAATGCTTCGTTTTCGATTAGCTGATTGCCCTGAGCCTGCGGCTAAAAGCACCAGATGCCCGAGCCCCCTGGCTCGATACTTTGGCGAACCCATTTTGGGAGAGGGTATCGTAACCCAGATATACCGGTTTTTGCGACCTTAAGAGGAGATGCTCATGGAACTAGGTTTTGTAAGTGCGATTCTCGCTGACCTCTCGTTGGAACAGGTGCTCGAGTTCGCCAGCGAGCAGGGCTTCGATACGGTAGAAGTGATGTGCTGGCCCAAAGGCAAAGCCGAGCGTCGTTATGCAGGCGTGACCCATATTGACGTGGCCAGCCTGTCCGAAGCCGAAATCAAGAAAATCAAAGCCCTGACCCAGCAGTATGGGGTCTCGATCTCGGGGCTTGGCTACTACCCCAACCCCCTGGTAGCCGATGAAAAGGAGGCCAGGGTCTATATTGAGCACATCAAAAAGGTCATCACGGCCTCGGCAAAACTCGGAATTGGCCGTATGAATACCTTTATTGGCCGTGACCCTACCCGAAGCCTCAAGGATAACTGGGCTTTGTTCGAGGAGCGCTGGCCCGAGATTATTAAGCATGCTGAGCAGCAAAAGGTGAAGGTCGGCATCGAGAACTGCCCCATGTATTTCACGTGGGATGAGTGGCCGGGGGGTAAAAACATGGCCATCAACCCGGTGATCTGGCGCGAGATGTTCAGTCGCATCCGCTCCGATTACTTCGGCCTCAACTACGACCCCAGCCACCTGGTCTGGCAGATGATGGATCCGGCTTGGCCCCTCCTGGAGTTCAAAGATAAGCTCTTCCACGTCCACGCCAAGGACGTGCGGGTAGACCGAGACAAGCTTCGCCAGGTCGGCATCCTGGCTACCCCGCTGGAATACCACAGCCCCAAACTGCCGGGCCTGGGCGATGTGAACTGGACCCAGTTCTTCGCCAGCCTCACCGAGGCCAGCTACAATGGGCCGGTCTGCATCGAGGTTGAAGACCGGGCCTACGAGGGCAGCCTGGAAGACCGCAAGCGGGCCGTCGTACAATCAGGACGGTTCTTACGAAATTTTGTCGTCTGAACTGCTTTTTACATGGTTCCAACCGGATTTTGAGCTAAGGACAGAACCATACAATAGAGCCCATGAAGGTACTGGCCCTCATTGCTCACGATGGCAAGAAAACCGACATGGTGTCTTTTGCCAAAGACCACAAAGACCTGCTTTCGCGCTTTCCCCTGGTTGCTACCGGTACAACCGGACGACTCTTGCAGGAAAAAGCTGGCCTGAACGTGACCCGGATGCTCTCGGGGCCGCTGGGTGGCGACCAGCAGATCGGGGCCATGATTGCAGAGGACAAGGTGCTGGCGGTTATTTTCTTGCGTGATCCCCTCCAGGCTCAGCCCCATGAACCCGATGTGCAGGCTCTGATGCGTGTCTGTGATGTTCATAATGTTCCCCTGGCGACCAACCTGACAGCCGCCGAGGCCGTGCTGGCCTGGCTCCAGAGCGATTTATCGGCCAATGAGCGGCTGGTCGGTCAGTAGGAAAAGGTGTCCACCAAACGGTGAGAGTGTGTAGTTGGGCAATAGGGCCTCTGGTCAGGCCTGTACCTGGATACCCGCGATAGTGTCAAAAACCCGAATGTTAGAAAAGTTGAGTGCTATATTAGCAAGTAGATATGACACCTCTCGAGTGGATTCAACAAATGGTTGAAGCTAACCGCGAAGCCTTACAGCAAATGCCTTTCCCCCCAGGTCTAGCGGAATATGTGGACGAGCTGGTTAAGTCGGGGCAGACGGAGCAGATCATCGCCCTGATGAAGATGAGTTTTCTGATCGGCATCCAGCAAGGCGCGCGAAGCCACGAGACCCCTGCCCCTCCCCCCAACCGCATTCAGGCTTAGGTGAACAACTGAAAAAGCAGTGTACCGGACGCTTGTAGAGCGCCCAAAAATACCCACCCTCGACGGTTGAATAATCTAACGTAATTTCTAAGGTCATCATCCCGCTGCTGGTATTTCCCTAGCAGAGGAAGATGCTCGGAGAAAACCTGGCTCGAGCCCATCGGTGAGCCGGATGCGAAAAATATATCCAGCTTAGAAACAAGGCTGGGTGGGCCCAACCGTGTTTAGTGCTCTACATGGCCTGTAGGGTAAAATACCAGATTCGGTTAGTTCGTCACCAAAGGGTGACGAACTAACCCGACCGAAGGGAGTGCTCTAGGATTCAAAAAGACAGCCTCTGGTGTTTTTGGTTTTGTAAACTGTCTTTTTGAATCCGGTATAGTTGGCGAAACCGGCTTATTCGTGCTCCTGGGCTATCCGGTTGGGGGCCTTTGTAGTGGAAATTTGCGCATTTGGCGCACGCGGGGTCGCCTTCTGTGTCCAGCTTAGCCCAATACAACCCCGCACTGAGATGCTGGTGAGACGCATGGGGTAAATACTGGGGAACAGGAGGCCAGGAATGAAACACTTAAGACACGCTTTGTGGGTGGCTTCAACGATTTGTGGAATCGCAGTGGCCCAGGCCGAGCTCAGACCTGATCAGCAATATCAAGGTGGTGTGCAGGTCAAGTCCTCGACGCTCGGTATCAGTTTTACCTTGCCCAAAGGCTGGCTAGGAGCCTACAAAGAAGAGGGTGGACAGGCCGTGCTGGTGCTGGGATCCAACAGCGTGGAGGGCGTTGGACTGGTGATTTTTATGAAAGACCAGACCCCCGCCCAGGTGGTGGCCGGTTTGAACGAAGCGCAAGACCTGGGGGCGGGGGTGGTATTGGAACTGGTGGGCTCGGTCAGGACACAAGGCTCGAGGGTGACGGCCCGTTATCTTAACAGCCAGTACGTAGGGCGGGCGTTGGCCCTGCTGGGCTCGAGAAACCATGTGATCTATTTCTATGCTGGTCCGCAAAAAAACGAAGCCCTCTATGGGCAACTGCTGGAAGGGCTTGCAGGCTCCACCAGGTTCCAGGCCCCTGTGGCGGCTCGGCCCCAGCCGGCACCCCCAGCCCCAACCGGCGTGGCGCGGCAGTGGACGCAGTTTCTGGCTGGCAAGATGCTCAAGTATTTCTCCAGCTATAACTCGGGCGGCGGTGGCGGGGGGATTTCCGAACAGCGCACCCTGCACCTGTGCTCCGACGGCCGCTTTGCCTACCTTGACGAAAGCCTGACCACCATCAATGTGCCGGGTGCGACGGCCTCGAGCGGGGGCAATGGTCGGGCTCTGGGACGCTGGCGTATTGAATCAGCCACCCAAAACAGCGCCGTATTGCTGCTCAATGTGGATGGGGGTGGGGTAGAGCGCCTGCGGGTCGAATATGACGGCGACAAGACTTTTCTCAATGGACAGCGCTGGTTTCGTGTCGAGAGCGATACCTGCCGCTGATACTTTCCATCCCCTGCTCCTGTTCTCCACAAACACTCCACCATCTGGTGGAGTGTTTTACTTCCTGCTTGCAGGGCCAACGAAGGCGCAGCTTATTGTTGGGGGGTTATCTGAGTACGGGTCGTTCGGGTTACCCGTTATCCCCAGCCGTTATGCAATCGTGTCGCGTCAAGCCGACCCAAGATTAGATGGTAACGTTCCGAAGTTTTTATTCCTGATTGCTGCGGGTTTTTTCTTCACGGCGGGGTTACGAACGCTTGCATAGTGTAAATTCAAACGTTGTAACTGCGCATGAAACACCCCAAGACTTCTCCTGCCGAAATCCTGGATCGCTTTACGCGGGAAGTGTTGTATGGCGATGTTATTGGCAGCGCCAGTGATTGTGGAAGTGTACGTCTGGGGATAGATGTAGAAGCCAAAATCTCGGTGGAGAAAGGGGTTTTGCGCTTTGCCCCCCTGGACACGCCAGGCTGGGGCCGTCAGGGAATTGCCTATGGCCCCTTTGCCCGGAGAGCCGGACTGGCCTTTGGGGTCTTGATGCTCAACGGACACAACAACTCACAAACCTATGCCGAACCCCTGAGCACCCCGCCGCTACAGCTTGTTGGCGGCCAGGAGAACGCTACCGCTCGAATTCCGTTCAAGGCGCATTTCTGGCCCCAGCCCATCCGGGAAAATCTGGCGGTAGGCTGGTTTGATCAGCCTGTGCCCACCAACCCCCTCGAGTCCGGTCAGGCCCTGGTTATGCAGGGGCATCCCCGTGAGAATGGCCGGCTGTGCGCAGCGAAGGTGCGGGGTTTACATCACCTGCTTCTGGGTGTTCAGAACAACCCAATCTATCTGCTTTCGGTACTGCGCGAGAAGGGGGTGGCTTTTTATGCCGGTTCGCTCGAGGGCAGCCGCCACCTCCCAGCCCTGCCCAGGCTGCGGCCTTTGGCGATAGACCCTTATAGCCTGACGGCAAAGGACTTATACGCCGGGGTTTACCAGTCCATCCTGGGGGAAATGGGGCACCGGGTAGACACCCGTGTGTATGGGGTGCGGGTAGCCGATGTGCCTGCTTGGCAGGGGTACGGTACAGCCCTGCTGGTCGATCCCCAGCCACAACTGGGGCGCAAGGCGGCTCAGGGTGGGGTGTGGCAACTGCACGGCCCCGGCATGCTTTTGCAAGCGCGAGAAGCCGGAGGGCTGTTTCATGTGCGCCTGACCGCACCTGCCAGCCTGATCTGGCGTTACCACGACCCAGGGCATTTTCTGGCCCTGGAGCTGAAAGCTCAGGAAGTCCGCTTGCGCTTGCAGTATGGCCTCCAGCAGTATGTGCTGGCTGTCCAGCCCTATACCGGTGCAGCTCAGCAACCCCACTGGGTGCAGGTGCTGGACGATGGAAAAGCCCTCATCATTACCCTGGACGGCCAGCCCCTCTTTTCCGAGCACCCCATCCTCGAGCATCGTCTGGCCAACGAAACTGGGGTTGGACTGGTTGGACAGGCTGCCGACCTCGAGGTGCACCCACGCGAAGTGGAACTCCCGCCGGAGCTCGATCTGGGACAACCCTGGCAGGCCAGGGGTCAGACCACAGTGTTCGCCCCCTATCTGAACCATCCCGCCGAAGATTTGCTGCTATCCTGGGAGCCCACCCTGGGACGTGCAAATTTGATGCCTGCGGAGGGGGGCCTACGTATCGAAGCGGCTGCGGGAGAACGCGCCGTCTATACCATGCCCTGGGATAGTACCCATCTGGCCGATCTGGAAGTCGAAATTCTTCCTCCAGGCCAGAGTAAGGGGCAAAGCCAGCAAAGCCGAGCCGGAGTCTGTTTCTGGCAGGATGCCAGGCATCATCTGGTGGTAGCCTTGCGCCTGGATGATAGCGAAAGCTCGGTGGCGGCAATGCTGCGTTTTGCCGGTTATGAAGACCCTTTCGACATGGTTTGGAGTCGCGTACCCGATCTGCTTTACCACGGCGTACCGGTGCGTCTTCGGGTGGTTTGTGATGGTGAACGGTTTCAGGTCTACCTTGACGACGAACCTGTACTGTACCGGGCGCTGAGCGACATTTACCCCGGAGCCGACCGCCTGTACATCCGGCGGGTAGGGCTTGCTTTGAGTGGCTATGGAGAAGATACCGGTAGTATTTTCCGTTCCTGGGTCGCGCACAAGTAGACGCCCAAGTTTCCTCAACCATTGGATCAATAGCGTAAATAGTCCAGAGAAGAAATGCTAAGAACTATCCTGGTGAAACCCATTGCGGATTGCTTCAAGTACCAATTTGAATTTTATGCCCGAGGGGCGTGTTCAGAATGTCGGGGTAGGGTAAGGCTACGATAAACTTGCCCCCCCGTTTTAAATACTCAGGGTATTGGCGGGCCATCCCGCTGGGTTGATGGCTGAGCAGGAGCAGATAGTCGGGTTGTTCTTCGAGCAGCTTGTGATCCCCATAGATGGGGACATGCACCCCAGCCATATAGCGTCCCTGTTTGCTGGCATCGCTATCTACTACAAAATCAATTACCTCGCGACCAAGCCCAACATAGTTGAGGAGGACCGTGCCCTGGAGATTGGCCCCGTAGGCGGCCACCCTTCGGCCACGGGCTCGAAGTTCGGTCAGTAGAGCCATCAAGGCTTCGCGCACAGCGGCGATGCGGGAGGCAAACTCGAGGTAATAGGCGGCATCGGTCAGGCCCAGCTTTTGCTCTTCCTCCAGATACCAGCCCACCGAAGATTCAACCTGACGGGACTTGCCCAGGTAGTAGCGCAGATAGCCCTCTGAGAGCGGTTCAACCCGCTGGAGCCACAAGCCGTGGCGGCGCACCAGTTCGTGCAAGGCACCGACCGAGAAATAGTGTTGCTGTTGGTGGGTAAAGTGCTCGAACTGCCGGGCCTCGAGCAACGCCCGCACATAGGGCAGTTCCATCACCACCGAGCCCGTATCCTTGAGCACCTCCGCGAGGCTTTCGAGCAGCCCGTTGAGGTCGCTGCTATAAGTAAGCATTTGATTGACCAGCACCACATCGGCTTGCAGGCCTTCCTCGCGCAGCAGGTGGGCATAGTGGCGATCAAATCGCTCATGTCGGGTGAGAATGCCTTTGCTGGAAGCCGCTTTGCTGCGCTCTGGATGTGGCTCGAGATACACCACCCGCACACCCGCCTGCATCAACTGGCGCATTAGCTGCTGGCTGCTGCCCTCCAGGGCCAGTACCAGGTGGTGCGAGCCCAGCCGATAGTCGTGCATTAGCCGCTCGAGCAACCCCTCCTGCTCCGGCTGAGCAGGGGCCGGAGAATCCTCAGCAGCGTCGCCCATGAGCTGAACCAGGCTGCAGCGCTTGCAAAAGCCCACCTCGAGGCTGCGCCGTTCTTCGGGGCTGGCAAGCTGATCGGCGCCCAGAGTGCTGGAGAGGGGAAGCCTACCCAAACTTAGAAAGGGCACCAGTTCTCCCGACCCGCACGAGCGACACGTCTTGACTTTCTTCATCGAACTCCCCTGGGCCGCAACTGCGGCATCACTGTGTAGAGGGTACAAACCAGGCCGTAATCCTTCCGTTATCGAGGTTTACCCGCATGGGTAGCGGGTTGTATCGCTTCGTTAAGGGGTCTAAAATGCGCTTTTTTATGAACAACGTAAGTGTAACGCGTTCTTTAACGAGCCAACAGCGGACTGTTAATCTTACTTGAATGCTGATCTAAAGCGATATAAAGCCACTTGTTGTTTTAATTATTGATAAATGTTGTTAATTTCTGGTCCTTCTATGACACGCGCTTCTGGACATCCGCAGGCGGCCAGACATTCGGTTTTGTGCTACAGCAGGGGGTTTTGAACCAAAATGGACAAATGAACCTTCTGCCCTAAACGTCCTGTTGGAAATGGGCTACCCTAAATTTATGGCCATTGTCACACCCCAAGCTATTCGCCAGGATTTTCCGCTTCTGATGCAGCGTCCCGACCTGGTCTATCTCAACTCAGCGGCTACCAGCCAGAAACCCGAAGTCGTTATCGAAACGATCTCGCGCTACTACCGGGAGCTCAATGCCAGTATCCACCGGGGAGCCTACACCCTGTCGGTGCAAGCCAGTGAAGCCTATGAGCAGGCCCGCCATACCCTGGCCCGCTTTATTGGGGCCGATGAGCGCGAGGTTATTTTTGTGCGCAACACCACCGAGGCCCTCAACCTGGTGGCCTATGCCTGGGGGCTTCGCAACTTGCGTCCCGGCGACGAGATTCTCCTGACCGAGATGGAGCACCACGCCAACCTGGTACCCTGGCATCTGATCTGTGAGCGTACAGGGGCCCGCATCAAGGCCATTCCACTGGGGCCGGATGGCCGTCTGGAGCTCGAGGCTCTGCATACCCTCCTCACCCAGCGGGTCAAGCTGGTGAGTGTAATGCACGTGTCCAATGTGCTGGGTACGGTCAATCCGGTGGCCGAAATTGCTCAGGCGGCCAAAGCCGTGGGAGCCCTGGTGGTAGTAGATGGGGCCCAGTCCGCCCCCCATATGCCCATAGATGTGCGGGCACTAGGAGCCGATTTCTACGCTTTTTCCGGGCATAAGATGCTGGGGCCCACTGGGGTTGGGGTGCTGTGGGGCCGCTACGAGGCACTGGAAACCCTGGCCCCCTTTTTAGGGGGTGGCAGCATGATTCGAGAGGTATACGTAGAGCGCTCCACCTATGCAGCACCTCCCCAGCGCTTCGAGGCCGGAACCCCGGCGGTAGCCGAGGCCATCGGGCTGGCGGCGGCTGCAGAGTACCTGATGAACCTGGGCATGGACAGGGTATGGCAGCACGAACTCGAGCTGGCCGCCTACGCCCTAAAGCGCCTGGACGAAGAGCTGCCTGAGGTGCGCACCTTCGGTCCAAGGGGCCCCGGCCGGGGCGGGGTGATTCCTTTTGTGCTGGGCGACATTCACGCCCACGACGTGGCTACAGCCCTCGACCAGTACGGCATTGCCGTGCGGGCCGGGCACCACTGCGCCCAGCCCCTGCACCGCAAGCTGGGCGTACCCGCGACAGTGCGGGCCAGTTTTTATGTCTACACCACCCTGGAAGACATAGACCGCTTCATCGAGGCTCTGAAGAAGGTACGAGACTTCTTCAAAGACTGGCTGTGAGGGATTCATACCGGATTCAAGAAGACAGTTCACAAAACCAAAAACCCATTAGGTTATCTTTTTGAATCCTGGAGCACACCCCTCCCGAACGGTCGGCGAAAAAGCGTCTCGTTTTCCAAGGGGCGGTATCGCCCTCCGCTACGCGGATAACTTCCAAGGGGCGGTATCGCCCTCCGCTACGCGGATAACTTCGCTCGGGTTGATTCGTTACCGAACAGTAGCGAATCAACCGAATCTGGTATCAAACAATGGGCGCTTCCTCGCGGAACTGTAACTCGTAGAGGTCTTTGTAAAGCCCCCCCTGGGCCAGCAACTCTTCGTGGGTGCCCTGCTGCACCACCTGACCTTTGTCCAGTACTACAATCCGGTCGGCATTGCGCACGGTAGAAAGGCGGTGTGCAATCACAAAAGTGGTGCGGCCCTGCATAAGCTTGTCCAGGGCTTCTTGCACCAGGGCCTCGGACTCCGAGTCGAGCGAGCTGGTGGCCTCGTCCAGAATCAAGATGCGGGGGTTTTTCAGCAAGGCCCGGGCAATGGCGATACGCTGGCGCTGTCCGCCCGAAAGTTTGACCCCGCGCTCGCCCACCAGGGTTTGGTAGCCCTGGGGGAATTCCTGGATAAAAGTGTGGGCATTGGCGGCTTTGGCGGCTTCGATGACCTCGGCCTGGCTGGCCTGGGGGTTGCCGTAGCGGATGTTGTCCTCGATGGAACCTGAAAAGAGCAGGGTTTCCTGGGGCACCAGCGCAATGTGCCGGCGCAAGTCCTGAAGCCGTAGCTGGCGGATGTCCACTCCGTCCAGGGTAATGCGGCCCTCGGTCACATCGTAAAAGCGCGGGATCAGGGCAATCAGGCTGCTTTTACCGGCTCCGCTGGGGCCTACCAGGGCCACCACCTGGCCTGGGGGAGCAGTCAGGCTGACCCCGCGCAAGACCTTGCCTCGGTCGTCGTAGGCAAAGTGCACGTTCTCCAGCCGCACCTCGCCCCGCACCGCGGTTAGGGGAATGGGGTTTTCGGGTTCTTTCAGGTCGGGCGGGGTATCCAGTAGCTCGAAAATTCGGCTGCTGGCCCCCAGGGCGCTTTGTACCTGGCTCCAGATGCCCGCCAGGGTACCCACGCTGGCCGCCACGTTAAAGGCATACAGAATGAAGGAGACCAGCTGCCCCGGGGTAATTTCGCCCAGCGAGACCAGCCGTCCGCCGTACCAGAAGATGAGGCCCAGCGCGCTGAAAATGGTAAAAAATACTACCCCGCTGAGGCCGGAAGAAACTAACGCCCGCCGTAGGGCGGTGCGGTACGACTCGCCGATGAGCTGGCTGTAGCGCTCGGCCTCGAGCTTCTCAGCGGTAAACGACTGCACGACCCGGATGCCGCTAATGGACTCCTCGGCGCGGGCGTTGGCCTCGGCTACTTTGTCCTGGAAGGCCTTGCTGAGCCGCCGGATGATGCGCCCCAGTACGATGGCCACCAGAATGACCAGGGGAACTACCGCCAGGATAAAGCTCGAGAGCTTCCAGTTGGTCCAGAACAATATGCTCAAGGTGGCGGCAAACATCAGCGGGGTGGTGAAAAGCTGAACCAGGGCGTTGGAGACCACGCCCTGCACCGTGGCCACGTCCGAGGTCAAGCGGCTGGTGATGTCGCCGGTTTTGTGGTTCTCGAAAAAACGCGGTGAGAGGCTTAGCAGATGGCTAAACAGGTGGCGGCGCAGGTCGGCCACTACCCCCTCGCCCGAGCGAGCAAAAAGGTAGTTTTGTAAGCCAGAGAATAGGGCCTGGCCGGCAAAAACCATCACCAGCAGCAGGGTGTAGCGGTCAATCTGGGCCAGGTTGCCCTGCTGGAAAATCGAGGCGTCCAGCATCCGGCTGACCAGCTGCGGGAAGGCCAGAAAAAAACCGGTGGAGATGAGGCTCGACAGGCCAGCCAGCAGCAGGCCCAGGCGGTAGGGGCGGGTGTAGCCCAATAGGCGGCCAAGCTGGCGGAAATCGCGCCTCGAGGCCGATGAAGATGTTTGTAATGCAGGTCGCATGTCTGGCTGATAGTCTGATGCAGCCATAGGGCTGGCATTGTGGGCTGGGTCTTAATGCCCCGTTCAACCGTCTTACAATGGTGCTTATGAGCCTTCTGGAGGAGCTGTACAAAGAGATTATCCTGCGCCACTACAAATCGCCCCACAACTATGGCCCCTTAGACTCGGCCAATGTGCGGGTGATGGGCGACAACCCCTCCTGCGGCGACCAGATTGAACTAATGGTTTTGACCGACGGGGAGCGCATCGCAGACCTGCGCTTTCGCGGACAGGGCTGTGCCATCTCCCAGGCCTCGGCCTCGCTCATGACCGATCTGGTCAAGGGTAAATCCTGGCTCGAGGCGCTGGCCCTGGAACAGCAGTTTAAGGCCATGGTCGTCGATGGCGCGGCCCCTACGCCAGAACTGGGCGATCTGGCGGCACTGTCCGGGGTACACAAACTGGCGGCCCGGGTCAAGTGTGCGACCTTAGCCTGGAACGCCCTGGAACAAGCGGCCTCCCGGGCAGGTGCGTTGCCACGCGAAGTAAGGGAGTAGCCCTGTGACGACTCCTCGGGCTGAAGTCCAAGGCTTCTCGGGCATCATGGAACTGTTTGTACAGTGCCCATCCCCGAAGGCTCCATCCGAGCCCAGAAATAACCTTGACACCCCGCTTCGTGGTGAAAGAAGCGCCGCCGTATCGGTAGGCGAGCGCAATGCTTTCCGAGCCGCCTTGGCGGGGCGAATGCCACAGGTGTTCGTTTGGAGTTTTACCCATCGGACCGCGCCGCGCTACGGCGCGGCGCTTGGAACTCCCTACTCCAGATTTCAAGGTGCATGGGGAACGCTGTCCCCAAGAGGGTTATAGCTCACATCTGCCGCTCACCAGGCGATGTGCTCTTTCGGACGTGGGGCGTCCATGTATCCCCGTCGTCTTGGCAGGGAAAGGCGAGAACCGAGGGATTATTGCCCCCACACCACTTTTCTTCTAACACAGAAGGGTGCTGAAGTCGTTGAAATCGGCGCGGAATCCGCCGGGTACACCCCGGGCGATTACCGAGACGGCGTCGTGGGAATGGAGGCTTTCCTGGTGCGAGCAAGCCACCTGGAAGTCTAGAATGCGTGGATCGGCTATGAGTTGCTCGTAGACCAGCCGGGCAGCATCCTCCACAAACTTCACGTAAGCCCCGTTTAGCTCGGCGAAGGCCTGTTCGTCTTCTCGCTTCACCATGACCTGGGTCTCGGTCTTGAGGGCCTCGCGAGCGTGCTGGATCAGGTCTTCCAGGTGCAGCGAGGTATCGGGGGCCACTTCCACCTTGATGCGGGCCTTGGAGCGCTGGCTGTGGGGAATGGCATAGGCCCCCCGGTTGTCGCGGGCGTGTTCGGCCAGCTCGGCGGAGCAGGGGCAGGCCGAGGAATAGACAAAGTCGAGCTCCACAAAGCGCCGAATGGTGCCGTTTTCTTCGACCAGGGCTTCGTAGCTACCGCTGTAGTACTGATAGCCTTCCAGCCCAGAGCGAAGGGCAGAAACCAGCATGGGGTAGCTAAAGGCCACCTTGACCCGCGCGCTCAGGCTATCCAGGTCGCGTCGGTAGTCCTGCACTACCTGGGCCAAGGTGTCGAGGCTGAAGACCTCCTCTTTACGGCTGTAAAAGGTACGAATAATCCGGCTCATGTTGATGCCCTTGAGGTCGGCCTGGAGGGAGACCGTGCCGGTCACGCGGGCCTCGAGGGTCAGGGCTTCGCCCCGTGGCGTGGCAAACTTGAGCGGCAGCTTGAAGCCCGAAATACCGACCTGCTGGATGGCCACATTGGCCCCCTCGACCGAGTCCACGGTCTCGGTCATGTCGGGCAGGCTGGCTTTGTAGGCATCGTCGGGTTGGAAGTGGTGGTCGTAGTAACGGGAAATGATGGGCTCCGCACCGTCGGTGTTACGGAAGAGATAGGCTTTTTTGCCGCCGTTTTTGTCCAGTTTGGGAAGGGGTAGATCGAGGATTTGCTTGTTGTCGTAGCTAAGCAAGGGGGACTCCTTTTCCGCCAGCAACCTCGAGCAGTCTGACGGCTCATCAATGCCAAGGGAGCCTGGTAAGTGGGGGCTGAACCACCTCCCTTGCGCTTGGTTCAGGCCCCATGGGCAGTCTGTAGCTGCCCTGATACAGGATGCCATCTTATACAAAAACTAAACGTAACCTGAACACTAGTTTTTCTCAAACGCATATGCGGCCATGACTGCCGCGCAAAACCCTGCCCTGGTTTTCAGGTGCAGCAAGCCCTAAAGATTCCATCCGCCGGCAACCTCCATGACCTGTCCGGTCAGATAGCCATTGGCCTCGTCCACAAAGAACAAGACTGCACGAGCCAGCTCCTCGAGCTCGGCCAGGCGGCCCATGGGGATGTCCTTTAGCGGTTTGGAGACGGAGTTCTCAGCCACCCCCGGTGAGACCACGTTTACCGTTACCCCCAGAGCGGCCAGGCGCTGGGCCAGCGACTTGCTGTAGATGATGAGGCCGGTTTTAGCAATCACGTAGGGGGTGATATCCGGTCGGGCCAGCAGGTTTTGTGCGCCCGCGAAGCTGATATTGACCACCCGCCCGTAGCCGGATTTGCACAGGTAGGGGAGAGCCGCCTGGGTCAGGTAAAAAGGTGCGTTGAGGTTGGAGTCCAGCATGGCGTGCCACTCTTCGGGGCTCAACGTTTCAATGGGTTTTTTGAGGTAATTCCCCACGTTGTTGACGAGCACCTGCAATCCGCCGAGTTGTTCGGACACGCTATGAATCAGGCGCTCTGCTTCCTGCACCTGGGTGACATCCGCCGCTACCTTGATGGCCTGCACCCCTCGCTTCAGGGCCTCCTGGCGGGTTTGCTCGGCTTCGCTCTCGCTGCTGCGATAGTGAACGGCCACATCAAAGCCCTTTTCTGCCAGCGCAAGCAAGATAGCCCGCCCGATGCCTTTGGCCGAGCCCGTTACCAGGGCGACCTTGCTCATGCTTCCCCCTGAAGGTACCTCTCAATCAGGGTGCGGGTGATGTTGTTCAGGGGGTACCCCAGGGCTTCTTCTGGGGTCACCCAGGCCCACTCGAGGATTTCCTCATTGGGTTCTATGGTTTCAGCAAGGCTTTCGGCGAAGTAGTTGATGAACAGAAAGTGCATGGGCTTGTAAAACTGCGGGTCGAACACCCCTTCCAGCAACAAGGCGTAGCGGATGCGGATAAGCTCGAGGCCCACCTCCTCGCGGAACTCCCTTTGCAAAGCGGCCTCGAGAGGCTCTCCCCACTCAATCTTGCCCCCCGGTACCCCCCACAAACCCTGCCACTTAGGGGTCTTGACGATAAGCACCCGGCCCGAAGGCCCCTTGACCAGGGCCCCAACTGTGGGAATGGGGTATTTGGGCTCCATACAGCGACCTCCAGGCTACGCGGGCATCCACGAAGAAAAGGTGCTGAAGGTTAACATAGGCCAAAGGCCAGGGAACGGGAGACCTCGAGCCCGGCCTAATTCTGCAACTCCTTGTAGACCGCATAGACCCGCCCGCCTTTGGGATAGGCCTCGAGGCTGTACAGCACGGCGTGGTTGGGGAGGGCGGTTTTGGTTTTTTGCGGCAGGCCGGTCTCGAAGGCTATTACCAGGGGGTCGTTGCGGCGAAAACCGGCGCCCCGGCTTACTCGGCCCTGGATGCGGGGGTGCTTGGCGCTGAAATAGACCCGCAGCGGCTTGCTGCCGGCCATTAGCACAATCGAAGGGGTGGGGCCGCGTTCGGCTAGGGCGATGATGACCACCTCTTCCGAGACCTGGTGCAGCTCGGCCAGCTCGGGTATGAGCCGGGGGCTCTGGCCCTTCTTGGCCAGGGCTGCGTCCACCACCTCGCCGGGCAGGAGCATCTCGGCGGCCCCCAGGTTGCACAGGGCCTCGAGCTCCTTTTCCAGCTCTTGGCCCTCGTAGGCCTCGTGCAGGTCGGAGAGCAGGTCGTCGTCCTGCTGGATTAGCACGTGCATCACCTCGTGGGCCAGGGTAAAGCGCTGGCGTTTGGGAGGGGAGTCCTGATCAACCAAAATATGATTTTGTTCCGGCACCAGCGCCCCAAACTTGCCCTCCGGCAGCTTGCTATAAGAAAGGCTTGCCCCAATGCCCCCGGCCAGCCGTTCGGGCGTGAGGGGGGCATGGGCCTTGCGGTAGCCCTGGGCCAGTGCGATTACCTTGGGTCTTAGATTCATAATCCTTGGCAAAGCTATCTAACGGCCACAAAAATCGAGACCCGCTGGCTGTTTTCGTACACCTCGTAATCGAAGGTATAGGCCCTCTGGGGTGCGCCGGACTGCGCAAAATAGGTCCGGATGTGTTGCCAGGTCTGTGCGACCCGGGCTGGACTGGCGCCTTGCGCAGTAAACATCAAATACCAGCCCCCCGGCACGTTTAGCCCGCTCAGGCCGGGTGGAACATCATCTTGCCCCATCACCTGGTAGCCCAGCAGCACGGAGAATGAACCCTCTGGGGCGTAGTTATAGTAAACCCCAAAGGGCTTACCCTTGGCCAGGCGCTTGGGTATCAGCAGCTCGAGCTCGCCGCGCTCGATTTTTTCCCACAGAGCCGGGATTTTAGCAGTCTGGGGATTTTGCTCCAGGGCCAGGCTGGTGCGAACCTCGTAGCCCGCAACAAAGAAACCAGACTCGCGGGTACGAACGGGCTTATCCATAGCCATCATCTTACTGAGGACTTGGCACTCAGCAGCGCTTATCCCTGGCAAACTTGACCATGGACGGTTCAAGAAAAAAGCCTATGGCATGTTTGTATGCCATAGGCTTTTGGCTTTTAGTTCCCGGCTACCCTTCCAGCACCCGCTTCAGATGCAGGAAGATTTCGTACCAGTCGCGCTTGGACTCCGGGCGCTTGCCGCGCAGCTCGATGCGAGCCAGGGTGCGCTGCCACTCCGGGGTGATTTCGGCCCCCAGGGTGGGGTCAGCAATCAGCTCGGCCAGGCCCCTGGGCAGCGAGGCTTCGGTGCGCTCGCCGTAGAAGTCTACCGGGGCCAGCAGGTCGTTGACCGTGACGTTGTAGGAGCCGGCCAGGGTTTGCAGGGTGTCGAGGGAGGGGTTGGTGCGGCCCCGCTCGAGGTCGGACAGATAGGGCACGGAAAGCCCGCTCTTTTCGGACAAATCCTTCAGGCGCCAACCCTGCTGGGTGCGCAGTTCGCGAAGACGTTCGGCTAATGTCATGGTTCTGACGTTAGCATAAAAACTTTCTACGGTCAAGACGTAATGTCCTTGGGTAGGTATTGCGTTATGCAGATAGATTATGCTAATATCATAATGGGAGGCAGGCATATGAACATCAGCGAAAATGTCTGGAGAACCATTGGACGCGGCACCGCACATCCCAGTGAAGTGCTCAACACCCTCATCGAGCTTGACAACCGTAAGGGCCAGATTGGTTTGTGGGCCCTGGAAAACGAACTACGCGAAAAAATACCCCTGCTTCGCCCTATGGTTCAGCCGCTGGCCCAGGCCTGGCTCGAGGCCACCATCCTCTACCGCACCACCTACTACCCAGAAGACCGTCTGTCCAGGCTGTTCCACCGCTTCACCCAGCTGGAACGTCAGCATCTTCCGATCGCAAGCTAGCGCATGACTGTTTCTGGATGCTGGCCCCGCATAGTGAGGGGTGGAGGTGGGTATGTTTTCGACCCTATTTCTGGAAGTAGAGGCCCGGTATCGGCACCAACGCCTGATCGAGGAAACCGTGGGGATTGGCCCCACTATTGCAAAAGCAGTTCAGGAGGCCCGCATGATGCAGCTCGCCCAGCAAGCCCAGGCTTCGGTTGTGGAAAATATTCGTCGGGTTTCGGCGTATGTGTTCGTTTCTTGTGCTCAGCCCAAACGCCTTGCGCACGCCCTGAGCCGCCTGCCTGGGGTGGTCAAGGCCGATGCCCTGCTGGGCGCTTCCGAGGCGGTGCTGGTGGTAGAGCAGCACAACTTTGAAGCGCTACAATCCCTCCTGACCGAGGTACAGTCCACCCCTGGGGTCAAGAAGATTTCGGTGAAGCTGGCGGCCTGAAGTAGAGCGACATTTGCCCGCCTCGCCCCAACGCTCATAAACGTGTAAAGTAAACTGAAACCGCTATACAGCAAAGGAGGGCCTTTTATGCCCGGTATTGTCCCCCACTTGTGGTTCGAGCAGGAAGCCAGGGAAGCAGCTGTGTTCTATTGCAGCGTATTTCCCGATTCTAAAATCACCAGCACCGTTGTTTTGCGCGATACGCCCTCGGGCGACTGCGACCTGGTCTCGTTTGAGCTGGCGGGCCAGCCCTTCATGGCCATCAGTGCGGGGCCGTTGTTCAAGTTCAACCCCTCGGTCTCGTTTATCCTCAACTTTGACCCCTCCCAGGGCCGCACCAGAGAAGACCTCCTGGCCCTATGGAACAGCCTTTTGTCCGGCGGTGAGGAGCTAATGCCGCTGGGTCCGTACCCTTTTGCGCCCCTTTTTGGTTACCTTCGAGATCGCTACGGGCTCTACTGGCAGTTAATCCTCTCGGACAACATGGAACCCAGGCTGCCTTTCGTCATCCCGTCACTCTTATTTGTGGGGGATTTGCACGGCAAGGCCGAGGAAGCCCAGAACTTCTATTTGTCGATTTTCAAAGATGCCCGCAGTGGTGTGACCTTTCGCTACCCGGCCGGATCGGAACCCGAGCGAGAGGGTACGCTAATGTACAGCGATTTTATGCTGGAAGGCCAGTGGTTTTCGGTTTCGGAGAGCGCCCTCGAGCACGGTTTTGGCTTCAACGAAGCCATCTCGTTCATGGTGTATTGCGATAACCAGGAAGAGATCGACTATTACTGGTCCAAGCTCTCGGCAGCGCCCGAGGCTGAGCAGTGCGGCTGGCTCAAAGACAAATACGGCCTGAGCTGGCAGGTGGTGCCCCGGGCCATGGAGGCCATGCTGCATGACCCCGACCCGGAGCGGGTACAGCGGGTCAACCAGGCCATCCTTCAGATGAAAAAGCTCGAGCTGGCCGAACTGCAAAGGGCCTATGCCTGATGGCTTGCAAGCTTGTAAACCCGGGCGGTGGAAGTGTCGCCCCCGGTTTTGAGGTGATGTATGCAGGTAAAGACGTTGGCGATTATTCCCGTGGTTCCGAGCCGTGATATAGAAGAGTCCTTGCGTTTCTATCAGACCCATCTGGGCTTTGAAGACCCCTTTAGCTGGGGGCAGCCGGTTGAGTACGGCGGGCTCAGCCGGGATGGGCTGCGGCTGCACTTCTACCTCGAGCCCAACCCAGAGGTAGGCCAGAACTACGCCTTCCGGCTCGAGGTAGACGAGGTGGACTTGCTCTATGTGTGCTGCGAAGCCGCGGGCATCGTACACCCCAACGGCAAGCTGGAAAATAAGCCTTGGGCCACACGCGAGTTTACGGTTCTGGATCCTTCCGGTGTGGCCATTCGGGTCTACCAGAGCGGTTCCCATGAATAGTCGGGACGGCGGTTTTTGCTGTCCCGACTACAATACGGCGCACCGTGTGTGTCGTATTGGTGGGAAACGCGACAGGAACTCATGGGATGACCCGCTCTTTGGGGGATTGTAGCAGGGCTTTTGCCAGGGCTTCGCCGGGTGGGCCGTCGCCTCGGTAGGCTTCGGGTTCTTTTTCGACCCAGACGTAGCCCTTGCTATGAAACTGCAGGCTGCGAAAGCCCCCGGTAAAGGCCGCCTCGATGAGCTGACCTAACGAGCCGGCCTCGATTTCCTTTTCTTCTAGCTTTTCCAGCAGTTCCGGGGGTAGGTCGGGTTCGAAGCCTTGCCGGGCGGTGAGCACCTGATAGGCTGGCTCGCGCTCCTCCATGGTACCGCCCTGGGCAAAGTAGCGCTCCAGCACCCGGTACCAGTCGCCACTGCGGGTGATAGGGGCCATGGCGGTATAGGCTTGCTCGAGTTCCTCTGGGCTGTAATCGTGGTACTGGTTTTCGTGCACCACCAGCCCTCTAGGCAGCCGAGGACGCGGGCTGGGGCTTTCGTCTGGCACCCCAACGCACAGCCCGGCTACCGGTATCACCCCCTGCGGCAGCTTGCAGAGCCGGACAATCTCCCGAATGCCGTTCAGTACCCCTCCAATCCACACAATGCCGTAGCCCAGGCTCTCGGCCATGGTGGCCAGAGCGCTTCCGGCCAGCACCGCATCGGTAATGGCAAAGTGTAGGGCGGTGCGGGGCCAGCGCCCAAAGGTGCCTCCCCGGCGCTCGAGCAACCGTCGCAGCCGGTAAACATCGGCCAGAATCAGGAAGAATTCGGCACAGGTCTCGATGTGGGGGTTCTGGCCGGAGTGGCTCGAGATTTCCTTTCTGAGCGCCGGGTTGCTGATACGCAGCAGGCTGTACATCTGCGCGGTGGCATCGGTGGGGGCCCGCTGGGCAGCCAACAGAAGCTTGTCTAGGTCGCCTTCCCGCAGGGGTTCGGGCTTAAATTTGCGCACGCTGGCGCGGCGCTGATATAGCTCGTAGAGGTCACTCACGGGGCTAGCCTATCGCCGGGGTGCGCGTCCAACTGTGGCGCCGGTTGTAGAGCATTTCTACGAGAGCTTTTTTCCAAGCAAAGGCTCAGAGGATCCTCGAGGTAAGGGCCGAAAGGGGGGACGCGTCGGAAGCCAAAGCCTTGATACAAGCTGATGGCCTCTTTTTGGTGTACGCCCGTCTCGAGGCGCAGTACCCGGATACCCTGCCCGGCAGCGTAGGCTTCCAGATGGGCCAGCAGTTGCTTCCCCACACCCCGCCCGCGAAACCCAGGCCGCACGTACATGCGCTTGAGCTCGGCGTATTCGCTGCCAACAATCTGCACCCCGCCGCAGCCCACCGCCTGCTCGTCCAGGTACGCCACGAAGAAGGCAACGCCCCGCTCGATCAGCTTTTCCACGCTGTAGCCGTGGCGGCTCTCGGGGGGGTAGTGGGGGTTGAGCGTAGCGTCGAGCTCGGCAATGAGCTCCCTGGCAACAGCGCTGTCGGGCTGCTCGGGTTGAATAAGTACCCGCATGCTTTAGCTGAGCGCTTCGATGCCGGGCAGGGTGCCGAGCTCGAGGAGTTCCAAGCTGGCTCCCCCGCCGGTGGAGACATGGCTAAACTTATCGGCCATGCCCAGTTTGTTGGCTGCTGCTACCGAGTCACCCCCGCCGATTACCGTAAAGGCCCCCTCCAGCTTGGCAATGGCCTCGCCCACCGCCAGGGTGCCCTTGGCAAAGTCGTCCACCTCGAAGACCCCCATAGGCCCATTCCATAGCACCGTCTTGGCCCCCTGCAGGGCCTCGGCAAAGGTACGGGCGCTCTCAGGGCCAATGTCCAGGCCCATCCAGCCTTCCTCAATGGCGTTGGCGGGCATAATCCGGGTGGGGGTTCCGGCCTCGATTTTCTGGGCCGCCACCACATCACTGGGCAGCAGCAACTTGACCCCCAGACTGGCGGCTTTTTTGAGCAGGCCCTGGGCCAGGTCTAGCTTGTCGTCCTCTACCAGGCTCTTGCCCACCTGTCCCCCCTGGGCCTTGAGGAAGGTAAAGGCCATCGCGCCGCCAATCACCATGCCGGTTACTCTAGGCAACAGGTTCTCGATCACCCCGATCTTGTCCGAGACCTTGGCCCCGCCCAGCACCACCCAGTAGGGCTTCTCGGGGTTGTGGAGTACCTTACCGATGCTCTCGACCTCCTTTTCCATCAGGAAGCCCGCGTAGCTCGGCAGGAACCGGGCCACACCCGTAACCGAGGCGTGCGCCCGGTGGGCCGAACCAAACGCATCCAACACAAAGGCATCGGCCAGGCGAGCGAAATTTTTCGCCAGGGCTTCGTCGTTCTTTTCCTCGCCGGCCTCGAAGCGCACGTTGTCGAGTAAAATCACCGAGCCAGCGGGGGCAGCCTTCACGCGCTCCAGGGTGGCCTCGCTGGCCGGGGTGAGTTCGGGCGAGCCCCCAATGAAAATCACCGGCCTGCCCAGGTGTTTTTCCAGCACTGGAGCCACCGGGGCTAGGCTGCTGGCCTCTTCGTAGCCGCCCTTGGGGCGCCCCAGATGCGAGAACAACACCAGTGTGGCGCCTTGCTGTAACAGATGCTTCAGGGTGGGAATGGCCGCCGTTATCCGGGTTTCGTCTTTAACTTTGCCTTCTTTGATGGGCACATTGAAATCTACCCGTACCAGCACCCGCTTACCGGCCGCGTCGAAGTCTTTTAGAGTTCGCATACTGCACCTCAAGTAGAATCCCCTCTCCTTGTGGGAGAGGGGATGGGGTAAGGGAAATCCCCTTCCCAACCTCCCCCATCAGGAGGGAGGAGCATCTAGAGCTTCTTGCCGATGTACTGCGCCAGGTCGGCCACGCGGCAGCTATAGCCCCACTCGTTGTCGTACCAGCTCACCACCTTGACCATGTTGCCCACCACCAGGGTGTCCAGGGCGCTGAAGATGGAGGAGTGGGGGTCGCCCTTGAGGTCGCTGCTAACCAGGGGTTCCTCGGTGTAGGCCAGGATGCCCTTCATGGGGCCTTCGGCAGCGGCTTTCATGGCCGCGTTGATTTCTTCTTTGCTGGCTTCTTTGTTCAAAACAGCGGTGAAGTCCACCACCGAGACCGTGCTGGTCGGCACGCGGAAGGCCATGCCGCCAAACTTGCCCTTGAGCTCGGGGATGACCAGCCCCACGGCCTTGGCTGCACCGGTCTCGCTGGGCACAATGTTGAGGGCAGCCGCCCGGGCGTCGCGGGGGTCGTCTTTTACGGCGTCTACCAGGCTCTGGCTGGCGGTGTAGGCGTGTACGGTGGTTAGGATGCCCTTCTCGATACCAAAGTGGTCGTTGAGCACCTTGGCCACCGGGGCCAGGCCGTTGGTGGTGCAACTGGCATTGGAAATTACATGATGCTTGGCGGGGTCGTACATGTGTTCGTTGACGCCCATCACCACCGTGAGCATGTCGCCCTTGCCAGGGGCGCTGATGATCACCTTCTTGGCCCCGGCCTTGAGGTGGGCCTCGGCGGCCTCGAGCTTGGTAAAGCGCCCGGTGGACTCAATCACGATGTCGGCCCCAATCTCGCCCCAGGGCAGGTTGGCCGGGTCTTTTTCCTCGTAGACCCGGATGGTCTTACCGTTGACGGTGATGTTCTTCTCGTCGTAGCTGACGCTTCCGGGAAAGCGGCCATAGTTGGAGTCGTATTTGAACAGGTGGGCCAGAATGGAGTTATCCGACAGGTCGTTGATGCCGACCACTTCCACCCCGCGCTCCTGCAGAATCCGGAACACCTGACGGCCAATGCGCCCGAAACCGTTGATGCCTACTTTCATAAGATTCCTCCTACTTGAGCTAAACGCCGGATTACTTCCGCGTTCCGCAGGACACTATAACCCCTCCATCCCAAGACGCCCAGTTACAAGAATACCCCTTTGCAATAAGTAATACTTCAGGTTTATCTACGGCGGTTTGTGGCTGAATACCCGTTGGGATCATCTG
The DNA here is from genome assembly GCF_003574035.1 of Meiothermus hypogaeus. GTDB lineage: Bacteria > Deinococcota > Deinococci > Deinococcales > Thermaceae > Meiothermus > Meiothermus hypogaeus. The sequence goes on along the minus strand of NZ_QWKY01000019.1, from coordinate 2,634 downwards.
CCGAGCCACTCCCCACAGAAGTTGCTTGCGTGAGATGTCCGGATGCAGAAATACTCCGCCCGAACAACCTCAGGCGGAGACGGGTGCCCTGCGGGTTTAGCGGGTGCGGCCGGCCAATAGATCCTCGGCGGCTTTCTGGGCCTTGTCGAGGGCGGCTTTGGGGGTGGCCTGTCCCAGCACGGCTTCCTTGATGGCCTGGCCCAGAATGTCGAAGCGAATCTGCTCCCACTGCGAGAGGGCCGGTTCGAAGCGGGCAAAGCGGGCCTGGCTGATGGCCACACCAAAGGCGGGGTTCTCCTTGACAAAGCGGGTTACTACTGGGTCTACGCCTGAGCCCTGGTTAACCGGCACATAGTTGGCCGCCACTCCAAACACCGCCTGAGCTTTGGGGGAGATGATAAAGCGCAGGAAGTCGGCGGCCACCCGTTTTTCTTTGTCGTCGGCTCCCTTGAACACCACGATGTTGGTGCCCTGCACCAAACCAAAACCGGGTTGTTTGTCGGTGCGGCCCGGCAGGGTGGCCACGCCCACGTCGAACTTGGCCGCCCGGGCATAGAAGCTGTAGCCCGCCGAGGAATCGGTAGAGAAGCCAAAAACCCCCGACCCGAAGTTCTCGTTGATGAAGCCGTTGGTGATGGGCTTGGCCCAGCCATCCTTAACGGCCTTGACCAGGAACTCGAGGGCCTCCAGCCCTTTGGCCGAGTTGAGCACCAGTTTGCCGTTCTGCAGGTAGTTGCCCCCCAGGGTGAAGAACCAGTAGGCATAGGTCGAGGCATCGGGCACAAACCAGTACACCGGCTGTTTTTCGCCTTCGGAAATTTTCTTGGCGGTCTCCACAAACTCGGGGATGCTCAAAGGCACTCGAGCGTTGTATTTCTTCAAGAGGTCACGGTTGACGTAGAGCAGCTGGATGCTCTTATTGAAGGGCACCCCATAGATTTGGCCGTTGATCTTGACCGCGTTGGCAAACAGCGGGTTGACCCCCTTCAGATCCACCCCCAGGCTTGGAATCGGCAGCAGGGCGTCGCTTTCCAGATACAGCGCCATGTTGTTCTCAAAAGCCTGGGCCATCACCGGGATTTTGCCCGAGGCAAACGAAGCCTTGATCTTGGTGGAGAGGTCGCGGTAGTTGCCCTGGCTGACCGGGCGCACACAAACCTTACCCCCCTGGGTGCGATTGAACTCTACAGCCAGATTGTCCAGGGCATCCTTGGGCGCTCCACCCCGGAAGCCATGCCAGAGTTCGGCTACCACTTCGGCTTTTTCGCACTGCGCTTTGATGATATCTTCTGGTCTTTGCTGAGCTAACCCCAGGCCAGCGGCGAGCACCAACATTCCGAGCAACCACTGTTTCATCTCATCCTCCTACGACACTTTTGAACCCCAATGTCAGGGCTATGTGAGCCCGCTTGACTCCAAATTTATACCCTGGCTTTGAAGTCCAGACCCCAAGTTTGATAGCGTGCACCGGACGCTCCCTATGGATTTCCTACTCATGCTTGCCCATTTTGACAGAACATTTGCGTGGTTGGGACATGCGCAAGCGTGACCTGGCCAGTACTTCGGGAGTTTCCGCCAACCGGGAAAGGGGTGGGGTGCTCGAGGTGGGCAAGGGTATGCTGACCGCCTGGCTGGCGGGCTTTCAGCCAGTATGCTGGGTTATGCCCCTTTGTCCTCTGGCGGTGGTGCCTGGTCATACCGGATTCAAAAAGACAGTTTACAAAACCAAAAACACTAGAGGCTGTCTTTTTGAATCCTAGAGCACTCCCTTCGGTCGGGTTAGTTCGTCACCAAAGGTGACGAACTAACCGAATCTGGTATCACATCTGGCCTGTATGCTTCGGTTTTCGCAGGGGTGGGGGCTTGGTGGTATTTTTTTGGGTTTGCGAGCGAGACCGCTTTCAAGGGAGCGGCTCCATCCCGTTTACGGCTATCCTGGTTTTTCTCTATCTGGCCGATGTGCCAAGAATGGATGTCAGGGCCTCCTACACCCTCTTTGCGCTGGGGGGTCATGGCGTTGCGGGGTGCGTCGGTGCGTACTGGCTGTTGGTGGCACTGGGATAAAAAGGAGCGAAAGGCCAGAAAAGCAGGATCAGGAGAGGCCAATGTAGCTCAAATACCACTGCACAATGGCTGTACCGTAGAACATGGCAATTAACCCCCCAATGGCCAGGTACGGCCCAAAGGGAATCTGGTTGTCGCCGCCAAACCGCCGCATGATCAGGCCAATGATGGCGCCCGCGAACACCGCAACAAAAACTCCTACAAGTAAGTTGGTGAAGCCCAGCCAGACCCCCAGAAAGCCAGCCAGTACCACATCGCCATAGCCCATTACGGTCACGTAGCCGGTGGGGTTTTCGGCTTCGGGCTCGGGCTCAACCTTGTCGGTGGGGTTGCGCAACCACCAGTAGAGCATACCGGCCAGGGCCATACCGCCCGCGCTCACCAGCATGCCCCGCAGGCTCTCCAGGGGTGAAAGGCCCAGCACCCAGGCCAATAGGGGCGCCAGTGCGGCGAGCCCCAGGGTCAGGCCGTCGTGCAGGGCGAATACCTTCCCGCTGCGGGCGTTGAGCGAGGCATTTAAGAGCCCCACCACAATGCCCAACCCACCCAGCCAAACGCCCCCCACCGTAC
>NZ_QWKY01000185.1 GCF_003574035.1 Meiothermus hypogaeus | reverse complement strand
GGTCGGCCTGCCGATGGCGGGGTCTTGGGCGCAGGGGAGCAAAGCCCTGGCGGCGCATCCAGCTCCAGGCCCGCCGCGGGTCTACAGGACGTCCCAGCCTCTGGCTGAGCCACTCGGCGGCGTTCCGGATGGTCCATATCCCGTCCCGGGGATGGGGTTCCAGGAGGGCCTGGCGGAAGGCCTCTTGCAGCCCTGGGGGGAGCAAGGGAGGCTGGCCGGGATTTTGCAGCCGGAGGTCGGCCATGGGCCGGCCTTCGTTGTAGCGGTGGAGGGTGTCGCGGACCCAGCGGATGGAGTAGCCCAGGATCTGGGCAACTTCGGGGATGGAGTGGCCCGTAGTGAGGAGCCAGATGGCGTGCCAGCGGGCTCGCTCCACGAGGTCTTCGCTTTCCCGGTAGAGGGCGTGCAGGTTGTCCGGGTGGTGCCGCAGCTTGAGCTCCAGCCGGGGGCGGCGTTGGTGTTTGGCCAGGTGCATGTCCTCATCTTAAGGGAAAAACCTAGGGGGAGTTCTTAT
>NZ_QWKY01000184.1 GCF_003574035.1 Meiothermus hypogaeus | reverse complement strand
CGGTCGGGGAGGGCCAGGGGGGGCAGGGCCAGCAGGGCCACCCCCAGGGCCAGCGACCCCAGGATCTTCAGCAGCAGCGCCTCGAGCTTGCCCAGGTTTCCCATGCCCGCTCACCTCCCCGCGTAGGGGTCGAGCTCGGCGGGGAGCTCGTAGGGGGTGTTGAAGACGTCGAAGTCGTTCTCCTCGGGCAGGAAGCCGGGGAAGTTGAAGCCCTCGGGCATCGGCTCCACCACCCAGTCCGCCGGGCGGTGGCCCTCGCACACCAGCCGCCCCCCCTCCAGCCGCATGGAGATGGGCTCTCGCGGGTAGATGCGCACCCAGCGGCCGTAGAGGGGGTGCCACTCCGCGCGCCAGGAGGCGTAGAGCACGATCTTGAGCGGGCCGTCGGCGGGGGCGACGGCGAAGGCGCCGGAGACCCGATCGGCGTCGGTCCGCCTCCCGGCGTACTTCCCGTTGGCGTACTCGATGAAGGCGCCTTCACCGACGCGCCACGACCTTTAAGCGGGGTCGGGGCTCTTTATACGAGCTTAATAGGCTAGCCGCATCATAGCGCC
>NZ_QWKY01000183.1 GCF_003574035.1 Meiothermus hypogaeus | reverse complement strand
TTTGAGAAGTACCCGGCTGCGGATGAGGTTGTGGACCAGCAGGATGAGGTTCACCCGGGCCACCAGCCCCCAGTAGGAGCGGGCTTCAATCCGATGGAGTCCCAAAGAGCGTACCATCGCGCTGAACCGGGTCTCGATCCAGTTCCTGACTCTCCCCATCCACCCTTGCCACCCCGCCTCTACCACCCGCCCTCCCCTGAGCCGGTAGGGAGGTGTCAGAACCCCCTGGACCCAGCGGAAGCCTCGGTCCCCCAGCACCGCAGGTAGGTCGTCTACAAGTTCCCTCCCCCAGGTCTCCCGGGCGTTCCCGGGCAGGAGGGCCCAGCGAAAGAAAAGGCCCCGCTCGTTCATCACCGGCAGCAGCACGTACCCCCCAAAGCCCCCCAAGGGCCCACCTCCATGGCCGCATCGGGAAGGCGCAGGCCGTGGACCAGGGGGAGGGGCTTGAGGTCCACCACCTGGAGAAGACCTATTCCCCCGGCCAAACGATGGGCGAGATGGGCCCAAAGGACGTGGGCTATTTGGAGAACCCGGTAGAAGCGGGAGAGGTGGGGCAGGGAGGGGAAGTAGGCTTTGAGCGTAGACTTTGCGGCCAGGTAGCCTGGGGAGCTTGAAGCCTTGGG
>NZ_QWKY01000182.1 GCF_003574035.1 Meiothermus hypogaeus | reverse complement strand
TAGGCACAGCGGGCTTCCACTTTGCTCCACAGTGCCTCTTCATCCTCCACCTGCCCATTGGCCACCACCCCATCAATCAGCCCCCAGGTTCGTTCCACGGGCTGCAGCTCAGGCGAGTAGGGGGGCAGAAAACAAAGGCCCACACCCTCCGGCACCCGGGTCTGCCTGGAGGTGTGCCAGCCCGCCCGATCCAACACCAGCAGAACCAGCTTGCCCTCCCCGGCTCGACTGAGCTGGGCGAAAGAGGATAGCACCAGGTTGAAAGCCTCTGTCGAGACCGAGGGCAGCAGCCAGTACTCGCTTTCCCCTGTTCCCGGTCTTACGAAGGCATACACATAGAGCCAGCGATAGCGGGGCCGCTCCTGGGCCAGCGGCGTCTTCCCGCGCAGGGCCCATACCCGTCGGCGGATGGGCTTGAGCCCCAGCCGGTGCTCATCAAAAGCCCATACCTCCAGTTGTAGCCAGGGGAAGAGCAGCTTCAACAAGAGAACCATCAGGAAGAGTTTTTTTTGAAAGCTGCCTGCGCCTCGGGGTCGGCCTGCCGATGGCGGGGTCTTGGGCGCAGGGGAGCAAAGCCCAGGCGGCGCATCCAGCTCCAGGCCCGCCGCGGGTCTACAGGACGTCCCAGCCTCTGGCTGAGCCACTCGGCGGCGTTCCG
>NZ_QWKY01000181.1 GCF_003574035.1 Meiothermus hypogaeus | reverse complement strand
TTGATTCGCCCTGCGCCTGCAAAGTATCGGGGAACCTCGCGTTGGTGCGACTGCCCCTTGAGTGTCCAGCTATAGCCTATCGGTAAAGACAAACCAAACCCACTCTCGTCCAGATACTTCAGGATGACCCGACCCGCGAGCGCCCCCTTTTGAGCGTTTCGAGCGCCGCTTCGGCCTGTTGCCGTAGCTGGGGGTCGGGCTGACCGGCCACGATGTAGCGATCCCGCTTCCAGGTGTAACCCAGTTGCCTGAGGTTGCGTCGTACGCTCTCCTCGTCTACCTGTAGGCCCAACTCCAGGGCGATGGCTTCGGTCAACTGCCGCGCATTCCAGCAGCGGTCTTCCGCCAGCTTGTCCTGCATAAACTGCAGCGCCTCTGCGTGGAGTTTGCGCCGATTGCCTTTCTGGGGGCGATCCGCCAGTCCCTCGAACTTTCGGCTGGTCCAGGCCTTCAGGGCTGCACCCACCGTCCGCACGTGGCATCCGACATACGCAGCGATACGGCTCATCTCCCAACGCTGGTGCGACAGGCGAACCATTTGACTGCGCAGCCTGACCTTCTTGTTCATGTGCGGGCTCTGCTCGATGGCCCTCAGCCGCTCATCCTCTTCGCTGCTCAACTCAATGTACCGAAAGTTTCCCATAGTAAAAGTCTATCGTGAGTGTACTTA
>NZ_QWKY01000180.1 GCF_003574035.1 Meiothermus hypogaeus | reverse complement strand
TTGATTCGCCCTGCGCCTGCAAAGTATCGGGGAACCTCGCGTTGGTGCGACTGCCCCTTGAGTGTCCAGCTATAGCCTATCGGTAAAGACAAACCAAACCCACTCTCGTCCAGATACTTCAGGTTGACCCGACCCGCGAGCGCCCCCTTTTGAGCGTTTCGAGCGCCGCTTCGGCCTGTTGCCGTAGCTGGGGGTCGGGCTGACCGGCCACGATGTAGCGATCCCGCTTCCAGGTGTAACCCAGTTGCCTGAGGTTGCGTCGTACGCTCTCCTCGTCTACCTGTAGGCCCAACTCCAGGGCGATGGCTTCGGTCAACTGCCGCGCATTCCAGCAGCGGTCTTCCGCCAGCTTGTCCTGCATAAACTGCAGCGCCTCTGCGTGGAGTTTGCGCCGATTGCCTTTCTGGGGGCGATCCGCCAGTCCCTCGAACTTTCGGCTGGTCCAGGCCTTCAGGGCTGCACCCACCGTCCGCACGTGGCATCCGACATACGCAGCGATACGGCTCATCTCCCAACGCTGGTGCGACAGGCGAACCATTTGACTGCGCAGCCTGACCTTCTTGTTCATGTGCGGGCTCTGCTCGATGGCCCTCAGCCGCTCATCCTCTTCGCTGCTCAACTCAATGTACCGAAAGTTTCCCATAGTAAAAGTCTATCGTGAGTGTACTTA
>NZ_QWKY01000018.1 GCF_003574035.1 Meiothermus hypogaeus | reverse complement strand
CACCCAGCCCCGCCGTGAGGCCCCCCAGCGCGCTGCTTAGCCCCGGCATGGCGTTGATGGCGCTCATCACCTGATCCAGGAAGCCCCGCACGGCCCCCACCACCCGCTGCACGGGGGGCAGGAAAACCTGACCCAGGGTGATGGCGATGGCCTGGAGGTCGTTGCGCAAAAGCTGGAGCTGGTTGGCGGTGGTGGCCGAGCGGCTGGCGAACTCCTGCCCTACGCTGCCCGCGTAGGCCTGGCTGTCCCCCACCAGCTTATAACCCTGCTCCACCAGCGGCAGCGCCTTGGCCAGCCGGGCGATATCGTCGGCGTATTCCTGGCCGAAGATCAGGCTCAAGACCTTGAGCGGGTCTTTGGAGTTGTTGACGGTGCGCAGGAAGTCCAGGATGGCCCCCTGGGCGTTCTTGCGGATGGCCGCCTCCATGCCCTCGGCGCTGTAGCCGATGGCCTCGAGGCCCGTCTTGAGCTGCTTGCTCCCGGTGGTGGCGTTGGCCAGCTTGTTGATGAGGGCCTGCAAGCCGGTGGCCACCACCTCGGGCTGGGTGCCGGTGGCCAGCATCGCCGCCCCCAGCGCGGCCATCTGCTGGGCGGTGAGGCCCACCAGCTGCCCGGTGCCGCCGATGCGCCGCAGCACCTCCAGAATCTGCGGGGCGGTGGCGGCCATGTTGTTGGAGAGGTGGTTGACCGCGTCGGAGAGCTGCACCACCTGCGGCTGGGTCATGCCGAAAATGTTTCTCAGCTTGGCCAGGGTGTCCCCGGCCTCCTGGGCGGAGATATCGAAGGCCACCGCCACCTTGGCGGCATCCTCGGTAAAGCCGGCCAGCTCCTCCAGGGCAATTCCCGCCTGGCCGGCAGCAGCCGCGATCTGGGTCAGCTCGGCGGCGGAGCGGGGAATCTGGCGCGACAGGGCGATGAGCTGCTTCTGCAGCACCTCGGGGCCCAGCGCAGGGGTGAACTCCACCACCTTTTTCACATCGGCGAAGGCCGACTCGAACTCGATAGCGGCCCGGGTCGCCAGGCCGATCGGGGCGGCGACGGCCAGCGCAGCGGCGGCCAGCGAGGCCCCCATCTGGATGCGGTCGATGGCCGAGCTGGTCTGGACGGCGGCCCGCTCGAGGCCCCCCAGCGTGCGCACGATGTTGTTGGCCGGGCCGGAGATGCGATCGGCCAGGTCCACCAACACCTGCAGGCGCATGAGCTGGTTCAACTAACCCTCCGGTTTATCGGATTTCGAGCTTTCTTCCAGGGTGCGGAGGCGCTCGAGGGCGGCCTCGAGGCTGGCCTGCAGATAGGCCGCGTTGAGTTCGGCCTGGGCCAGCTTCTGGGCCAGGAGCTGTAAAGCGCGCTCCATACTGGGCTCGGGCATCAGGGCCTCCAGTTCTGCGGGATGCGGGCCACGGTGGTCACGGTGTCCCACTGGCCCAGGGGCGTGAGCCGCAATGCGGATTTCCGCGCAAACCACCTGCCTCTATCGGCACGGGTATTCTCCGCCACGCACGGTTGGCCCTCGATCTCCCCCACGTAGATGCCGATGTGCCCCTCGCGGTCGGGGGCGGTGCGGGCGCTGGTGGGAGGCTCGTCAAAGTAGCGGCTGCTGAAAAGCAAATCGCCCGGCTGTAGCAGGCGCAGCAAGGTGGTGCGCTGGGTGGGGTTGGCCGGGTCGTAGTCGGCGGTGGTAACTGTCCAGCCCATGCGCTTCACCCCCAGCTCCACATCGTGCGCCCAGCGGGATTTATCCGGATCGGCTTTGGTGTCGTCCAGAATGCGGCTGTAAAGCCGCCAGCGGTTGGTGTCCAGCGCACGCGCCACCGCCTCGAAGGCGAAGGCCACGCACCAGCCAGCGGCGGTGGGGAAGCCCGGCAACTCGCGTCGCACGGCCTGGACAGCAGTTTCGGCAATCTTGCTCATGGCGGCCTCCAAAAGAAAAAGCCAGTCCCGAAGGACTGGCTAGGTTGATTACAGCTTACCAAACTACGCCGGGCTTGGCTAGAGAATTTTTTAGCTTATCTACTCCGTACCCCCTTTTTGCTCCACGTACCGCAGCAAACTCGCCATCGCCTCCACCTGTTTAACTATGGCTTCCCACAGTTCTAGCGGCACTTTCATTTGATTCATCTCCTCGGGATCCCTTTTGTTATTGGGCAAAGGTTCCTGAGCAAATACAGGCTCCTCAACCTCAAGACGAAGTTCCGACGCTTTCTCAAGAATCCACTTTTGAAGGGCTATTATGCGTTCTTTCTTGGCTGAATCCTTAACCCGTGGCGTAGAAAGCTTCATCAGCAAGCCGAGAATGCCGGGTGTCAGGAGATAGGCCTGAAGCCTTCTTAAGTTACCATCATGAGTTTCAAGGATGACTTTATACTCCCGCAGCAGCGGGTTCCGCTCAATCAAGCTATGAATGGGGTTGTTTTCATAGCCTACAAGCTCTGCCAGCCGAGCTACAGAAACACCAATATCTACCTGACTCCCCACTTTAACCCAGGCGATCTGTAACAGACCAATAGGCGTAGCAACATCCTTTATACGCAGTACGCTCGCACTCGTCGCCGTCGCCACCTAAACCTCCCCATCTTCATCATCATCTGTCACAGCCAGCAGCGCTGCCAGGGGCACGCCGCCGTCCACCAGGCCCGCGTGGTACACCTCCCGCAGGCACTCCACAAACAGCGCCCAGTCCTCTGCGCGGGCCGCGTCCCACACCGCCAGCGCCAGGGGGTCGAGCCGGTTGAGCAAGAAGGCCCCCCTGGGGGTGTCCTCGAGGGGAGCCTTGCTCCAAAACGCCTGCCTTGCCATGCCTATATGCTTGTTGGTATCATGCATGCTGTACCTCCGTAACATTGGAGTTCACCAGGAAGCTGACTTTGATCGGGGCTTCCTGGTTGCCTGAAGTATAACTTAGCAGTTACATATCTTCAAGGGCTGTGTCTTTGGAGTCCATACTATGTTAATATTCGTCTGTGCCGCCCTGCACGCCATCCCTTCGTCCGCTTGTAGATTTACTGAAGCGTGAGGGTGTGTCTTTGTATCGCGTATTTCAGGTTTCTGAAATCTCCTACCCTGTTCTACACCGCGCCGCACGGGGTAAAACCATGCCTGATCTCCACACCCTCGCCCGCATCAAGTGCGCCCTGGAGGAAATCCTGGGGCGGTCAGTTTCGCTGGACGAGCTGGTAGAGGTACGGCGAGAGCGGCAGGATTAAGTTATCATTGGCTTCATGAAACAAAAGCTGTTGGTAGCAATGATTGCTGTGGTAGTCGGCCTTTCTTTGGCTCAAAAAGTAGACATCAATAAGGCTATGTCGACCCTTAAACAGGACAAACAGGTAACCCTGCTAAAGGAAGTTAAGCTGCCACCTCCACCTCCCCAGCGCTCTGCCGAAAAGAAGTATGAGGTTCGCATTCGCAACGAGGCCGACGAAGTATTCAACTACGTTATCTTCCTGGCCGCTCCCAAAGGAAAGCGTTACTTCAACCTCTACTCTGTTCGCTTTGAAGATGCCTACTCCTTTGACAATGCGCTTTACGGCCTCGGCTACTTAACAGGGTTCTTGATGCAGGCTTGTCTGGGCCTGACGGAAGAGAGCACTAAAAAGCTAGTGAACTGGTTTTCTGAAAAGGTTGAGCAAATCCAAGAAAGGGGAATCGGCGATTTCTCTCGGGATTTTGGGCCTGTTGAAATGAGCCTGATGGGTGGGGTGCGCTTCGACAAAAGCGGGCACCTGATTGTGGTGCTTCAGCGCAAGGGCGAGCCCGGAAAAAACTGGCCCCGGTGGTGCGAGCGATAGCAACGCTCAACTCTTTGTGACGACTCCTCGTTCTGAAGAACGGGGAGTCGTCACAGCTTCAGATTCCAAGGTCGGCCAGGAACAGCTCCCAGGCCTCCGGGATAGGAATCCCCTGTGCCCCGAGGCGGGCCCTCTCGGTGAAGATCTCCTGGGCCAGGGCCAGGGTTGCCTCCCGATCCTGGAGGGCCGCGTCTTCAAGGTAGCGCCGGAAGGGAGTCCACTCCTCCACGGCGGCCAGAAGCTCGTCCGGGTCTGCGTCTCCCGCCAGCAGGCTCTTCAGCCAAGCCCAGTAGCCCTGAGCTAGTCGGAGGGGGTGGTAAGCCACGCTGGTCGTCTCAGCCACGTTGTCTCCTGCCAGGGAACACTTAGTTTCTCCAAAGCGCTCACCCCATAGCCTGTGGCCAGGGTGCTGCTGTGGAAGGAGTATACCACGAACCAGAAGCGGCCAACTCGAGGCCCCCGAACGGAATCGGGCAGGGCGGAGGTGGGCACCATGACCGCCAGCACGGGCCCCTGAGCCCGAGTAAAAGCCAGCACCGCCACCTCCGGGTGGGCCGCTACCTCGCGGCACACGCGCTCGTACTCCTCGGGGGTCGTGGTGGGGAGCACTTGCTGCTCCAGTATGCGCGTAGCCAGGTGGGCCTCCAGGGATGAGGCCCTGCTTTTCCCCAAAAGGGCGGCCTGCTCCGGGCCCAGCGGGCGCTCTCTGCGGTTGAAAGGGGCAGCGTAGACCTGCCCGGCAGCGACGAGCCAGTCCCGGGGGTTCGGCCTGGCCTGCCCGCGGCTCTCTGCCAGCTGCCGCAGGCGATCCCTGGCCTCGGGGTGGGTAGCCAGGGTTCTGAGGTAGGCCCGCCACAGCTCGGGGTGGTAGTCCCTGGGCTCCGGGCTCCAGGCCTCTCGGCCTGGCGGGCGGCCAAAGCCCTCCAGGGGGGGTTGATCCGGCGGGCGTTGGGTGATGCGGCCCTCGGCCTGGGCCGCGCTGTACGTTACCAGGGCGGTGCGGCAGCGAAAATGCAGGGGCGGGATATGCGTGTTCCAGAAGGGGTGGTCGGCAGGCAGCACCACCCCGGCCAGGTTGAGGCAGATGCGCGAGGTACGGCCATCCAGCACCACCGAGAGCCCCCAGTAGGGCCGCTCTTGCCGCAGCTCGTCGGCGGCCTTCCAACGGCCTGCCCCGTAGGCCGATTGTAGGTTGGTGTCGAAGATGGTGCGCAGCCGGTGCGCGCTGGCACCCCCCCAGGCCCGTTGGATGCGCTCGGAAAGGCGGTCTTTAAACTGCTCAAAGGTCTCCCCCTTGGCGAGCGCGGCATCCAGCGCGTCCAGCGCCTCCTGCACCATATCGAGCTGGGCCAGCCCCGCCACAAAGAAGGCCCGGCGGCGGGCCTCCTCAGAAAGGGCGCGGTAGGCCGGGTCGGGCAGGGGCAGCCGGGCGCGAAACCAGGCGATGGCCTGCTCGGGGTCGGTGGGGGTGGCCTCGACGTTCCAGGGCATGTCAGGGGTTGGATGGCAAAACAGTTAGCCGCCAACTCTCCACGGTGGCAGTTTGAGTCACGGTAGTGGACGAGCTACGGATGCCCATCGCCACCGTTTGCGTGCCGGTCAGGTTGCTGGCGGAGGCCTGCCAGGCGTAGCGCCCGGCCTGGGCGCCGGTCAGGCCGGTGTTGCTAGCTCCTGGGGCGCTGCGCTCATTTTGCAGCGCAATCCGGGTTAGGGTGGTGGAGCTAATGGAGAATCGGCACACCGTATAGTGCACCGCGCGGTTGGTGGAGCTGGCGGCGTGAGTGGTGGAGTCGGCTGCGTCCACCGTGATGCCGCCAATCGAGCAGCGGTAGGTGTAGGTCGCTGTGGCCCCCGAGTTGTTGATGATCGTGTACCACACCTCGAGTAAAACCGTTGTCCCCGCCGAGATATCAACACTCCGACTAACCAGGTTTACGTTGGAGGTCGAGTTAATTGCGATGTCGCTGTTGGGGGCGTTGCTGTAGATAGTCGGCCCGCCCCCACCCCCCGGAGGCGCGGCCCAGCTGCCATCGCCACGCAAAAAGGTCGTGCTGTTGGGGGTGCCGCTGGCCCCGATCTTGGCAATGGTCACGGCCCCGTTGGCGATTTTTGGAGTCGTGATAGCGCCATCCCGAATTTGGTTAGAGGTGATGCCCTGCGCCAGGGCATAGATGGCCCCGGCCAGTAGGAGTAGTCCCAGGAGTGCCCGCATATACCCCTACTTCAAATAGTCCACCAGGATGCTATCGCCCGCCTGGGGAGCGCTCACGAAGGTGATGGTATTGCCGCTGATGGTGTAATCGAGCCCCGCCCCCCGGCGCTGGCGCACACCGTTGAGATAGACGCGCTCGCTCCCGGCCACGGGAGTATTCGCCAAAGTAAACACTGTGTTGGAACCATTGATGGTGCCTGCTGGCGATTCTCCCGTAACGAAATCGGCCTTCCGCAGCAGGATCGCCGGGTCTACGCCAACGCCAGACCCGCTCACGGTGAGGCCAGAGCCGCTCACCACCTGCACCGAGAAGGTGGAGCCGGTCAGGATTAAGCCGTCCCCGGCGCTATAGCTGCCGCCGGAAGTTTCTTGTGCGAAAACCAGGGCGGTAGTGCCCACCGTGATGGGGCCGTCGGTGATGAGGTTCCAACGGCTGTTGCCGAGGGTAGAACCCTCCGAAACGAACACCTGCAGACCGGGTTTGACCTCATCGTTGCCGTCAGCGTCCTCGGCTCGGGTCAGGGCCGCACCTGGGCCGTTGAATACGTACAGGCCGTTCTGGGTCTGGTTGGTCTGGTAGGCCAGAAATAAAATGTCCCCGTTGCTCAGCGTGACGCCGTCGAAGGTGTTGGTGCCGGGGTTGCTGATGTTGACGTTGCCGGTGGCGGCGGCGCGGGCCACCCGGCGGTAGAGCACACCGCGAATGGCCTGCTTGACCTGGCCCCAGTTGGGCGCGTCGCTGTCGGCCACCGCGTTGCCTACGTTGAGCAAGCGCTGGCCTCCCAGGCTGAAATTGCCGGTCATGCTCACGCTGCCGTCGGCTTTGAGGAGTAGCGAGCCATCCTGCACGTTGCCGAGCGGCAGGGTGCCGCGCACTTGTCTAGCGTTGGTTAAGTCGATTTTTTGGTTGCTCATATGCTTACCTCGCGTAGGTGATGATCAGGCTGTCTCCGGGTACGGTGCTGAACGCGATGTTGAGGGTCTGGCCAGTTAGGTAGAAGTTGAACTCGGCCAGACCGTTCAAAAACACGTTTACCGAGTTGGGGATTGGGGTGTGGGGCAGGGTGATGGAGCCGGAGAAGGACGAAGGGATTACGATTTCCAGGCGCTCAAAAGCGGCATTCCCGCCAGAAGACGAAGGCGCTACCAGGGCCGGTCGCACCACGTATACGGCCTCGGTGCGTGGCGGCTCGATCTGCAAATCTAGCTCCTGAAGCTGCAGTTCCAGCTTCAGCTCTTGCAGCTCCAGCTCGAGCACCACCTCAGACATTGCGCTCCCCCTTCCGATCCTGGATATCGAGCTGGCCGCGCAGGATGGTGCGGGGGCCATCCGGCCCCACCAGCCGCAGGACATAGCGGGCCCGCCGCAGGCTCCACAGCGCAGTTTTGCTGGCCGGGATGGTGATCTGGAAGGCTCCGGTGCTGGTGTTGAAGGTGATCTCGCCTGGCTCGGCCAGGTAGATGGGCGCATCGGGCCCCGGCCCCCCGTAGGCCGGCCACACCTCGAGCTGCAAACTATGCCCCGGCCAAGAGGTCGAGCCCGTGCGGGTGGTAAGCCGGCCAGAAAACCCCCACGCTTCCCCGCGAATGACAATCTGCGGCACCTCGGGGATGCGGTTGTAGTGCAGTACGCTCATCGGCTATCCTCCCGCTGGGCCAGCATCCCGGCCAGCTCTGCCATGAGCCAGCCCGCCTCCACCAGTTGCCGCAGCGCGCGGGTATCCAGGTCGGGGAACAGCTCAATCAGGCGCTCGCGCAGTTGCTGAGGGCTCTGGGCGGCCTCGATCTCCTGTAGCAGTCGAGCCAGCACAGGCGAAAGGCCCTGGGCAGCGGCCTCGGTGGCGGCTCCGATCATCTCGAAGATGAACTGCTGGCCGCTCATCATGCCGGGCCGCAGCTCCCGTTCCAGCGCCGCCAGGGGGCTGCGGGCCTCCTGAGGGGCCATCTGGGGCGTGCCCAGGCGCAGCAGAATCCGCTCATCCTGGGCAGGCTCCGGCAGGCCAAACTTCTCCGCCACCCAGCGCAGCGAGATGGGGTAGCCCATCTGCTGCAGGATGTCGAGGGTCTTGGCCTGCTGGGCCAGGTCCTCGGGCTCCTCCACGATGCCGATGATCTTGGGGGCCAGGCGGGCGCTGTCGGTGCCCGCGTTGAAGATGGCGAAGGGGGTCGCCAGGTCGCGCCGCAGGGTGCTGCTCAGGGCTGCCACGTCGGCCTCGAGCAGGTCCAGCCGGGTGCGGCGGTGTTCCCGGCCCAGGGCCTGGGTGCCGTGCTCTCCCTCCCCCGTGGTGAGGGTCTGGCCCAAGGTAGCCAGGGTCATCTCACGGTTGGCGATCTCGTAGATGCCCCGGTAGACCTCGGGGCCGCCGGTGGCCTTAGCCACCTCGATGATCTCGATCTCGGTGTCCTTGCTGATGATGCCCGCGGCATCGCTGCCCAGCGCCCGCACCGCCCGCTCCAGGGCCTCCATCTCCTCCTTGCTGGTGGCCGGGTCGTACTTGCCCAGCCGGTAGGGCTGGCCGTAGACCTCGGCGTAGACCACCCAGTCCTTGATGGCGTAGTGCTTGAACAAGTACCACCAGGCGTTGGTGCGCATCAGACCCGCGCGGGTGGGGCTGCCGCTGCGGGCCTTGTAGCGGTGCTCGATGGCCTGGCCGAACGTGGGCGCATAGCCCTGGGGGTAGCCCTCGGCCTGGATCAGAAAGCGCTTCTGCTGGGTATCCCAGATTAGCAGCCGGGGGTCAATGTGCTCGAGCTGCCCGGGAAACCACATCCCCCCGTCGCGCCGCCAGGCCATCCCCACCAGGCTCACGCCCTGCCCCAGGGCATCCTGCAGATCGAGCATCCAGCTCACCCGATCGGAGTTGTCCCACCACTCCCGCAGGGCCTCGGCCAGCCGCCGGGCCTGGGGGCTGTTGTCCGCCGGCTCGATGCGCCACTCGATGCCGATGGCCGAGAGCTTGCGGTCCTGCATGATCTGGGAGAGCACCCCATCGCGCTCCTCCATCTCGCTAAATAGTTCGGCCTGCTGCTCCAGGTACCCCTCGTCGGCCTCGTAGATGATGCGGGCCAGCTTCTCCGGTGTTAGCCCACGGCTGGGGTAGTTCGCATAGGGCCGGGATAGCCCCACCACCGCGCTGGGGTGCTGGGCCGGGGGTTTGCCGCTGATGGGATTACCAAACTGATCCAGGATGGGCATGGGCCTCCAAGCAGAAGCCCCTGCCGCGAGGGCAGGGGCTAGGTTACCTCCAGTATAGCCGGGCCAGGTGGGAAAGGTGCAGCCCATTTTGCGCCACGCTAAATGTCACCAGGTTTTTCCGGCCGTTTTAGGCGGGGGGAGGTGGGGGTCTAGGGGGAGAGCCGAAGGCCGGGTCAACCCCCGGCTAGATTTGGCGCTGAGCGGCCCACAGGGGTATCAGAGGGTACCTCTCCCCCCCGCAAAGCGCCCCGCTTCCACGGTGCGGTATTCGATAGGCCCCCGGCGGGACTCCCGGGCGTGGCGGGCCAGGGCCTTGGCCCAGAAGTGGTCGGCGTGGTCGCCCTCGTTGCGCTCGGCGTCGTAGCGCACGTTGCCTGCGCTGGTCACGATGCGCTTGACGCTGTGCAGCGACTGGCGGATGCGCTGGTTGCCTGCGGGGATGCGCTCCTTGCGGTCCTCGAAGCCCAGGCGCAGGCCCTGGGCCAGATCGGCCTTGGTCTCGAGGTTGAAGTGCACCGGCTCCACCTTCCAGCCAAATTTTCGCCGGGCCTCCTCGGCCAGCATCTCCCCCATCCCGGTAGCATCTATGCAGGCCCGGCGAACCCGCGGCAGCAGGGCCGAGAGGGCCTCGAGCTGGGCGTGGAAGGGGGTGTTGTGCAATTCGATCACTTTCCGGGCCCAGGCCACATCCCCCACCACCTCATCCACCCAGATCACCGTGAGGTCACGGCGCCGGGCGATGTCCATGCCCAGGTAGGCCTGGTCGGGGTCCCACTCGTCGGAGAGGGTGTCGGCCTCGGCGGCCAGGATCAGGTCGTAGGGGATGAAGGCGCTGCCCTCGTCCACGAACTCCAGCAGGTACTCCTGCTGCCAGGCGATGGGGTCGGCGATGGCCCGCTCCAGCTCCTCGGGGTCGATCTGCAGGCCCTCGCGCACGGCGTCGTAAATGGTGGTGCGGTGGCGGCTCCAGCCCTCCCCCCGCTCCCACAGCTCGAAAAACTGGTTGGCCTTGCCGTTGGGGGTGCTGGTGATGCGCACCTTGAACTCGGGGTTGCGCGTGATGATGGGGAAAACCGCAGTCCAGATGGCCTTGGAGTCGCGGTGGAAGGCGAACTCGTCCAGGTTCAGGTTGCCGCTGTAGCCCCGCGCGGTCGCGGGGTTGGCGGGGAGGAACAGGTGGCGTGAGCCGTTGGGCAGGCGGTACTCGAGCTGGGTGTACTTCTCCTCGCCCTCAAAGAAGTAGTCCTCCAGGGCCTCCGCCGCGATACGGTAGGCGTCCAGGTGGAGCTTGACCTTCTCGGCCAGCTCGAGGCTCTGCCGCTGGCCGCTGGAGAGATGAATCCAGAGGGTTTTGCGCTCCAGGCTGTCGTCTACGGTCTCGAGGGTGCTGGCAAAGCTCTTGCCGATCTGGCGGGCCGCCAGCCAGATTTTGAAGCGGCTCTTATCCTGCACCCAGCGCTTCTGGTATGGCAGCAGCATACTATTGGCCCAATCCGTAAATCTCCTGGCGGATGGTAGCCAGGGTCTCGGGGTCGAGGTTGCGGGCCGCCAGCCGCTTCTCTACCTTTTCGGCCATCATGGCGGCCTGGTCTTTGCTGAAAATCCGCTCGGCCTTTTCCAGCTGCAGGCTGGCCGTCACCGCCCGCACGCCGGTCTCGAGCATCCGCCCAACGGCTTTCGGGTCAATCTCTGAAGGGTCGAAGGTTTCCAGGTAGCGCAACAGCTTGTGGATGAGCACATTGGTAAATGCGGCCTGCAGGCTCATCTGCTTGCCGGTGGCCTGGCCGATGGCCTCCATCACCTGCTGGGCCTCGAGGGCCGCGCCCAGGGCCGGCAGCAGGTGGTTGGTGCGGTGGCGCGAGAGGCTAGCCGCGCTCAGCGCCTCGCCCCGCTCGGCGGCCCAGGCCACGATATCCTCGATGCGGTAGGGGCCGTCCGGCTTGCGCACATCCCCCAGCAGCATGGCGTCGATCTCCTCGCGCAGCGACGAGAGGCAGACCCTACAGCGGGTGGACTGCACGTAGATGGCCACAACTCCCCCCTACCTGGGCATGATCCAGCCGACAAAAGCCGCTATGGCCAGCAGGCTGTATAGCCGCCATCCCGGCTTGGCCGTGCGGCGCAGGATGAGCGCCTCCAGCTCGTCCAGGCGCTCCATGATGCGCTTCTGGCTGGCCTGGGCCGCCAGCCGCAGGGCGGTCATCTCCTCCCGGATGTCGCGCAGCTCCTCCGGGCTCATGCCCTCCTCCGCGGGAATGCTACACCGGGGTCGGAGATGTCGCCGTTGCACAGGTCCATGCCCCGGGCGGTGATCTCGGCGTACTCGAAGCCGCCCCGGCCATCGTTGCGCCAGGCCACGTTGATGTACTCCTTGCCGGGTGCGCTCAGATAGCGCAGCACCGATTCCAGCTCCTCATCGCCGGGCAGCATGTGCAGGCCCTCCAGGGTCAGCTTCAGGGAGCGCTCGGGCAGCCGCCAGGGCGCATCGGGGTATAGGGGTTTGTCGTCGAGGCCCGTCGCAAAAAGGTAAAGCGCGTATAGAACCTCGCCGCGCAGGATTTTGATGCGTTGATTGCCCAGTCTCGACATAGCTCCTCATCAGGGGTTGGGGATGGCGGGAATCTTCACGCCCAGCAGCGCAGCCAGGATGCCCACCACGATCAGGGCGGTCTTCCAGAACTCTGCCGTCCAGAAAAAGGGTGTGCGGCCCTGGGGCATGCGCTGCAACAGCTTTATAGCCAGCATTTTTTCCCGCATCTTCCGTATCTGCTCCTCCCGCCCATCCGGGGCCTGTGCCGCCAGCTCGTCCAGCATATCTTCCAGTAGTGAGCGCTCCAGGTCATTCATCCCCGTCCGTAAACGAGCCCCTGCCGCGAGGGCAGGGGCTAGGTTACCTTCAGTATAGCGCCAAATCCTGGGTTAATTGTCCAGCGGCTGCACCATGTAGAAAGCGCGGCCATCCTGCACGGCGTACCAAATCCAGTTGCCCTTGTAGCGGAACGATTCCCGCAGGATTTTGCCGTCCAGCGTCATGGGGCGGCCCACGCCCGCCAACCCGCGGTAAATGGGGATCGCCCGGGTATGGGAATGCACCGCCGAGTCCAGTTCCCTGATGTTCATCTAACCCCCTTGCAGATCTGCCGCAGGCGAATGGCCAGCTCGGCGATGCGCTCATCCACGTTGCCCCGCTCAAAGCGGCCCCGGCTTTTGCGCCAGCGGAAGATGGTGGCCCAGCGGCTGCCCGCAATCTGGTAGATCAGCAGTTCGCGCTCGGCGGGGGATAGCTCGTCCACAAATGAGTCGAAGTCCCTCTTCCACAGGCGAAGCTCATGGGCCTCGATGCCGGCCTCGGGCAGCTCGGGCACGTAGATGGGCAGGTAGCTGGCGCGGTGGGGGTTGTGGCCCCCCAACACCTTCTGCCAGCTCATCCGGCCCCGCCCCACCATCCAGATGGCCCGGAAGGCATGCTCGGCCTGCCAGAGGTACCGGCTGCGCTCGGCGAGCGGTACCTCTCCGTCGGTGGTACCAGGAACGTGAATCAAGGCTGTGCCTCCGAGAGGTACCACCCATCTTCAGTCCGCCGGATCAGGCCCTCTTCTTCCAGGCGGTCCAACCAACGGCGTACCGTGCTCTTGGGCCAGCCCAGGTTCCGAACCAGGACGGTCAAGGTAACAGGGGCCTGGTACCGCGCCATCACACTGAGCAGTTCACCGGCCCTGCCTTCCACGCTCCACTCCAAGTCCACGCTACGCTCCCGCATACGCAGCGTGGCGCGCTCGCTGACAGCACCAGCGGTACCGGCAGCTTCACTCACACGTTCGCGGGGCGTTACCTGGGGTGGTTCCGCGGTACCTGGATGTGCTGTCTGAGGTACCGGGCTTGGTACATGAGTGTGCCACACAGCCGGTACCTGCGGTACCTCTGAAGCCGTTTGGTGCGGTACCTGAACCGGCGCAGCGGTACCTCTGTGTGCCACTGGTTGATTCAGCGGTACCTCTGGGGCCACTGAGCGCGGTACCTGCACCGGCGCAGCGGTACCTCCAATAAGCTCCCCGACCACCTTGCCCACCGCGTAGGTACCGACCGGTACAAAGAGGCTCATGAGAAAAACTTCCCATAGGGCCAGTTCCGGGGCCCCCCTGTGCATGGAGAGGGCGTTGCCCACCCAGACCAGCCCCAGGGCGGCCAGGGCGCCACCCCCTGCCCAGCGGGATTGCCGCAGCAGCGAGTTGGAGAGCAGCGAAAGCAGGAAGGCGGTAAACTCCAGAGCCCCGGCCAGGCCCCAGGCCAACTCACGCGGCAGCTTGCCCAGCGATAGGGCGTACCACTCGGCCAGGTGGCCGGTGCTCATGATGAGGGTGGCAAAATAAGCCAAAAGCAGCAGAGTGATCATCAGTTTGTGGATCATGGCATCACCACCTTGATGGCCCCGGTGCGGGGCACCAGACGATAGGGTGGGCGCTCCTGGTTGGGGCAGTGCCCCGCCCAGCCCGCTTTCGGATCGAAGGTGCAGGCCTCGGCCAGCACCTGTACGAGATATCCCAGGCCAAAATGCTTCCAGCCCTGGGTGTGGCCCAGCTCGTAGCGTTCCACCTCTGCGCGCAGGGTCTGAAGGGCGTCGGTGGGCATCAAGTGCCTCCAACGGGCTGGCTCGAAGTACACCGTGGTCCCGGCCAGGTTGAAGCCCATCAGGATGTTGTCCTGGGGGCTATACTCTACCCGCCAGATGGTGGTGGGGGTCAGGTAGGCTTGCGCCCCGGAAGGGTTGAGTTCCAAAGCCACACTGAAGCCCCATCCCACGAGCTGCCCCCCGGCCAGGAGGCCCAGGGCCAGGGCGGCCAGGCTGAGCAGGCCCAGCTCGGTTACTTCAACCACGGCCCCACCTCCCGACCAGCAAGTCTTCAACGGCCACCCAGATGCGGGTCAGGCCGAGCCGTACCACCCAGTCCGGGATGACGTTAAGGACTTCGAAGACCTCGAGGCCGTCCGCCCGCCAGTCTGCGACATCCTGAGGAGTGCCCCAGGCATACCAGCCCCAGCTGTGATGCCGGCCCTGCACCTCGATGGTGTACAAGCGCTTCACGGCGCCTCCTTGAGTTTTTCCAGATTGCCGCTTAGATCCCAGTGGTTGGGATCGATATCCAGCTCCTTCAGGGCCTGCCGGATTTTCTCCACGCAGGACCAGGGCACCTGAGCGCGGCCCGCATAGCGCCCCCGCTTCTTGGGGGCGTAGCGAGCGATCAGCAGTGCCTGTTCAAGGATTTTCTCCCTGGGAGTCATCGCCACCTCCGCATGGAGTTTTCCGCTTCAAAAAGGGCCTGCTGGATAGTCTGGGGCATCTCACTGTCCCCCCAGCGCAGGGTGCGGGCCTCGCGGTAGGCCAGCACCCGCTCCAGGCTGCTTCTGATGTAGCTGAGGGCGTAGGCCATAATCCGGTCGGCCTGCTCGGGCGAGTTGGCGATGTGGTAGCGCCGGGTCATGGGATCGAACCCCACCACCTCGGGCTTGGCGCCGGCCACGCTGGGGCGGGCCGAGAGCTTGGCGCACAGCTCCACCGCTTCCCGCATCTCCCGGTCGCCCACCCCCAGGGCATGGGCCAGGGCGTCGCGGTCGAGGCCCTGGGGCCCGGCCTCCCACAGTGCTTTGAAGACCTGCCGGGCCAGTTCAACCTTGGGGTCGCTCATGCTTCCTCCCAGGTATAGGGGCCGTACTGGCCCAGGTAGGTACGAAAGGTGGATTCGCCGACCTCCAGCCACTCCCGCAGGGTGTACAGGTAAATGCCGTAGCGCGGCTGTACCTGGCCGTTTTCTTCCTCCAGGCCGTTGAAGCGCACGGCGGTCTCGAGCTCAGCGCAGCGGATCTGCACCGTCACCCCAGGGCGGTCGTGGAGGAAGGCCAGGAGCTGCTCGAGGTTGGCCGCCTTGTCGGGCCGGGCCTGTTTGAGGGCCTGCAGGCCGCGGGCGCTAGGCATGGGCCTCCTCCCTGGCCATGTGTTTTTCGATCAGCTCCAGACCGGCCATCCCGATGCCCCGGCAGGGCAGGCCGGTGAGGTGCAGCTTGAGCCAGCGCCAGACCTGCTGTTCGCTGGGGTAGGTGGCTTCCATCTCGGGCTCCACCTCGTAGGTCTTGATGTAGCCCCCATCGGGTTTTTTCCAGACCGAGTAGAAGGTGCCCTTCAGTACCAGCCTGGGGTGGTCGTAGATTTGGATGCGCTTGGCGCGCAGGCGTTTGCGGATTTCATCCTTCCTCATCGCAGTCCTCCAATAGACGCAAAGGCCGCACGTTGTGCAGCACGCGGCCCAGGGTGCGTGCCGGGAGTTCCAGCCACTCCTTGGCGCTGGGGCTGTAGAGGCCGTAGATGTGCACCACCTCCCCGGGCTCGTAGCCCAGGGGCAGCTCGGGGTCGAACTGCTCCGGCAAAGAGGCCTGGTAGAGGTAGCACAGGCGCATGGCCACGTTGCCCCGCAGCAGGAGCAGGTGGGGGCGGGGGTTCTCCCGCAGTTGCACTAGAATCTCGCCGGGGGTGAGCATAGCCAGCACTCGATGTCGTCGAGCATCCCCCGCCCGCCGCAAATCGGGCAGGCAGGGTGGATGGCCGCGCGCAGGCGCTCGGCGGCTTCCAGGGCTTCCGCCACCTCGTGGTAGAGCTGGGCCGCGGGCCAGTTGCGGTTCTTCTCGCAGATGCGGGCATAATGCCGGGCCTGGGCCGGGGTCTGGCAGCGCTGGTAGGCGCGGTCGAGGGCGCTCATGCGTCCTCCCTCCGGCTGGCGGCCAGCACGGCCATCAGGAGCATCCCCAGCAGGCCGCCCAGGATGTAGCCCAGTAAAAAAGCGGTTCCGGCGCTCACGGCATCTCCGTTCCGCGCAGCCGGTGGGGGTTGCGCAAGGTCTCGATGGTGGATTCCTTGGTGGCCTGCTCGTAGAAGATCTCCGCCGAGGCCATATAGGCGGCCAGCATGCGCCGGGCCAGGCCCTTCAGGGGGCCGGGCTCGATGCTGCCGGTCTCCTTCAGCTCGCGGATATGGGCGAGCAGGTCGGTGGCCATGTTCTGCAGGTGGAAGAGCAGGTAGTCCTCCGGCTTGTACTCGGGGGCCGGGAGGCTGTCCAGATCGGCGTATACGGGCTGGGGGTTGGTGGGCTTCTCGGGTTTTTTCATGGCTTACTCCTTTTCGAAAATGACCAGTTTGTTGCCGTGGGGGGCGATGGCGTAGGCTTTGAAGCCGGCATATTTGGCGCAGATGCGGGCCTCCTGCATGGAGGGCTGGCCCACCCGGCGGAAGAGCACCAGGGTGCGGCGAGCGCTGCGGGTATCGGCCACCAGCCAGAGGCCTTTGCTCAGGCAGGTGCTGGCCCGACCGTTCTGGGCCTGGGCCTGGGCGAAGAGGGATTGGATGACTGTTTCCAGCATGGCTACCTCAAAAAGGTCTGGATCAGCTCCAGGCCGTCGCGCTGGGCCTGGGGCGAGGTCAGGCGGGCCAGTTCCTCGCTCCAGCGCCCAGGGCTCCACAGTTCGAAACGATTTTTCATTCCGATGATGACCACCTCCTCGCGGATATCGGCGTGGGATAAGAGCTGTGGGGTCAAAGTGGTGCGACCGGCGGCGTCGAGGCGGCCCTTCAACGCACCGCCGATCAGGAAGCGGGCCAGGGCCGCCGCCTTGGGGTTGGTAATGGGGAGCTGGGCCAGCTCGGCCTCCACCCGCTGCCAGGCCACCAGGGGGAAGCCATAGAGGCAGCCTTCCAGTCCCCGGGTGATCACCAGCCCGTCGCGCAGCTCGTCGCGGAAGGCTTTAGGCAGCAGCAGGCGGCCCTTCTCGTCCAGGGCGTAGTGGTGCTCCCCGGTCACGACAGCACCCGCCCCCGCCCGGCCATATCGGCCAGGGTCTTTTCGTCAATCTTCTTCTCGAAAATCTCGGCGGCGTAGCTGATCAGCGCGGCGTAGAGGGCCTTGCGCTCGTGCTCCAGGGCGTCCTTCTCAAACACCAGCTTGTCGATCTGCACCGCGATCTGCTCCAGGCGGTCGGCCAGGTGCTCATATTCGATGTCCTCGTAGACCTGTACCCGCAGGTAGTCAGTGCGCTCGGCCTCGCTTTTGAGCTGCTTGTAGCTCTCGCGCAGGCGGGCCCCCTGGCGCACGTAGGTCTCGCGGCGCTTCAGGGCCCGCTCGGTGTTGTCGCGCTCGGCCCGCATGGCCACCAGCTGGCGGTTGATGCGGGCGATCTCCACCGGAATCTCCAGCAGCCGGCGGCGGCGTTGTTCGGCAAAGTCAGCGGTCATTTTTCCTCCTCCCACATCTGGGCGATTTCTTCGTTGGTTGGGCGCTCGGCAAGTAAAACCTTCCTCAGCACCTGCCCCCACTTGCCGGGAAGCAGGTGGATTTCGATCTGGGTCGCCAGCACCTGCACGGTGTAGGTGGCGCCCATCTCGCCGCGGGGGTCCAGGTTGCGCAGGGTGATCACCGCGCCGTCCTGCAGCCAGGGGATATCCCCGCGGATGTAGTTGGTGGGCTTGGCAGGCCAGTCGCCGGTCTCGGTGGCCAGGTACAGCAGGGTGGCGATGTCGTCCAGGCGGGGTATGCGCTCCCCCGCCACCTCAATCTCCCGGCGTTTGCGCACTAGCGACCTCCGTACCATGCGATGGCGTGGATGATCAGCACCATCAGCGCACCCGTAGCGATGTCCACCAGTAGCAATGCCAGCTTTTGTTTCATTGGCTACCTCCCGCCAGGTTGAGCTTTTGCGAGACCGCCACCACTGCTTTGACCGTGAAGGTGGCGCGGCTCAGTCCTTTATCGGCGTTGCGGGCGATGGTGCGGTCGATCTGCTTCACGAGCCGCAGCACGTCCCGCATCACCCCGCCCGTGAGTTCGTAGATTTTCTGGCGGCTGGCCTTGGGCAGCCCGGCCAGCATGGGCATCTCGATTAGCTCCTCGGGGCTCACCGGCTCCGCCTCGGCCACCACCCCGATCCGGCTCTCGATGTCCCGCCAGCGGCGGATCTGGGGGGCGAAGTCCTCGGTGCAGATCAAGATGAAGGTGCTGGATGTTTCGTCGGCCAGATATTTGAGCACCTCAAACGACTCCCGCGGCATGCGCTGGGCCTCGTCCACCACCGCCACCATGCGCTTGGCGCTGAGCTGGGTGTGCACCGTGTGCAGCAGGTCGCGGAAGCGGCGGGTGCGGGTGATGTAGAGGTTGAGGGCCAGGGCCTCCAGCAGGGCGTTGGGCTCATAGTTGGGCTGGGCGTGAATCCAGGCCGTGTTGAGCCACGGCCACTGCTCCCGCACATAGCGCAGGAAGTGCCGGGTGGTGACGGTCTTGGAGCAGCCTGCCGGGCCGGTGACCAGGGCGAAGGGAAACTCGTCCTCCACCGCGTCGCGCAGCCGGGCCGCGATGATGCGGGTGGCGCGGGTCTGCACGAAATCGGTCTCGTCATCGAGCACGTCCCCGTACTCGCTGGCCAGCCAGTCCTCTACGATCTTGTCTACGTCCTCGGGGTTGATGTATGGTGGTTGTTGAGCCATATAGCTCCTTTCTGCTTCAGCGGGGGTCTACTCCCCGTTGGAGCCCATGTTGTGGTGGGACGACAGGTCTAATTCGTCGTCCAGGGTGAAGCCTGCGGCCAGGAACTCTGCCAGGGCCTGCTCCACCTCGCGGTCGCCTGGCGCCGGGTCTAAACGGGCCTGGGGGCCAGAGATTTGCAAGGTTTCGGGTTGGGGTAGGTCGGGGGCCCGGCGGGAGAGGGCCTGGTCGAGCCGCACCATAGGGTTCATGAACTGGGCCCGAATCTCGTCGGCAGCCGCGTGGATATCCCGAATCTGCTGCCGCAGCTTGCGCCGCATCTCGCGGGCTTCCTCGCCCAGGGCGCTCCAGTTCTGGGATTCGAGTGCGCCCAGGATCTGCAGGCTGCCGTCCCGCCGGGGCAGGGCCGCGGTGTACTGGGCCGCCGGGAGGATTTCGTTGATGAGCACCACCACGTCCATGCCCTGGTAGCGGATCAGGCTGCCGTCAGGCAGACCCCAGGCCCGCCCGCGCAGGGTGATGGTGCCGTTGCCGCGCACCCGCCGGGTCTCCTGGCGGGAAAACAGCAGCATCAGGTCGCCGAAGTCGTAGCGCACCCGGCTGCTGTTGGCTGCGGTTTGCACGAACAGTTCCTCGCGGGTTTGACTGCCCAGGAGTGATTTGTGGTAGTCCTGGGTCAGCCACAACAGGGCCCGGTGCTTGAACTCCTCCTCGGTCAGGAGGCGCTCGGGGTAGGGGTCGGGGCCGCCCTCGGCCATCCAGCGGCGGGTGTTGTGCAACAGCCGGGCCAGGCGCTGGTGATCCCGCTCGTGCACATCCGAGCCGGCGTAGCCCGGCAGACCCGCCTCGAACTGTTGGTGGAAGAGACCGAAGAAGCGCTCGATGTTGCCGCGGCTGTGCGAGACGTAGGGCCGCGAGTGGGTGGACTCGATGCCCAGGTCGGCCAGGATGCGCTCGGATTTCTCCGATCGATAAACCTTGCCGTTGTCCCAGTAGATGCGCTCCGGGCGGCCCCAGATGGGCCAGTGGGCCCGCCAGGGCTCAGGCTTTTCCAGCAGGGCCAGCATGAGCATCCGGTCGGTGGCGGCCTGGTCCTCGTCGCGCGAGAATACGAAGGCCGGCACTGCGCCGCTGAACACGTCGATGGCCGCGTGGATTCGCAGCCGCAGCACGTGGTTGGTGTAGGGGTCGTACACAAACGCATCGCAGCGGGTCATATCCACCATCCAGAGCTGGTTGGCCCGCTCGGTGAGGATTTCCCCGCTCCAGACCCGCAGGTGTTCCTTGCGGGCGCGATCGTCCATCAGCGTGACCCGCAGTACGGGGTCAGACTCCATCTGTTTGCGGATGCGCCGGATTGTGGTTGCGGACAGGACGCTCCAGTCCCGGCTGTTGGGGAAGGGGCGGTAGCGCAGCAGGTTTGGGTCGTTGAGTTCGATGATGCGCCGGATGCGGGGGGCGCTGTAGCGGGGGTAGGTCATCCACAGGCCCACCACCAGCTCGTAGAGTTCCCGTGGCAGCCGAACCACCCCGGCGTCCCGCCGCATACGCCGGGACAGCGCCTGTTCGGACAGCTGGGAATCCTGGAGGCGCTGCACCAGGCGGATCACCTGGCGTTTGGAGTAGCCGTGTTGCTGGGCCGCCTGCTCCAGAAGAAGGTTCTTCTCGCCGGGGTTGGCCGCACGGTATTCGGCGTAGAAGGGCAACAGCCAGCTCATCAGCCGGTGGGCCTGCTGCATGCGCTCAGGGGTGATCTCCGGCTGGGAAGTTGGTGCGGTATCTGATGGGGCAGGCGGCTCTTCCAGGGGCGACTGCAGGATAGGGGGACTGTTCTGCTCGAATACGCGCCGCAGGGAATCCAGGTTGACCAGGCGCTTGCGGGTGTAGCCGCCGCGCTCGAGGGGAACCTCAACCAGGGTGGATTCGACATCTGGATGCTCCAGATATCGTTCGATGGTGCGAATGCCCTTACTAAGGACTCTCGCGGCTTCGGGGATAGAAACAAAACGCGACATAGCTATACTCACTCCCCTGTGTGAGTTTCCGAGGTCAAAAAATAACTGATTGGCTTATCCAGAGCCTTAGCCAACCGGATTAAGGTTTCTGCCGAAACCTTTTGGCCACGCTTACCATTGATCAGCATCGCAATATACCCTGTGGTCAACGCGGTTCTACGGCTCAGCTCAGCCTGATTAATCCCAGACTCAATCAGTGCCTCTCGCAGCTTACTGCTGATGGTTGGTTTTTTGCTCTTTACTCCCATTGGTGAGTATCATAAACTCGCTCACGGGTGTAAGTCAACATGGCACGAACCAAGCGGCACGACCTTAGAGGTCCATTCAACGAAGATATCCGCAAAGTCATGGCGGAAAAAGGTTGGACAAAGCTCGAGCAGTTTGCCGATCACTTTGGGATTGGCCGAACGACGGTGTACTCATTGGTCTTGGGTAGACAAACGTCTCAAGGCGAGTGGGTCAAGCCCAGCTTAGATACCATCATCAAGCTTTCCATTGCACTCAATCGTCCGGTTGATGAGCTGTTAAGTCGGTTATACCCCGAGCTGGATTTACCTAAACCTCAGGCGCAGGTTGCCCCAAACATGAAGAAAGCCCCAGTTGTGGGCGTCGTCGGGGCAGGCCCCGGCCAGTTCGAGCCCACGTTAAAGAGCGTCTACGTTCCCGCCGCTGTGGCCAAAGGGCGCCCGCTTGCGGCATATGAGGTCAGGGGCGACTCGATGTGCGGAGGCAAGCGCCCCATCTGCGATGGCGACATCATCGTGGTAAATATGGCCGATAAGGGTTGCAGCGGCCAGGTGGTGGTAGCCCGCCTTGTGGATGGGAGTTTTGTGTGCAAGGCTCTGAAGGAGGATAAGTTTGGCAGGCGGCTAATGTCGCTCAATCCCCTTTACACCAACTCCGCCCCGCCGGTTATTCCTGCTGAGGACGTGGACGAGGTTATCGGGCGCGTAGTCTGGGTGCAGGGGGCGCTGAATGGCGTGGAGGAATAGCTGCGCGGCCCACCGCTACATGCTATATTAGAGGTAACCTAGCCAGACATTCCCCGGAGGAAGCTCCGGGGGTTTTGTTTGGCCCAAAGGAGGAAGTGTGTGCTGAAATTCGCATCAATCCTGGCTGTCGCCAAGCTCGTCTACGCCGCGCTGGGCCTGGTGGTGCTGGTCGTGGAAGACATCATGGACGGCCAGCCAGGGGCGCAGAAAAAGGAAGCTGCAATAGCTCGGGTAAAGGAAGTAGTGACGGGCATTCTGGGGTACTGGCCCGGCTTTATTCCCGATGCCCTCCTGGGATTCCTTATTGACTGGGTGGTGAGTCGGTTCAACGCCGATGGCACCTTTCGTAAAAGCTCTGGCACTCAGACCAGCACCCCAGCCGCATCCTGACGCATGGCCGCTTTCGCCACAGACCGCACGATTAGAAAACCGCAGCTATTGGCGGTTGAAAACGGGTTTGCCTTTGGAGTTGTTCGAGCGGCTCCCCTGGGAGGTTCAGTTTGCACACCCTGACCTCTTCCGGCGTCACTTCGCAGATATCCTTGCAGGACGGTGGCGTCCCTAATCGGATTCCACTGCATCCATTCGGTGAGTTTTTCGGCAATGGCCGCCGGTTTGTGTTCGATGAGGCCAGTCTGGCGGCAGTGCGGGAGCAGCTGCGCCAGAATGGCCGGCCCTGGGTGCTCGACTGGCACCACGCCACGCTGGATGTGGAGGCTGGCAAGCGGGACAAAGCCCCAGCCGCTGGCTTTATTCAGGATGTGGTGGTCGAAGAGGGTTATGTGTATGGCCTGGTTGAGTGGACCCCGGAAGGGGCGGCGGATGTGATGAAGGGGGCCTTCGCCTTCATCTCCCCGGTGCTGCTCCACACCGAGGACGGGCACGTCGTCGGCTACCACTCGCATGCACTAACAAACCGCCCCGGCACGCAGTGGCAACGCCGGATCGGTATGGAGGAAAAAATGGACTGGTTAAGACAGATGGTAGGACTCCCCCCGGATGCCGGGGAGGAGCAGGTGCGCGCCGCGCTGGAGGCTCTGCAAGCCCGAGCCCAGCTGGGCGATCTACTGGTGCAATCGCTCGGCCTCAGCGACGCCACCGTGACCCCCGAGCTGCGGGCCCGGGTCATCCGGTTGGCCGCCAACGAGCAGGTGCTCGACGAGGTCAGCCGCCTGCGCCAACAGTTGGAGCAGGAGGCCCGTCAACGCGAGCAGCAGCGCATCCAGGCCCTGGTGGAGGCCGCGCTGGAGGACGGGCGCATCCTGCCCGACCAGCGTGAGTTATTCCTGCGCCTGGCCGCCAGCGACTTCGAGGCCACCCGCATGGCCCTGGAAGCCCTGCCCCCCCGCGTGCCCACCCAGCTACCGCAGTTGCAGCCTGCCCAGAAGCAGGAGCGCGCCGCGCTGAGCGACAACGATCTGGCCGTTGCGCAGCTGGTGGGCGTTTCTAAGGAAGCTCTACTTAAATACGGAGGTGATGAGTAATGCCTGCTGCTACCACCCCGCGCGACACCTTCATGCGTGAAGGGGATTTATTTCTGATCCCAGTAAAGGCTAACACCAAGATTTTCCAGGGCACCCTGGTCGTGGTGGATGCGGGCTACGCCGCCCCTGGCCGCACCGCCCTAAACCTGCGGGTAGTAGGCCGCGCAGAGGAAACCGCGGACAACACGGGCGGGGCCAACGGCGCGGTCAGCGTGCTGGTGCGTCGCGGCGTGTTTAAGTTCGATAACGACTCTGCCGACGCCATCACCCAGGCCGACCTCTGGGCCGATTGCTTCATCACCGACGACCAGACTGTTTGCCGCACCAACGGTAGCAACACCAAATCCCGGGCAGGCCGCGTTGTGGATATTGAACCCGATGGGGTCTGGGTGGATACCCGCTAATGGAGGTAGTGCGTGATCATCACTGATGCCAACCTTGCCAGCCTGCGTCGCAGCTTCCGCGCGCTGGCCTATGAGGCCCTCGCCCAGGTCGATCTGCAATGGAACCAGATCGCCATGCAGGCGCCCAGCAACACCAGCGCCAACACCTATGGCTGGCTGGCGGACGTTCCAGGAATGAAGGAATGGCTGGACGAACGGGACGTCAAAAACCTGAGCGAGTCCAGCTACACCATCAAGAACCGAGACTTCGAGCTGACCGTAGCGGTCAAACAAAACGACATCGAGGACGACAACCTGGGTGTGTACACCCCCATGTTCCGCATGCTGGGCGAGGAGGTGGCCTATCACCGCGATCAGCTGGTATTCGATGTGCTCAAGGCCGGCTTCACCCAGACCTGCTACGACGGCAAGACCTTCTTCGCCACCGACCACAAGGTGGGCAAGCAGACCGTCAGCAACCGGGGCAACGTGCCCCTGACCGCGGCCAACTTCGAGGCCGCCCTGGCCCAGATGCAGAAGATTCCCAACGCCGCCGGGCGGCCCATGCGCCTGTTCATGGGCACCGGCGAGCGGGCCCCGCTGCTGGTGGTGGGGCCCGACCTGCGGGCCACCGCCGAGAGTATCGTGGCGCTGCGTACCCTCTCAGGGGGCGGGGAAAACCCCAACTACCAGAAGGCGAGGTTGCTGGTGGTGCCCGAGCTGTCGGGCACCGCCTCGGCCTACTGGTTCCTGCTCGAGACCAGCCGGGCGGTCAAGCCCCTGATCCTGCAGGTGCGGCAGGAGCCGCGATTCACCGCGCTGGATCGCCCCACCGACGAAAACGTCTTCAAGCGCAAGGAGTACGTCTACGGCTTTGACGACCGCAAAAACGCCGGGTACGCCTTCTGGCAGCTGGCCTACGGCAGCACCGGCGCTTAATTAAGAGGTTAGACCATGTTCACCATCGCGGATGTACGGGCCAACCTGGCGGAGGATGTGCTGATCTATCTCGTGGACGACGAGAATGAGAAGGCCATCACCCCCGCCGCAGAGGCCCGCATCCAGGAGGACATCCGCAAGGCGGTGGCCGAGGTCAACTCCTACGTGGCCCAGCGCTACACCCTGCCCCTGCCGGAAATCCCGGATGTGCTGCGCGATAAAGCGATGGACGTGGTCAAGTACAAGCTCTTTTCCCGCCGGGGCATCCGTCCTGGCACCGCCGACGAGACCATCCGCCAGAACTACGAGGACGCCCTGCGCTGGCTGCGCGACCTGGCCCTGGGCAAAACCAGCCTGACCTTCAGCGGCAACAGCGGCTCCGACGGGCCTGCGGTGCCCCAGGGGGTACTGCCCCGCATACGCGCGGCCAGGCGGGTATTTTCCCGCGAGAAACTGGAGGACTTCTGATGGGCGTGCGGATCGTGGGGGATGTAACCCGGCTCAACCGCGCGCTGCGCAAACTGGCCGCTACCCGGCTGGATCGCGCGGCGGCCAGCGTGGGGGAGGCCCTGGTCTCCTCCACCATCCAGCGCTTCAACGAGCAGAAGGGCCCCGATGGGCGGCCCTGGGAGCCCCTGGCTGCGGCCACCGTGGCCCCGCGCAAAAAAGATTTCAAGAAGTCTGGTGGGCTGCGAAAGCAGGCAATGGAGCGAATGGAGAAGCGAAAAATCCTGATTCAATCGGGCCGCCTGCGCAACTCCATCTCTGCCAGGCGGGACGGCAGCAAAGTGGCCGTCGGCACCAACCTGGTCTACGCCGCCATCCACCAGTTCGGCGGTCTGGCGGGCCGCGGGCGCGGGGTGCGCATTCCGGCCCGCCCCTACCTGGGCATCTCGAAAGCAGATGAGGCCGAGATCGAGCGCATCCTGAAGGAGGCCCTGGGTGGTTAGCCTGGTTCGCCAGCACCTGACCCGCGGCCTGGTCTCCACCGGGCTGCCGGAGCGGTATATCCGTCAGGAACAGCGAAATCGGGGGGAGGCGTATCCCACAGACCTGTCGGCCTGGCTCTACCCGCTGCAGGGCGAGCTAAACCGGGCCGGCAAACGGCTGTCGGTAGAGCAGACCCCTGTGCGCTCCCGCCGCTGGCTGTGGCTGGGCGGGGCCAATATGCGCTGTGAGCTGTACGCCCGCAACGAGCCGGAGCTAAACCAGATTCTCCAGGGCTTTCTGACCTGGCTGTTCGATCACACCCTGGTGGACAGCGCGGGGGTGCGCTTCAAGGTTCCGGCGGAGCGCATCCGCTTCAGCTACCAGGACGAGGAGGGGGTGCTCATTGCCCAGAACGGTATCTGGCTCGAGATCCCGGTCGAAATCGGCATCTACCGCGACAACGCCTGGACCCCGATCACGGTCGAGATCGAGCGCGAAATTGAAGGAGGCGCAAGTGGCGAGTGAGAAGGATAAAGAACCGCTGGAGCTGCCCACGGTGGAGGAGCTGGCAGCTCAGCACGGCGTGGAGGCCTGGGCCCTGGCCGGTGTGCGGGTGCGCGAGCGCTGGCCCATCGGGTTTCGGGTCAAAGAAGAGGTGTTTTTGAAGGCGGTGGAGCGCTTTTTGAAAGGCCCCACCGATGGAGGAAGTAGATGAGCCTGCCGGGTGTTTATCCGATTATTCAGGATGGCGGCCTGGGCGCAGTGGCCCCGTCCGGGGATGGGGCTCGGGTGGTGGTGGGGGTTTCCAGCGCAGGGCCCCTCAACCAGGTGATTGGCCTTTCCGACCTGGGCGCGGTGCCCTCCACCCTGGGCACGGGCCCGTTGGCGCGGGCGGTGGCCGACCAGCTCGCCTATGGCGGGGGCCAGGTCTACGCGGTGCGGGCCAGCGCGGATGTGGCTGGCACCGTGACCCCCGACGTGGGCAACCCCGCCAGCCCTGCGGTCACCGTCACGGGCAGCCCGCTGGATGCCTACGATTTGCAGGTGCGGATCACCCGCGCCGGGGCACTGGGCACATCGGCGTTCGTGTACAGCCTGGACGGGGGCGACAGCCTCAGCCTGGAGATCGCCACCGCGGCCACCTACGTCATCCCCGGCACCGGCCTGACCCTCAACTTCGCGGCGGGCAACTACGTGCTGGGCGATGTTTACAAGTTTGCGGTGACAGCGCCCAGGTGTAGCGTATCGGCGGCCCAGACCGCCATCCGGGCCGCGCTCGGCTCGGCCCTGCTCTACGAGTACATCCAGCTGGCCCAGCCCAGCGACGCCGCCATGTGGGCGGCCCTGGATGCGCTGGCCCTGGAGGCGGAAAACCAATTCCGTTACATCTACTTCGTGGCCGAAACCGTTCCTCCGGGCAGCGATGCAGATGCCTGGGTCAACGCCCGGCTGGTGGAAAAGGCCAGCTTCGCCTCCAAGCATGTGCAGATCGTAGCCGCCTGGGGCGAGGTGGTGGATACCCTGAGCGGTCGCCTCGAGGTGCAGAGTCTGGCCTCGCGGATCGCTGCCCGCAGCAGCCGCAACCCCGTGCACATCAAAACCTCCTGGGTGCAGCAGGGCCCCCTGGCGGGCCTGGTGGTGCCCGCGCCCTTCACCACGGGCCAGTACGGCAAGGCCACCAGCTTCAACAACGCCCACGCCCTGGCCCTGGACAATGCTGGCTTCACCACCATCTATAAGTTGATTGGCCGGGACGGCTGGTTCGTGGTGGACGACCGAATGGCCGCCGCCCCCACCAGCGACTACAAGATCGTGCCCAACCGGCGGGTGATGAACAAGGCCACCACCCAGGTGCGCCAGGCCCTGCTCGATTTCGTGCAGCAGGGGGTGGATCCGCTCGATCTCAATGCCTCCCTGGCTACCCTGGTGGCCCGCGCCAATACCCCCTTGCGCATCATGCAGAGCAAGGGCGAGATCGTGCGGGGCCGGGTCATCATTCCCCCCGGCCAGGACATCCTGGCCAGCTCGTCCCTGCGGGTGCAGGTGCGCATCGTCCCGCTGGGCTATCTGCGGGAGATCACCCTGGACATCGGCTTCGAGAACCCCTTTCTGGCGGCCTAGGAGGTGATCCATGATTAACGGCAGATACTACGACTGGGAACACATCACCCTCAACCTGAAGGGCCGCACCCTGGTGGATGTGAAGTCCATCAGTTACGGCGACGAGCGAGGGGCCGAAAAGGTGTACGGCAAGGGGCTGCGCCCGCGCGGATACCGCCTGAAGCGCTACAGCGGCAAGGACGGGCAGGTCGTGCTGCTGCGGGAGGAGTACGACCGCATGCTGGAGGATTCCGAAATCCAGCAGAAGGGCCTGTACAACATCGACCCCTTCGAGATCGTGGTCAGCTACGACAAGGGGGATGGGAACCCCAAGACCGACGTACTGCAGGACTGCATCTTTACCGAGCGCAGCTTCGACAACATCGAAGAAGACGGCGACGAACTGACCGTTACCCTGAGCTTCCAGTACCTGAGCCTGAAGTCCAACGACCAGGACGCCCTGGTGGAGTGAGATAAATGGCCGACAAATCCAACGCCTATCACGTTTTTGAGACCCCGGAGGGCAGGAAGTTTGCCTTCCAGAAACCCACCACCGCCCAGATCGACGCCCTGGTGGCCCGCACCCGCAAAAGCCCCACCCAGGCCACCGCGTTTTTCACCCTGGCCATCATCGAGCCCGCGCAGCGGGCCGAGTGGGAGGCCCTGCTTTCCGACAAGCCGGGCTATGCCACCGAGGTGGTCGAGGCCGTCATGGAGAAGCTGGGTTTTCCGATCAGGGGCTGATCGTAGATGAGGCCCCGAGTCCCCTCGAGCAGTACGCCGCCCTGGTCGAATACTGGTTGCACCAGCCAGCCAGCCAGGACATAGACGAGCTGCGCAGCCAGGTGCGCCGGGCGCTGTGGCTCGAGAAGCGCTACCTCAAACCCCCACCCTGACCCGGGTGGGGGTCAAATCTTAATCTTTTTCTCTCATAATTGCCCTTTATCGTATTAGAATCTCATGATAGTTTTGGCCTATTTATGAGTGCAGTTATTTCACTGTGGCTTTGGTTACTTTTACGCAATATGTTTCACGCCGGGGTGCTTTTGTTATCGCAAAAACAGCAACTTTTTGATGTTTCACCCACTCCGCCAATGTAGCATTGTTCACTTTTGGCGGAGTGGAAAATTATGTTTCACGATTTTTATCTGTTGTACACAGGTTTTTTAGCTTATTTTTGTATGTTTCACCCACTCCGTCATGGCGGAGTGGCGTTTTAAGTAATAAGGTTATAACTTTTTAGGCTGCTGGACGTTGTTTTTTCCACTCCGCCATTTGGTTTTATTTGACTTAGTCTATTTTGGCGGAGTGGCTTTATGAGAAATTTTCTTGACTTAGTACAAAATGGCGGAGTGGCTAGCGCTACATTATATACTTAGTACACGCAATGCTATTTTATTTATTTTTACCATGTTTATCGCATTATTCTAGTGTGTTGGGCTGCTTCGTTGGATTTTTTATTTTTGTATTAGTGACTCTCATTTCTGTTTTTTGCTAAATTTATTGTACTCATTGTTTTCATAATGCCCACATAGTGAAAAATAGCGCGTTTCGTTTTGACATTTAGCGTGGCGCAAAATGGGCGTTAGTGACATTTAGCGTGGCGCGCCCCAGTTTTCAGGCGCTTCCACCTCGATCTCACTTTTTTGCAGTCCCATACGGCATTTTTCCGCCTCATTCCGCTTCATTCCGGCTCTTCCACTGGTGACATTTAGCGTGGCGCGTAACAACACCCACTTTCTTCCACCCGGTACTCGCTTTTTTTCGCGTCCCTATCGCACGTTTCCGCACGCTTCCGGTTGTTTCGGTTCCGCAACCCTTCTTTGAAGTGTATCTCGTAGCAATACACCATCTGGTGGGGATTCTGCCCATTTAGCTTTCTTAGAGTGGGGAAAAGTGGGACCAAGGTGGGAGACAGTGGTAAAAAGTGGGGAATGCGTGGTACATTACTGTTCAGAACAGCACCTCCGGTGGGAAACGCTCGTGGGGAGACGGGCCCAAAAAACAAGTCTGTGCAGGAGAACACGAGATGCCCTTCGGTGAACACCAGTATAGCCTCGATGACAAAGGCAGGGTTGTAATCCCTCAGCCCTTCCGCTCGTTTATCGAGGATGGTGTGGTGATTACCCGGGGCCTCGAGGGCTGCCTTTACATGTACCCCCTGCTGGCCTGGAGCAACATAGAACGCCAGTTGCAAAACGTGCCCCTGATTGACCGGGCAGCCCAGGAGCTGGTGCGCTTCTTGTACTCTGGCGCCCACAAGACCCAGATGGACAACGCCTCGAGGGTAACCATCCCCCCGCCCCTTCGTAAGTTTGCCGGCCTCGAGGACACCAACGATGCGGTGGTGGTCGGCGCGCCTACCCGGTTGGAGTTGTGGAGCGAGAGCCGCTGGTGGGCCAACATCACCAAGTTTGTGGAGAACCCCACCACCCCCGAGGCCCTGCGGGGCCTGATTGGATGAGCCATGTATGCGACTCCTGTCCTGTTTTCAAGCGCCCAGTCACCCGTGCGACAAAGGAGGGGTGTGAACCATACCTCGGTGCTCTACCGCGAAGCCCTGGACTGGCTGGCGGTTCGGCCTGGCGGGGTGTATGTGGACGCCACCCTGGGTGGGGCAGGCCATACCCAGGGCATCCTGGAACGGGGCGGGCGGGTAATTGCCTTTGACCAGGACCCCGAGGCCATCGCCCGAGCCGAGGAGCTGGGCCTGGCAAACCTGACTCTGGTTGAAGCCAACTTCCGCGAGCTGGTGCCCGAGCTGCAGAGGCGGGGCCTGAGGCAGGTAGACGGCATCCTGGCCGATCTGGGGGTGTCTAGCTTTCACTTCGACGACGCCCGGCGGGGCTTCAGCTACCAGCAGGAAGGCCCCTTGGACATGCGGATGGGCACAGGTGCGCTCACGGCAGCCGAGGTGGTCAATAGCTACCCTGAAGAAGAAATCGCCGAAATTCTCTACCGCTACGGCGAAGAGCCGCGTTCAAGGCGCATCGCCCGCTTTATTGTGGAAAACCGTCCCATCGTCACCACCACCCAGCTGGCCGAGGTAATCCGCCGGGCCACCGGGTACCGAGAGGCCGGGCACCCCGCCCGCAAGACCTTCCAGGCACTTCGCATCTACGTCAACGACGAGTTAGGTGCGCTGGAGGCCTTGCTTCGAGGCGCCGAAGAAGTACTGAAGCCCGGGGGCAGGCTGGTCATCATCAGCTTTCATTCGCTCGAGGATCGTCTGGTTAAGCATTTCTTGCGCGACTCTTCCGTCCTGAAACCCCTTACCAAGAAGCCCATCACCCCTTCGGAAAGCGAACAGCGCGCAAACCCCAGAGCCCGCAGCGCCAAGCTGCGGGTAGCAGAGCGCATAGATGGAGGCATAGCATGAAAACGGTATTGCGATGGGGCCTGGTGTATTTACTGTTACTGGCAGGCCTGACCGCCCTGGGGCACTACAACCAGCAACTGAGTGCCAATCTGATGGCGCTCCAGGCCATCGAGGCCGACCGCAGACAAAAAGAGACCCTACTCCTCTTGCAGCGCTATCAGCAGGTTTCCCCATTGGCACTGCGGGAATGGGCCGAGGCCAATGGTTACATCCCCATGAGCCTGGCCCGCTGGGCCAGCCCTGTGCAGACAGAAAGGAGCGCCCCTTGAACCGTTTAGGAACGAGTGAACAAGCCTCCCTGAGCCGGGGCTGGGTGGTGTTGCTGGCTTTTGCCGCCTTTCTGCTGGGGCTGGGGTACGGTTTTTATGTGCTGTGGCACAATGCCCCCAGCCTCCCCTTGCGGCCCGTATCGGCTCGAGCAGACGCCCCTCCTTTACGCGGAAGCCTGGAAGCGGCCGACGGCACCCCGCTGGCCTTTAGCACCAGGGAGGATGCGCGCTTGTATCCCCTGGGTCTTTCAGCCACCCAGCTAATCGGCTTTGGGGAGCGCAGCACCGGCAAGGGGCTTGCAGGCCTCGAGCTCGACCTGGAAAAGCTGCTCGCCCAGGGCCAGAGCCTGCGCCTGACCCTGGACCCGCTGGTGCAGTCCATCGCTGAGCAAGCTCTGTGGAAGGGGCTGAAGGCCGCCCAGGCCGACTGGGGTTCGGTGGTGGCGATGGAAAGCAAAACCGGGCGGCTTCTGGCAGTTGCCAACGGCCCGGCCTTCGACCCCAGCGCCCCTCGACTCAACCTCCAGCAAGACATTTCTTGGCGCAACCACGCCTTTGCATACGCACTGGAACCCGGTTCTACCATCAAACCCCTCACGGCTGCGGTGCTGCTGGAGGAAAACATGGCCCGGCTGGACACCAAGGTCTATGCCCCCATGAGCCGTCGTATCGCAGGCTGGACCATCAACGATGTGGTCAAGCACCCCGAGACCCTCACCCTGAGCGAAGTGCTCAAATTCTCCTCCAATGTGGGCATCACCACCCTGGCCGAGCGAATTCCGCGTGAGACGCTGTTTAACTACTTCAAGAAGATGCACTTCACGGATGCCACGCTTCTGCCGCCCCTGTCCTACCAGCCCCGGATTGCTGTACAGGTTGCGGCCCCCCATGTCCGCCCGGTGCACCGCTGGGGGCCTGCCGAGTACGCCAACGCCACCTTCGGCCAGGGTTTCCTGATCACCCCCTTGCATTTAGCAGCGGCCTACAACATCCTGGCAAACGATGGGGTCTTTCGCCAGCCGATTCTGTTCGAAGGCAATACTTCTCAAAGCAGCGTGGTATTCCGCCCTCAGGTAGCCCGTGAGATCCGCAAAGCTCTTACCGACGGCATTGCCGAAAATGCCAGACTCCCTGGCTATGTGCTGGGGGGCAAAACCGGCACGGCCCAGGTGGTGGTGAATGGCCGCTACAGCAACAGTGTTTATGCGGCGCTGTTCGCTGGCTTCATCCCATCCAATACTCCCCGCGTGACGGTGGTAGTGAACCTTTTTCACCCCAAGGGGGGGCGCATCTACGGCTCCCAGGTCGCAGCCCCCATCTACCGGGACATTGCAGCCCGGCTCTTTGCGCTCTGGGGAATTCCGCCCCAGTTGGACAACTCATCCGGCAAGGGTAAACTGGTCAACCGATGAGTGTGTTGTGCAACTTGAGGACAATACTCATGTGAGGCTATGGTGCAGAAAAAAGGGCCGCGAGAACTCCAACCTGAGTGGGTAGCCAGCCTGACGGGTGGAAAAGCGCACGAAGGCGCTGCTGTAGCTCACGACTTGCACTGGGACTCGAGGAAAGTAGCACCAGGGGTAGCCTTTTTTGCCCTGCCTGGCGCGAAAACCCACGGGCGGGAGTTTGGCTTGCAAGCCCTGGAGGCCGGAGCGGCCTTCGTGGTCACCGACCTCGCGCACCCTGGCGCGGTGCAGGTCGAGAAGCCCGAGCGGGCTTTGCTGGCGATAGGGCGGGCCCTGCGCGACCGGTTCGGGGGAACGGTGCTGGCGGTGGGGGGTAGTTCGGGCAAAACCACCACCAAGGAGTGCCTGGCCCAGGGCCTGGGCTGGCCAGCCCCCGAGGGCAACCTGAACAACGCCCCCGGCCTCGCTCGCTTCTTTTTGCACCTGGAGGAGGGCGAGGGTGCTGTGGTGGAGCTGGGCATTGACCGGCTGCTGGAGATGGCCGAGCTCACCTACCTGGCCCGGCCCGACTTTGCCGTGCTCACCAGCCTGGGTGAGGAACACCTGGAGGGGCTGGGGAACCTGGAGAATGTGATCCGTGAGGAGAGCTGGCTCTTGCAGGTGAGCGCCCTGAGGCTGTCCAGCATCCAGGCCGCCGAGGTGGTGCGGCTGCCAAACCTGAAGACCTACGGCATAGGGGCTGGGGATTTTCGGGCCGAAAACCTCGAGCTCGGCCTCAACGCTAGCCGCTTCCATTTTGAAGGGCACCCGGTCGGTCTCCCCTATCCGGGGGTCGGGCCGGTGATGGGCGCGCTGGCCGCCCTGGCCGCAACCCGGATGCTGGACAAACCCCTTGCCGACACCATCGAGCGGCTGGCCGCCCTCCGGCTCCCCCCAGGCCGGATGCAGCGCTTGCAGCTGGGGGGGGTGGACTTTATCCACGATGCCTACAACTCGAATCCCTTATCCTTCCGGGCCGGGATGCAGTTCCTGCAAACCCAACCGGGGCGCAAGTGGCTGGTGCTGGGCCGCATGGCCGAGCTCGGCGAGGAGGCCTTGAAGCACCACCTCGAGGCTGCCCGGCTGGCGGCTGCCATCAGCCCCAACCTGATTTTTGTCGGGCCATTTGCCCAGCAGCAGGCGGCCGAAGCGGGGGGCAGCGCCGTAGAGACCGTGGAGGAGGCCGCCGAGCTTCTGGCCCGCTCGGCTGTGCCGGGCGACCTGGTATACCTGAAGGCCTCGCGCAGTGTGGGCCTCGAGCGCTTGCTCGAGCTGTGGCCCAGGGAGGAAGCATGAGAGCAGGGCTGGTGGCATTCTCCTTAGGCTTAGCGGCGTGTGCACCCCAGCCACAAACCCCCCCGACCGCCGCCACAGAACCCTTCCTGATTGAAGGGGGTGTGGTGGAGGGCCGGCTGGTGCGGGCGGTCGGGCTGCAATTGGCCCTGCCCAACCCCACCCCGCTGGTCGCTCGCAGCGGCAATACCCTGCTGGCCGCCTACCCCTTTCAGTTGCTCATCTACCAGAACGGCTTCATCCAGGAGAGCCTGCCCCTGCCGGGGGTGCCCACCTTTGTACGAGCAAAACCTCTGCCCCTGGTAGGCCTGGCGGACAGGCTCTACGTACCAGGGCTCGGCACCCTCCCCTACAAAGCCAAAGACGCGCTCAACACCAGGGAGGGGGTCTACTGGCTGGATGACGAGGGGATTAGCCTCGAGCGCCGGAGGCTGGCCGAGGGGCGCTTCGACTTCCTGGCCGCCGGTGAGCGCTATGTCTACGCCTTTGGGCGCGAGGCCCTGCGCCTGCCCGACCGCACCCGGGTACCCCTGCCGGGGAGCGTGCGGGCAGCGGTGGTGCTGGAAGACCTTTATGTGCTCACCCCCGAGGGCCTGCACCGCCTGAGTTTGGAGGGGCTGCGCCTGGGCTTCCGCGCCGGAGCGTACAGGGGCCTCGAGACCGATGGGGCCTTCCTCTATACCCTGGAGGCGGGCCGCTTGGTTACCCTGCGACTGAACCTGGATATAGCCAGCAGCTCTGCTCCCAAAGCCTGGGCACCATCTCGTCAAAATCTCGTCACCCCCGCCACCGTTTTCGTGCCATGGGAGGTGCCATGAACACCCTGGCCGCCGCTGCACTCTTGAGCTGGTTCCTGGTGGGACTCTGGATTACCCTCATGCAGTCGCTCCGCCTCGGCAAGCAGGTACGGGCCGATGGCCCCCAGAGCCATCTGGCCAAGATGGGCACCCCCAGCATGGGCGGGGTGGCTTTTTTGCTGGCTGCCGCCCTGGTGTACGGGCTCTCGGGGGGCGATAAGTGGGCTGGGCTCTGGCTTTTGGTGTTGGGCATGGCCCTCCTGGGCCTGGCCGACGACCTGGCCGGCTCACTGCGAAGGCCCCTCAGAGCCCGCGAGAAGCTGGTAGTGCAGGTACTGATGAGCCTGGTGTTTGCCATCTGGGCAGCCCGACAGGTGCAGTACACGCCGTATCCTGCGCTGGACGTTCTGCTCTTCACCCTGGTGATCATTGCCGCCTGCAACGCTTTCAACTTTACCGACGGGGTAGATGGGCTTTTGGCCAGCGTTTCGGCGGTGATTTTGCTGCCCTTTGTGGGGCTCCCCACTGCGCAGGCTGTGGTAGGCGCCTTGCTGGGCTTCTTGTGGCACAACGCCCCCAAGGCCACGGTCTTCATGGGCGACACCGGCAGCATGGCCCTGGGGGCCCTGGTCGCCGGGTTGTTCATTCTGGAAGGCAAGCTCTGGTGGCTGCCCCTGGTGGCCCTGATCCCGGTGCTGGAAGTGCTTTCGGTTTTCATCCAGGTGGCCTATTTCCGCCGCACCGGCAAGCGCTTCTTCAAGATGAGCCCCCTGCACCACCACTTCGAGCTGTCGGGCTGGCCCGAAAGCAAGGTGGTGTTTCGCTTTGTGGTGGTCACGGCACTGTGCACAGCACTTGCGGTACACCTGTGGGGAGGCCCGGTATGAGGCGGCTGGTGTATGGGCTCGGGCGCAGTGGCCTGGGGGTACTGGGCTACCTGCATCGGCACGGGCTATCGGCCCGCTTCTACGACGACCAGCTCAAGCCCGATGAAGCGGGGCAGGCCCAGGCGCTGGGGTTTGAACAAGAGCCCGACCCCACACCCGGAACCTACGATGAAGTGATAGCAGCCCCGGGCGTGCCCATCCAGCACGATCGCCTGCAAGCCCTGCGGGCGGGCGGTGCGGAGGTAATCGGGGAAGCCGAACTGGTCTACCGCCACTCCAAAACCCCGCTTATCGGCATCACAGGTACGGCAGGTAAAACCAGTTGCACCCTGTTCACCGGGCACTTTTTGCGGGCCCTGGGCTTCAAAGCCCTGGAGGGCGGCAACATTGACCCACCACTGGCCAGCGTGGTGGACGAGGCCGAGGTGGTGGCGGTGGAGATGAGCAGTTTCCAGCTCGAGCGCACCCGGCACTTCAGGCCCAGGGTGGCGGTGCTGCTGCTCCTGGGGGTAGACCACCTCGACCGCCACGGCAGCCTGGAGGCCTACCACGCCGCCAAGCTCAACTTGATCCGAAACCTCACCGCCCAGGACGCCCTGGTCTACAATGCCAGAGATCCTAAAATCCTGGCCGCCATTGAAGGAAATCCGGCTCAGCGCTACCCCTTCGAGCCCCATAGCGACCCGCGCGAAACCAATCTGAACGCAGCCCTGCAAGCCGCTTTGGCCTATGCCCACATCGTAGGGCGCGAACAGCCTGAGCGGGTTCTTGCGCTCGAGGCCACCTCCGCCGCCCTAGAACCCTTCCGCGCCTCGGCCCCCCGCCCCGAAGCCCGCTACGAAATCTTCGCCCGTATTGGCCAACTACAGTTCATAGACGATTCCATCGCCACCCGCCTCGACTCGGTACGCACAGCCCTGGAGGCCGCGCCCCCTCCGGTGGCCTGGATCCTGGGAGGGGTGGACAAGGGGGCCCCGGTGGAGGAGTTGCGCGAGGTGGTGGCGCGCAAGGTCAGGCTGATTCTGGCCATTGGCCGCGACGGCAGCCGGCTGGCCGCACCCTTCAAGAACCTGGTAGAGGTGGTGCAAATCTCCGAACCCAATGGACGAAAGGCGCTGGAACAGGCGGTCATCGAGTCCGTCCAACGGCTTACCTCGGGCAGTGTGCTGTTGGCTCCGCTGGCTACCTCGTTCGATCAGTTCAAGGACTACAAAGAACGCTCTAAAGTATTCCGGGAAGTTGTGTTCAACATGGGAGGTATTCGTGGATAGCATTCTGCTGCTGGCCCAGCTCATGCTTTTTGCCTTTTCGGCCCTGGGGGTGGCCACCTCCGACTGGATGCGGGCCGCGCCAGAGCAGCACAGCCTGGAAAACCTGCGCAACATCGCCATCTCGCTGGCCCTGATGTTGCTGGTCTCACGCTTACGCCCTCAATGGGCCATCTGGGCAGCGCGACCCTTTTTCCTGCTCTCGCTTCTGCTTTTGGTTGCGAACCTGTTGGTGGGGTTCGGGCCGGGTAGTGAACGCAGGTTTATTGATCTGCCCTTCACCTCCTTTAACCTGCAAGCCTCCGAGCTGGCCAAGCTGGCAGTGGTGCTGTACCTGGCAGCTTTCTTCCACAACAAGCCCACCGATTACCCCATCATCGGCCCCATCGTTGCC
Source organism: Meiothermus hypogaeus (assembly GCF_003574035.1). GTDB lineage: Bacteria > Deinococcota > Deinococci > Deinococcales > Thermaceae > Meiothermus > Meiothermus hypogaeus. The sequence continues at coordinate 16,578 of NZ_QWKY01000018.1, read as the reverse complement.
ATCAGCCTGGTATCGGGCCTGATCATCGCCTCGCCCGACCTGGATACGGGCCTTTTCGTGCTGCTTTTATCGGGCTTTTTGCTGGTGGTAATCGGGGTTCCCTGGCGGCGCCTCCTGGCCATTGGCTTCAGTGCCTGGCTTCTGGCCCTCTCGGTCTCGGGCTTGTATCTGGAGCGCTTTGAGAAAGTACGGGATCGCTTCGAGGGTTGGAGCATCTATGTCAGCGGGCGGGTAAGCGAACTGAGCCCGGAAGTCATCCGGGGGCCCTTGTACCAGATCACCCAGGCGCACAAGATCATCGTGAATGCGGGGCCTTTCGGGCAGGGGGTGGGGGCCCGGATGCCCAACCTGCCCGAGTCCCACAACGACTTCGTGCTGGCCTCCATCATCTGGTCGGGGGGCTGGCTGGCGGGTTTCATGGTCTTGCTGGCCCTGTGGCTGATACTGGCTCGAGGGCTCCAGATAGCCGCAAACCTGGAAGGTTCCAGGAGCGTGCTGGCGCTGGGCTTGACCCTGTACCTGGTTTTGCAAGCTGCCCTCAACATCGCAGCCGTCATCGGCACCATTCCGATTGGCGGTTCCCCGCTGCCCATGGTGAGCATGGGTGGCAATTCGATGATCATGGCCGGGCTGGCCATGGGGCTTTTGCAAGCCCTCTCACGCGAGGCCTTCGCTCACAAAAAGGAAACCGAAGTCGGGGAGGCCCAGCCGTGAAAGCGTACAGGAGAGCAATACTGCAACGCGCATGGAGGCCCTGCGCCAGCAGGCGGGTTTGGGAATGGGTGGCAACGCGGGCTGCTCTCCCCTGTGCATTACGAGCATCCTCTACTCCGCTTCGCCCTGCTCCCTGGCTCCATAAAGGAGGCACATGGTGATCGTTACAGGCGGGGGCACTGGCGGCCACCTCTATCCGGGGCTGGCGGCGGCGAGCGCCCTGCTGGAAGCAGGCGAGCCCGTAACCTACGTGGGGGCGCTGGGTGGGATTGAAGAGCGGGTTCTGCCCGAGAGTGGCCTACCGCACCACCTCATTCCTGCCGGTAAACTCTCACGCGACGCTTTGCGCCCCAAAGAAGGAAAAAAGGTACTACAGGGCCTTTGGGCCGCACGGCAGCTGGTGCGAGACTTAAGGCCCAAAGCGGTACTCAGCATGGGGGGTTACGCGGGTTTTCCTGTGGCTTTCGTGGCCGCGCTGCAGGGGATTCCCATGATCATTCACGAGCAAAACGCCAAACTGGGCCTGGCCAACCGGATGCTGGCCCAGCTCGCCCGGCGGGTCACCCTGGCCACCCCCATAGAGCTGGCCCCTGGGCTGGCCCGTAAAACCCAGGTGGTGGGCTATCCGGTACGGGAGGAAAAACGTCCCCCAGCCGAGGCCCGGGCCGCCCTTGGGCTCGAGCCCAACCGCCCCACCCTCCTGATTCTGGGCGGCAGCCAGGGCAGCCAGGAGCTCAATGAGCAGCTGCCCGAGCGACTGTACCCACTTTTGGGCAAGTGGCAGATCCTGCACCAGTGTGGGGTGCGCTGGGAGGAAAAACTCAAAGCCCTGGAACGGCCTCACTACTTTGTGCGGGGCTATGTGGACAGCGTGCTGGCCTGGAGCGCTGCGGACTGTGCCATCACGCGGGGCGGAGCAGGTACCCTGTCCGAGGCGGCCTACCACCAGGTACCGGTGCTGGGGGTGCCGCTGCCGCGCCACCTTGATGGGGGCGCCCAGTGGGCCAACGTGGGCTTTTATGCCGAGCGCGGCGCGGCCCTGCGACTTGAGTCCTGGGCGCAGTTTGAGGCCGAGCTTAACACTCTGCTCGACCCCTCCACGCGGGCCCAAATCCGCGATAGACTTGGGGGGTTATCGCCAGCCGGAGCAGCCCGGCGGCTGGCCCAGATCGTTTTGGAGGCAGTGTGAAGCATTATCACCTGATGGGTATTGGGGGCATTAGCATGAGCGGGCTGGCCCGCATTCTACGCAAGGACGGACACCGGGTCAGCGGCTGCGATAGCCAGCTTTCCGACCTGACCCGCCAGCTCGAGCGCGAAGGCATCCAGGTCTACCAGGGCCATAGCCCATCGCACCTCGAGGGGGTAGAGGTGCTGGTCGCCTCCACCGCCATCAAGGACAGCGAGCCCGAACTGGCCACCGCCCACACCCTGGGCATCCCGGTCTGGCGGCGGATTCAGGTAGTGGCCGAAATCTTGCGCGGGGGTTACAGCCTGGGCGTAACCGGCTCCCACGGCAAGACCAGCACCACCTCCATGCTGACCAGTATTTTCATTGCAGCCCAGAGTGACCCCACGGTTCTACTCGGGGCTGAGCTGGGCCTGATTGGCGGCAGCGCCAAGGTGGGCTCCGGGCGCTACCGCATTGCCGAGGTAGACGAGTCCGACCCCCTGTTTCGCTTTTTGCAACTTGACGTGGCGGTGATCACCAACCTCGAGGCCGACCACGTATCGCCTGACGGGCAGGCCCGCCCCAACTACCACACCTCCTTTGAAGTACTCCAGGACGCCGTACACTCTTTTGCCAGCCGGGCCGGGCACATCATCTACAACAGCGAACCCCGCTGGCGCTTGCTGGATCAGCTCACCCAGGGCTGCCCCCGCAGTAGCTTTGGCTTAGAGGAGGGCGACTGCCACGCCGCCAATATTGCCCTCGAGCCTTTCGGCAGCCAGTTTGAGCTGGTCTGGCGGGGCCAAACCCTGGGCAGGGTGCGCCTGCAAGTGCCCGGCGAGCACAACATCAGCAACGCCCTGGCCGCCTCGGCTGCCGCGCTCGTGGCGGGGGTTCCCTTCGAGGCCATCCGGGAGGGGCTTTTGCAGTACACCGGGGCCAGCCGCCGCTTTGAAAAGGTGGGCGAACTCAACGGAGCCCTGGTTGTGGACGACTACGCCCACAACGCCACCAAACTTTTTGCTTTGCTCAAAGCGGCCCGCAACACCGGCCTGCGGGTACGGGCGGTCTTCCAACCCCACCGCTATGGGCGCAGCGAGCAGGAGTGGCCCCTCTACGCAAAGGCCCTCGAGCAGTCCGACGAGGCCCTGATTCTCGATGTCTACAGCGCCGAGGAGACCCCCCTTAGCCTCTCCAGCGCCCAGATTGCCGGGCGCATGCTGGAACACCTGCATGCGCGGGGACACCAGGCCCGCTACGACAGTTGGGAGAACATTCTCAGCTACCTGCGCCAGACAGCAACCCAGGGCGATCTGATTCTGACCATTGGGGCCGGGAGCGTCTCGAGGCTGGGGCGCCTGCTGGTAGCCCAGAAGGAGGCCGTATGACCGGGGTCTGGTGCAGAGGGAATGGGCACAGGGAAAGCCACAGATGCGAGGTGCTGCTGTGAAAATAGCCCGTCTGCCGCTTGCCAGGCTCACCACCATCGGGGTGGGGGGAGAGGCCGAGGTCTGGACAGTCGAAACCCTGGCCGACCTCAAAGAAGCCACCCAGGCCCCCTACCGGGTGCTGGGCAACGGCTCCAACCTGCTGGTTTCGGACGCCGGGGTACCGGAGCGGGTGATCCGGCTTGCGGGCGAGTTTGCCCTTTGGAACCCCGACCTTACGGGCTGGGTGGGGGCCGGGGCACTGGTGCCCAGTCTGCTACAAGCCTCCGCACGTCTGGGCCTAAGCGGGCTGGAAGGCCTGCACGGCGTGCCAGCCCAGGTAGGGGGAGCGGTCAAAATGAACGCCGGTACCCGTTTCGGCGAGATGGCCGATGCCTTGGAGGAAGTGGAGCTATTCCACGATGGCGGCTTGCATTGCTACCGGCCCTCGGAACTGGGCTTCCGGTATCGGCATTCCGAGTTGCCCGAAGGTAGCCTTGTGACAAGGGTCAAGCTCAAACTGACCCCCTCCAGCGAAGAAGCAGTGCGGGCCAGGATAGCCCTGGTAGATGCAGCCCGCAAAGGCCAGCCCAAAAGGAAAAGTGCGGGTTGCGCCTTCAAGAACCCGCCCGGTGACTCGGCAGGTCGTTTGATCGATGTGAGGGGTCTCAAAGGAACCACTGTGGGTAAAGCCATGATCAGCCTCGAGCACGGCAACTTTCTGGTGAATCTTGGTGGGGCGACCGCCGCCGAGATGTATGCCCTGATCCGCAAGGTTCAAGCCGTGCTGCCGCTGGAGGTGGAGTGGGAGATCTGGGGCGAGATTAAGCCTGCCGAAGCGGAGGTGAGCCGATGAAAATGAGCATAGCACGCTGGTGGGTCAGGAATGCCCGGTACCCTACATCCCCCGCGCTATGCAGCCGCTCAATCAACGGAAGGGTAAGGTTTCCGAGCGTTGCCGGAGCACTCGCAAAAGGGAGGTGGGGATGATCCGAGCGGTTCTGATTGCCCTGCTGCTGGCCTCTTTGGGGGTAGGCTCGTATGTGGCGCTGCCCACCGAGCAGGTCGAAATCGTGGGCAACCAGCATCTATCCCGGGGCGAGATCGAGCAACTGACCGGCCTCGAGCCTGGCCGCCCCTGGCTGTGGGCCTGGCCCTCCAGGCTCGAGCCCCTCAAGCAAAACCCCTGGGTCAAATCCGCTGTGCTCGAGCGCCCCGCGCCGGGCCGGTTGCGCATTGTGCTGGAAGAACGCGCCTCCATCGCCAATCTGGTTCAGGGCCATCAGCGCTATGGCCTGAGCGCCGATGGCGTGCTGTTGCCGGGTGCGCCCACACGGGGTCCGGTGCTCGAGGGCCGGGGCGAACTTCCCATTGCTGACTTGCTTTCTCTGATGCAGACTTTTCCAGATGCCCAGCGCATCCGCTACAGCGTCGCGGGTTATCAGGTCGTAGCGCCAAACCTTAATGTTTGGGCCAGGAACGTCAGAGAGTTGCAAGATTGGGCCAAAGCCCGCAGAATAGGCAAAAGTGACGCAAGCAACCCTCTTGCGCACCCCGGCGCTTCGCCGGAAAGCCGTATCTATGTGTATTCCTGGGGGGTGAGTGCTCGCCGATGATTCTCGTAGGTTTAGATGTAGGAACCACCAAAGTGACTGCAGTCATCGGTGAACTGTCTTCGGATGGCATCCTGGACATCATCGGAGAAGGCACCGTTCCCTCCCATGGCCTTCGGCGCGGGGTGGTGACCAACCTCGAGCGCACCACCGAGTCCATCCGCCAGGCTATCTTCCAGGCCGAGCGGGTGGCCGGGGTCAAGGCCGAGCGGGTCTGGGTGGGCGTGGCCGGGGCCCATGTCCGCAGCGTGACCAGCCACGGCCTGGCGGCCATCCGGCGCGGCCAGCAAATTACCGTAACCGATGTCGAACGGGCCATCGAACAGGCCAAGGCCTACCCCTTCGAGGGCGACTACGAACTCATCCACGCACTGCCCCTGGAGTTCCGCGTGGACGGACAGGAGGGCATCCGCGACCCCATCGGTATGGCCGGGGTGCGCCTGGAGGTCGACGTACATCTCGTCGCGGGCAGCAAGGGCCCTCTCACCAACCTGCGTAAAGCGGTCGAAGATGCTGGCCTCGAGCTGCAGGGCATGGTCCTGCAGGCCTACGCCTCCGGGCTGGCCGTACTCTCGCCCGAGGAACTCTCTATGACCGTGATGCTGGTGGACATCGGCGGGGGAACCACCGATGTGGCGGTGTTCCGCCAGGGGCGGTTGGCCCACTCGGCGGTCATTCCCCTGGGCGGCGACCACGTCTCGCAAGACATCGCCAAGCTACTGCAAATTCCGGTAGAGGAAGCCGAGCGGGTGGCCAAAAAGTATGGCGCCGCCCTGCCCGAGCTGGCCGACCCGGAGCTGGTCTTGGAGGTAAGCCAGGAGGGGGCTGCACAAATCTCCTACCAGGCCCCCGACTTAGCCCGCATCATCCGTCCACGCCTGCGCGAGATCCTGCACCTGGCCCGCCAGAGCGTGGACGAAGCCCTGGGGCCGCTGGAAATTACTGTGGGCAAGGTTATCGTGACCGGCGGTGCTAGCATGGTGCGCGGCCTGGAAGAGCTGGCCCGCAAGCAGTTCAACCTGCCCGTGCGGCTGGGCAAGCCCCTGGGCGTGCAGGGCCTCACCGATGTGGTGGCCTCCCCGACCCATGCCACAGCGGTGGGGCTGGTTCGCCACGCCGCCAACCTGGCCGCCCAGGCGCCCCTACCCCGCGGGCACCGTCCGGGCCGTAGCAAAACCAGCCCGGCCAGCAAACCTGTCCTCAACACCGAAGGAGCAGCCAATGCTGCCAGCGGGCTGTGGGAGCGCATCAAGGGGATGTTCAAGAACTTTTTTTAGCGGTATTTTCGTATCGGCTCGAAGCACTGAAGCAACCAGCAGAGGGTACCAGGAGAGATTATGGGTGACGTACAGATCAAGGTAATCGGACTTGGGGGCGCAGGCAACAACGCAGTCAATCGCATGATTGAATCGGGGCTTACCGGTGTGGAGTTTATTGCCGCCAACACCGATGCCCAGGTTCTGGCGACCAGCCTGGCCGATGTACGCATCCAGTTGGGCGACAAACTGACCCGCGGGCTGGGGGCCGGCGCCAACCCCGAGATCGGCGAGAAAGCAGCTCAGGAAGCCGAAGAGCTGGTAGGCGAATACCTCGAGGGCGCCGACATGGTCTTCATTACCGCCGGGATGGGCGGCGGCACCGGCACCGGAAGTGCTCCGGTGGTGGCGCAAATTGCCAAGAGCCTGGGGGCCCTCACGGTAGGGGTCGTCACCCGCCCCTTTTCGTGGGAGGGCCCCCGTCGCCTGCGGGCCGCCGAGGAAGGCATCAAGCGCCTGCGCGAACAGGTAGATGCCATGGTGGTCATCTCCAACGACCGGCTGCTGGGTGCGCTGGACAAAAAGGTTTCGGCCAAGGACGCCTTTATGATTGCCGACCGGGTGCTCTACCACGGGGTGAAGGGCATCACCGACGTCATCAACCTGCCCGGCCAGATCAACCTCGACTTCGCCGATGTGCGCACCCTGCTCACCGGTGCCGGCCAGGTCTTGATGGGCATAGGGGCGGGCCGGGGTGAAAACAAAGTTCAGGAAGCGGCCCAGTCGGCCATCCAGAGCCCCTTGCTGGACCGCTCGGTAGATGGGGCCCGTAAGCTCCTGGTCAACGTGGTGGGTGATGAGGACATCTCGCTGATGGAAGCCAGCAGCGTGGTGGAGCATATCCGCGAAGCCACCGGCATGGAAGACGTGGACGTGCTGTATGGCCTCACCTACGACAACCGGGCCCAGGACGAGATGCGGGTCATCTTGATTGCAGCAGGATTTAACGAGAGCGCTGTGGTGGCCAAGCCTGGGGGTCGGCCCCTTATGGACTTCCCTACCAGCAACGTGGATGTCGGCAACTTCGACATCCCTGCTTTTATCCGCTACGGTGACGGCGACTACCCCCCCAAACGGGGCAACTGATTTCATGCCAATAGCGGATAGCTAATAGCTTATAAAGCAGTTTCGCTATCAGCTATTTGCCTTCAGCTATGAGCGATGGTTGTCTTAGGCATTGACCCCGGCATCACCAACCTGGGCCTGGGGGTGGTTGAGCAGGTCGGTAAGCAGGCCCGGATGCTCCATGCCGAAGTGGTCAAGACCACCCACGGGGAGCCAGCCCCGGCACGGGTGGGACAGCTCTATCGGGCCGTGTACAAGGCTGCCACCACCTTCCGGCCCCAGGCCATCGCGGTAGAGGAACAGTTTTTCTACCGGCAAAACGAGCTGGCCTACAAGGTGGGCTGGGCCATGGGGGCGGTGTTTCTGGTAGCCGATCAACTCGCCATTCCGGTCTATGGCTACGGGCCGCCCAAAGTCAAACAGGCCCTGGTGGGTCATGGCCAGGCCGACAAGCACCAGGTGGCCTATATGGTACGGGCAATTTTGGGCCTAAAGACCCTCCCCAAGCCCACCCACTTAGCCGATGCGCTGGCCATCGCCCTGACCCATTGTTTTTACCATCCGCTTAGGTCAAATAAACCGCTAAGCTGATGGCTTGGTTTTAAACTGCAGATTGCTATGAGTCGTCTTGTTTGGGTTGTGCTTATCGCAACAGTGGGAGGGCTGGGGTTCTCCCAAGGCGTTCGCAGCCTGGGTATGGCCGGTTTGGTGCTGCCCGGCCCCGGCGCAGCTTACCTGAACCCGGCTTATGCGGCCTTTCCGGGGGGGCTATATGGTGCTGACCAGGGTTTTCAACTACCCATTGGGTTGCTGGGGCTGGTATTGCGGCCCGAAAGCAACCCCCTGCCCGCACTGGGAGGTCTTTCGAACCTGACCAATGAGAACAGCCCCTTCGATGTGCTTAGCTTTTATGACCAGTTCTCACATCCCTACGAGTTTCTCATCAACCCAGCCTCCTCGAGGGCCTTTATCAACCCCAATACGGGCTACCCCGAAATTCAGATCAGCGTAGATGCCACCGGCATCCAGATTACCGACTACCAGGGCAACCCCATCAACCTTGACTTTGGGCTGGGCACGCCCGCAGGGGTGGGCTCTAGCAAGGCCCTTACCCCCGCTCCCCTGTTGCGGATACCCTTTTCCTTAGGGAGCAACCTGTACCTCGACTTCGGCCTGTTCGCGGGGGGCTTTGGCCTGGGCCTTTCGCCCAGCGATAGCCTTCGCCAGGCTTTGCGCAGCGGACAGGTCCAGCCCAGCACCGAGTATGCCCTCAACCTGACCGGAACGGCACAAGCGGGCATCAGTGTGGGATTTGGCTATGCAACCCGGCTGCCCGATGTGCCCATCCCCGACTTCGGCCCGGCCAAGTTGTATGTGGGCACCCGGGGGGAGGCTTTCTACGGGCTGGCCTACCTCGAGGGCAACTTCAGTGCGGGCGTCCAAACCGATGCCCAGGGCCAGTTCGACCCCAACCAGCCACCGGTCTACCGGGGTAGCGTGTTTTACACCATTCCCGGTAATGGCAACGGTTTTGGGGCCCGGGCCGACATCGGCGTGGTCATGGAAGCCCAGGGCACTACGGTTGGGCTGGGCATCCGCAACGCGCTGGGTTTCGCCCGCTGGAGCGGTACGGAGCTGCGCTGGGATGGCACCTCCAGCAACCCCATCTCGGGGCAGGGCGAGCGCAGCAGCTTTGGCTTTGTGCCTGCGTTCTTCCTGAACGCCGCTACCCGAATACCCCTCGAGGTTGGCGCGTTGATGGTCGGAGGCGACCTGGGCTACGAGTCTGGCCTCTATGGCCGGGTGGGCGGCGAGTACAGCCTAGGGCCTGCCCGCTTCCGGGCCGGGCTGGGCCTCGACAACGGCTTCCGCTTTGGGTTGGGAGCCGGGTTTGTAGGGCCAGGGTTCACCGTAGACACGGCCCTGACCACCCACCGTGCACCCATTGTGGGCAACACTGTGTTCGGTATCGCCCTCAGCCTGGGTTTGGGGTTTTGAGGTGAAACATGCCTAGACTTGCTCTTGTTGCTCTAATCTTGCTGCTGGCGGCGTGCAGTGCTGCGACTCGCTATGTCATCAACGTCAATGTCCTCAGCTTTATTCCGCAGAACCAGCGTACCCTGACCATCCCCTCGGGCTCGGGCTCACTCTTGTTTCCAGGGGCCGACCAGGAAGGGCTCCTGGTGCCCCTGCCCATTCAGCTAGATATCCTCGAGCGCGGACAGATTCTGGTAGTCGCCAACCTCACCAACACCGGCGGCTCTACCTTTAGTGGCAGCTACGAATTGCGCCTGGCCCCTGAAAACGACCTCAACGTCAATGACAATGCCGGAGGCGACATCGGACTCGGAGCCGGCAGCTTCAATGTGCCGGTAGGCGGTACCCAGGAAATCTCAATCAACCTGACCCTTAGCGACACCCAGAATAAAAATGCCCTTGACATCATTAAGGGGGGCAGTTTCCGCGTGGCGATCCGGGTCGGAGCGAGCAGCTCAGGGGGCACGCTGGCGCTGAACCAGGGCCGCATCTCAGTTACCGGGCGGCCTTTTGCCGTCATCAAGTGAAGGAAAAACGACCCCAGCTTACTGAGCTTCGCTCACCTGGCGTTGGGCCAGCACAATTTCTTTGGTAGGAATCCGGCTGTGGATGAACCAGAAGCCCACCAGACCCAGCACCAACACCAGCACCTTGACCCAAAAAACTGGGATAAAAAAAATGGCGCTGGTTAGGGCAAAAAAACTCAGCATGCACAGCGCGAAAATCTTGGCCTTGCGGGACATACCCAGCCCGTTGCGGTAATCCTGCACGATGGGCCCCACTTTGGGCAGGCTGAGGATCCAGTTAAGAAACCGCTGACTGCTCCGTGAAAAAAAGTAAGCAGCCAGGATAAAAAACACCGTGGAGGGCATCCCCGGTACCACTGTGCCGACAAAGCCCAGTCCTGCAAAGAAAAACCCCAACGATAACCACAGCGGGCGAAGCGGATTGATGGACGACTTCATAACTTCCCAACAGTATGCCAGAAAAACCCCAGGGATAAATGTACCCAAACCCCTGGCCTGGAAGCCTGTCCGCGCTGGGTGGTTTCCAGGTATACCCCAAAAATTCATCAGCCGACCACAATCGGCTGATGGCTGATGGGCTTATTTCGAAGGGCTTTACAGCAATCCGGCCTCGCGCAGGAGTTTGAGTGCGGTGTCGAGGGGCAGCTTCTCAAAGTCTACCTTGGGGCTTTTAGCCACTGCCTGGTTGAGGGGCAGCAGGTTGGGGGAAAGCACTATGCCCCGGGCTACCGGGTACTCGGCTATTTCGCTGGTGAAGAATTGCTGGCCCTTGGGAGAGAGTAGCCACAGCAAGAAACGATTGGCCGCCGAAAGGTTCTTGTTGGTCTTGAGGATACCGGCCCCGGTTATCAAAGCTAGGCTACCCACATCGCCATCGGCAAAGTAGTAGGTGCCAATTGCCTGGCCGGCCCGCACGAAGCGTTGAATGTAGTAGTGGTTGGTCGAGCCCAGGTCGATCTCACCCGCCCGGATGGCTTCCATCATGGCGGGGTTGGAGGCGTAAGCCTTGGGCTCGAGGGCCTTCATCTCGCTCAACCACTGGCGGGTGCGCGCCTCGCCAAACTGCGCTACCATGGCGGCAATCATGTCCTGGAAGCTGCTGTAGGTGGGCGTCCAGCCAATTCGGCCCTTGTACTGGGTCAGCCTGGGCAAGTCCATAATGCTCTTGGGCAGGTCTTCGGGCTTGACCCGGCTGGGGTTGTAGGCCAGAACCCGCAAACGGATAGTCAGGGGCACCCACTGGCGGCTGGCAGGTACGAAGCTGGTAGGAACCCGCGTAATCGAGTCCCCCAGGCGAATAAAGAGACCCCGCTCGGAAGCCACCCCCAACGCCCCAGCGGTATTGGCCCAGAAAATATCGGCCGGGCTTCGGGTTCCCTCTTCCTGGAGGGCTGCCAGAATCTCGGCATCACGCCCATAACGCACATTGACCTTGATGCCGGTCTCGGCCTCGAACTGTTTGACCAGCGGTTCTACCAGCCCTTGCCCGCGGCCCGTATAGACGGTGAGGCTTTGCTGCTGGGCCTGAGCAAAACCCAACAGGGCTAGAAGAGCAGTCACCAGGACAGGGTATCTATTCACTTTGTTCCTCCTGATTTCTTCTGAAAGCCGTTTTCGGCTCGAGGGGAGTCTATTCGGGCCAGCGTCTAATGTCAAGTATTCCAGTCGGATTTATATAGTTTTGATAATGGGAATCATTCGCATAGGCACTTGCGCGGTAGACTTGAACTGTGAGCAGGTTTTGGACACCGCAGGTTATTCGGGCCATTGGACAAATCCTGGCTGTTTCGTATCCTTTGCTGGCGCTATCGGCGGGAGCCCGCTCGATCTATCAGCTTTTCTTCAAACCGGGCGTTACCGACTACTTCCCCCCTGCCCTCTCGGCAGTAGCGGCAGCAATTTATCTGGTAGCGACGGTGGCTTTCGTGACACGCAAACCCTGGGCCTGGTGGGTTTCGGTGGGGGCCCTCTCGTTCGAGATGACCGGGGTGTTGGTGGTAGGCACCCTGAGTTTGGTGATGCCGGAGGTCATTGGGCGCACGGTCTGGCACGACTTTGGCATTGATTATGGCTTTCTGCCCCTGTTACAGCCCCTGCTGGGCCTGGTCTGGTTGTTCTGGCCCGAAAACCGCAAGCTGTTCTTCGGCCCAAGACCCACGTCTAGTCAGCCCTCTCGCTAGCAGGCAGGTTCACTTTCACCATCCAAGTCGAGTACCCAGTACCGTGGCCCCCACCACCAGGAGCCCCAGGGCCATCTGCGTCCAACCTACCACCTTGGCCGGCACGGGAGGCTTCTGGAAGGTAAATAGTGACAAGGGCAGCAATAGCGCCAAGGCCGCCACGCTCAGCCAGGGCACCAGGCCCACCCAGGCCCCAATCGAAAGGCCCAGCAAGGCCAGCAGCTCGGCCCGGTACACGGCTTGTACATTTGCTATTTCGCCCCGTGCGCGGCGTACTTGGGCCCGCGCATAGTAGATGGAGGCTACCGAACGGGCGGCCAGCACCCCCCAGAGACCATAGGCCAGACCGGCCTCAAAGTCGGCAGCCAGGGCCATACTGCTGGCCATCGCCCCCATCGCCACCGCCCCCGCCAGCTCGGGGAGCAGGTTGCGCCCCTGGTTATGGGCGTCGAACCAGAGCTGCACCCCCACCAGAGGTAACGCCAGAAGCAGGGGCCAGCCGAAGGGCCCCCTGGACGTCCAGAGCGCCAATAAAAGCCCTGCCAGGGCCAGGCTTCCGTACAGTATGGCAAAGTTGCGAGCCAGCGGTGTGCGCGGAAAGCGCTTGCCGCGCCCCAGGTCGGCCAGCCAGAGCTTGAGGGGGTGCCGGGTGAAAAAGGCAGCTAGGGCGAAAACCCCCAGGCCCAGCCCGGCCCAGCTTGGGGCTAACAGCAGGCCCAGCAGAATGGGCTCGAGGGTAAAGCCCCAGCCGCCGTGTTCGTTTGGAAGGGCCACGGTTTTGAGGGGCACCCTGGGGGTGGATGAGAGCGGCATCATACTTTGGGCAACAAAGTTAGCAGCAGCACCAGAGGACTTTCGGCCCGTATGGCGTGTACCAGACCGGCGGGCATGTACACCCAGCACCCCGGTTTGGCTTCCTGTTCATCCTCGCCCAGCTTCAAGCGTCCCTGCCCTGAAAGAATCTGGAGGATGGCCGGACGGGCGGCGGTGTGCTCGGAGAGTTCCTGCCCGGTATCGAAAGCGAAAAGTACGGTCTTGACACCCCCTTCGCTATACAGCGTACGGCTCAGAATGCCCCCGGAGGGCACCTGCGCTTCTTTGTAGAGGTCGGGTATGAAATGGTGGGCGGTCTTCATAAGGCTTCACCCTCGAGTTTTTCAGAACGCCCCGTGACATCTGTCCCGCCGGGCGGGGCTAAGCTCTTCCTGAACATGTCATTCTACGAATACCTGTTTGTGCGCAGCAGCCTGTTTTTTTTGCTGTACACGGTACTCACCGGCACCGCTTTTTACCTCTGGCCCGGCCTGGTGCCCTACCTCAAGACCGCCCACGTCCACGCCGGACTGGTGGGGTTCTTCTTGAACCTGGTGATGGGGGTGGCCTTCTGGATGATGCCCCGGCCCGCGCAGATACGCCAGGAAGGACTGGAAGCCCTGGCTTACTACACCCTGAATGCGGGGTTGCTCTTGCGCCTGGTGGCGGAGCCCTGGGCGCTTTACAGTGGAAACCCAGGCCTGCGGGCATTGCTGGTTCTGTCGGGGGTTTTGCAGGCCGCTGGAGTGGCGGTCTTTGCCTTTGCCATGAGCCAGAGGGTCTTTACCCGAGAGCAGCTCTTGCAGATGGCCGCAGCGCGAAAAAAGAAAAGTGTTTAAAGCGAGGCCACCGGGCCTGTTGCACTTAATTCCAAATCCACAAGAACCCCTTGCCTTCTCCCCTGGCGGGAGAAGGTGGCGACACCCCGACCGTGCTATCTACAAACAGTGACGGGAACGCAATTGACTGCACCTGGGGTGTCGCCGGATGAGGGGGTTTGGGACAACTTTCAAAACTACCTGTACAGGTAAAGTCGGTATAAAGCGTTGCAAGAAAGCCCCTACCAGCCGGAGCCAGGCTGTGCTACACGCGCCCATTGAAACCTGAAAACAACTTGACCGGGGCCTACACCTGGAAAGCCATCTCCCTGGAAATCTCTACTCCATCCCGTTCCATGCGGCTGCGGTACTGTTCAAAAAGGCTTCGGGCCTCGGCTTCCTGGCCGCTTTGCCTAAGGGTTTCCAACAGGCGCAGGTAGGCCTCTTCGCGCCAGGGGTCGAAGGTCAGGATGCGGCGGTAGGCCTCCTGGGCCTCGCGGGGCCGCTGCAGCGAGAGGGCCACCTCGGCCACCCGGAACAAAGCCCCCACCGCACGTTCGCGCAGGTAGCTGCGCTCGAGTTCGGCCCAGTCAGCGTACAGCTCATCGGCCAGGAAGTCGCCTTTATAGAGGGTCAGGGCCTGGCGATACAGCTCGAGGGCCGCCGCCCCCTGATGCCGCTCAGCCTGCTCCAGGAGCGCTTCAAAGCGCTCTACATCCAGAAAATAACGCAGCTGAGGGGCAAAGCGGTAACCCTCACCCTCCCGCAACACCACCTGGGGCTGGCTGGGGTCGGGTTCCAGGGCCTGCCGGAGATCGTGCACCAGCACGTGCAGCCGGCCCTGGGTCTGGGCGGGGTCTTCGTCCGGCCAGAGGTGCTCGCAAAGCTCCTCTCGGGACAGGGTCTGGCCGCGGTAGGCCAGCAGCAGTTTCAGGAGGGTCTGGGCCTGACGGCGGCCAAAGGCCCTGGGCGTCAGGATCTCACCCGCGCGGCGCACCTGAAGCCCGCCCAGGGTGTTTATCTCCAACCAGGGGGCCTCCAGGGTCACCTGCGGTTCGGGCCACAGCAACTCGGCACCCAGGCGCTCGAGCCACTGCACGGCTGCCACAGCCTGACCGGGGGGCTGGGGCAAACGGGTGAAGTGAAACTGTTGCACCCCAACCACCTGGGAGCCCGCCCAGAGGGGCAGGCAGTAACGGGGCCGCCCCTCCTGGATATGAGGGCAGGGCTCCAGGCCCGTCCGAACCCCCTGAACCCGGCCCTGCCAGACCCTGCACAGGACCATGTGGGGACAGGCCGGCATGGGCCTTCCGTGAACCAGGCTCTGCCCGTCCTTGAGCACCAGCCGCACGCCCGAGGCGCCGCTGAGCGCCACCGCCTCACTTAGAAGCACCTCGAGCCCCTCGGCCTCGGCCCGCTGGCGCAGGGCCTGGGCAATGGCCCGCAGGCCATTCTCGCCCAAGCGGGTAAGCACGGTGTACAGCGAGGCCGCCAGCACCGGCCCCAGCAGGTTGAGCGACTGCAACAGGGCCTGGTCATCCACATCGGGGTCGCGGCTGGCCAGATTCAGCACCCCAATCAGGCCCTGGGGGAGCTCGAGGGGATAGCACACATAGGTCTTGTAACCCAGCTTTTTGACCTTCTGGCGCAGATAGCGGGCATCCGAGGCCAGATCGTGGGTCACCAGGGGACGCTGACCCAGGGCCACCAGGCCCGGGTAGCCTTCCCCCCAGGCGAACCACGGTTTTTCCATGAAGGCTTCGCGGTGCACCCCGTCGTAGGCGGTGAGCACCAGGTAGTGGGTCTGGGGATCGGCCAAGAACAACTCGGCAGCCTCCATTCCCAACCCTCGGCGCAAGGCAGCCAGGAAAACCTGCAGGGTCTGGAAGAAACGGCCCGGCTCGGCCGTGAGCTTGCGGGTAGCCCAGGCCAGCGAGGTCAGCAAATCGTCCGCCTGGCATTCTGCATTGGGCTTGAGTTCCACCCGCACGCCGCTATCGGCATAGCCCTGGCACAAAAGCCGCCGGCCATGCCAGCTCAAAGGGGTACTGGCCTGGTAGGCCCCATAGCGAATTTCCCGCTGCACCGGGCAGCGCACGCACAGCGGACGGCCAAAGGCGTCGGTACCCCCAATCACCTCCGCGCAGGGTTTGCGCAGTACCGCCGCTGCAGGCAGACCAAAAAAAGCGGCCGCACCCGCAGTCCAGTGGACAATCCGTCCATCTTCGTCCAGTTGCCAGCTTACCGGATTCATGGTTCTTTTCCCAGGTTAGGGGTTTCGGGTGGTGCAAATGTCCCAAACCCGTAAGCGCTCTGTAAGCATGCCGGCCAAAGCTAGGGGTGTATGGCCCAGGAACCTACCCAGCGCAACCTGCCCCCACCCAAAATGCCGGTCTACCTGGTGCTTTTGTGGCAGGACCAGGCGGGCCGCTGGGAGGGCCGGATCAAGGACGCCAGGACCGGGGTCGAACATCCCTTCTCGGCCATCGAAGAACTTCTGTCTTGGCTGGAAAACCACACAGAACAAAGGAGGCTGGCATGAAACAACTACTGGTGGTCGTGGCCGCCCTGCTCGGTCTGGCGATTGCTGCCGATGGAGCAGTGCTTTACAGCCAGAACTGTGCAGGCTGCCACGGCGCAAACGGACAGGGTATACCGGGGGTCTTTCCACCCCTATCGGGCAACCCCCGGATACAGGACGAGGCCTACGTGGTCAAGGCGATTCGCCAGGGCATCAGCGGCCCGCTGGAAGTAGGCGGCCAGACCTACAACGGGGTGATGCCCGCCATGCCCCAAATTTCCGAATCAGACGCCCGGGCGATTGCCGCGTATACCAGGGGACTCGGTGGAACCCCAGCGGCGGCCCCCGAGCCCACCCCCATCCAGTGGACGCCCCA
>NZ_QWKY01000179.1 GCF_003574035.1 Meiothermus hypogaeus | reverse complement strand
GTTGCACTTTAGACCCCAGCCAGTTCAAAGCCTCTGTGATCTCGGGCGCCCCATCGGAAACCACATAATCAAGCGACCCATCGCTGAGCAAATCCCGTACCCGTTCAAACCCCCGCTCCTCGGCCAGATCAGCCGATATAGGACAGCCGCTCTGGGCTTCCCAGACCCCATAACCCTGGCCCCGGCTATCCCGCCCATACACCCAGTCATCCACACAAACCTTGCGGATAAGCCCTTTGATCTGTGCGTTCTCTGCTTTGAGCAAGGTCTGTCCCCGGTAACCACCGCTTTCTGCCCAATCCAGTCGGGTGGCCAGCACAATCGGATAACCCAGCAAGGCAGCGATATCCGCTTTGACCGCCTCGGTAACCCGATAGCTGTCAAGGATGACAAATAAACCCTGCACCAGGCGGCTATACCAGCGATAACGTTGGCATTCTGGGGTATATTCCACCCTTATCTGCCGTTTGCACGCAGCACAGCGCAGGCGTTTGAGTCGGGTTTCTTCTATGCCATTCAGGGTTCGAAGCTTCCGCTTGCGATAGCCGCCACATTCGACTTTCACACTTCCGCAGTTCTGGCAAGCTACACTATCTTTGGGCTTCTCTGGGTTATTCACAAATCCAGTTTAGAAGCCCCTTCCTTTGCTCAACCGAATTTTTTATATGACT
>NZ_QWKY01000178.1 GCF_003574035.1 Meiothermus hypogaeus | reverse complement strand
AGCCCCCAAGGGGATGTACCTGGGGGTGGACTTGGTTCCCGTAGCCCATCAAGGATGTTGGATCGAGGGAGTGGATCGGGTGTACTCCAACAGTGATAAAGCTGCGGTGTGGGGACATAACCTGCTGTCATGTGGGCTGGTTGGATATGGGAAACATCCCTACCCATTGAGTCTGGAGGGTTTCCCCACCAAGCCCATGAGTTCGGAGGTATACCCGTACCGAACCCCTGGTGAGGCGATGTGGCAGGTAGTCGAGGCCATCCGCAAGAATGGCAATGGTTATAGCCTCGCAGGCGTGGTGTTCGACAACCAGTTTGCGGGTAAGGCTTACCTCGCCAAGCTCTACCAGCACAACATACCTTTCGTAGCTCGGGCCAGACTGAATCAAAAGGTCGAACATGCAGGAAACCAACGATCTATCCGAGAACTGGGTGAGCACTATCCACCCGGTAAAGCCCGCTATTACAAGCGTTTTGGCTGGTATGTCAAACGCATCAAGATCACCTTGGCCGAGGTGGGTCAACTGGATATGCTGCTGATTTGGCTACCCCAGCCAGCAGGTTTCAAGCTGATGGCTCTCTTCTCCACCCTGGATGCGGGCATTCAAGAAGTCCTTGCCGCCTGGAAAGCTCGTTGGGATCTGGAGCGGGTGCATCGCCTGCTCAAACAGAACCTGGGTTTATCCAAATGCCTCTCTCGTTCCTATGCTACTCAACTCAAACATGCTGACCT
>NZ_QWKY01000177.1 GCF_003574035.1 Meiothermus hypogaeus | reverse complement strand
GCACGGGGGCGGCCTTCTGGTACAGCACCGCCGTCACCGTGTTGATGAGCCTGGCCCCCGGCCTGCTGCCCGAGCAGGCCCGCCACGTCTACTTCGAGGCGGCGGGGGTGGTGATCACGCTGATCCTCTTGGGCAAGTACCTCGAGGCCCTCGCCAAAGGCCGCACCTCCGAGGCCATGCAGCGGCTGCTCTCGCTGCAGGCTAAGACTGCCCGGGTGGTGGAGGGAAGCACCGAGCGGGAAATCCCCGTGGACGAGGTCCTGCCCGGCGACCTAATTGCGGTGCGCCCCGGTGAGAAGATCCCGGTGGATGGGGTGGTGGTCTCGGGCCAGAGCTACGTGGACGAATCCATGATCACCGGCGAACCCATCCCCGTGCTCAAATCCGAGGGCGCGAAGGTCATTGGGGGAACCCTCAACCAAAACGGGGCCTTTACCTTCCAGGCTACCGCCGTGGGCGCGGACACCGTGCTGGCCCAGATCATCAAGCTGGTCGAGACGGCCCAGGGCTCCAAGCCCGCCATCCAGAACCTGGCCGACCGGGTGGTGGCGGTGTTCACCCCCATCGTGCTGGGGATCGCCCTGCTCACCGCGGGGGTGTGGCTGCTCTTCGGAGGTGAGGCTGCCGTCAGCTACGCCCTGGTCAACACCGTCGCGGTGCTGATCATCGCCTGCCCCTGCGCGATGGGCCTGGCGACCCCCACCAGCATCATGGTGGGCACCGGCAAAGCCGCCGAGATGGGCGTGCTCT
>NZ_QWKY01000176.1 GCF_003574035.1 Meiothermus hypogaeus | reverse complement strand
GCACGGGGGCGGCCTTCTGGTACAGCACCGCCGTCACCGTGTTGATGAGCCTGGCCCCCGGCCTGCTGCCCGAGCAGGCCCGCCACGTCTACTTCGAGGCGGCGGGGGTGGTGATCACGCTGATCCTGCTGGGCAAGTACCTCGAGGCCATCGCCAAGGGCCGCACCAGCCAGGCCATGAAGAAGCTGCTGGGCCTGCAGGCCAAGACCGCGCGGGTGATCCGGGCCGGGGGGGAGCTGGAAGTCGCGGTGGACGAGGTGCTGCCCGGCGACGTGGTCGCGGTGCGCCCGGGGGAGAAGGTCCCGGTGGACGGGGTGGTGATCTCGGGCCAGAGCTACGTCGACGAGTCGATGATCACCGGCGAGCCCGTCCCCGTCGCCAAGGGCGAGGGCGCGAAGGTGGTGGGCGGGACCATCAACCAGAACGGCGCCTTCACCTTCCGGGCCACCGCCGTGGGCGCGGACACCGTGCTGGCCCAGATCATCAAACTGGTCGAGACGGCCCAGGGCTCCAAGCCGCCCATCCAGGGCCTGGCCGACCGGGTGGTAGCGGTGTTCACCCCCGTCGTGCTGGGGATCGCCGCGCTCACGGCCGTCGTCTGGCTGCTCTTCGGGGGTGAGGCCGCCGTCAGCTACGCCCTGGTCAACACCGTCGCGGTGCTGATCATCGCCTGCCCCTGCGCGATGGGCCTGGCGACCCCCACCAGCATCATGGTGGGCACCGGCAAAGCCGCCGAGATGGGCGTGCTCT
>NZ_QWKY01000175.1 GCF_003574035.1 Meiothermus hypogaeus | reverse complement strand
AACCCCCCGTACCCCCAAAGAAGCCAGGCCCCGCCGGTCGCAGCGCACCTATCGCTGGAACTGGCCCGGCTGGCTGCCGGGTCTCTTGATGCTGGCCCTGGGCAGTGTAGCGCTCTGGCAAGCGGCCAACAGCTACTTGAACCCACCCGAGTACGTGCTACCCGACCTGGTAGGCAAAACTCCCCGACAGGCCCTCGAGGCTGTGCGTACCTACGGTCTCAAGGTGGAGTTTACCGAGGGGAGCGACGTCTCGCTGCCCAAAGACCAGATTCTGGAACAGACCCCCGACCCCGGCACCCGCGTGAAGCCCGGGCGCAGGCTCGAGCTGGTCATCAACAAACCCCGCTTTGGCAACGTCCCCACCGTGAGTGGGCGCTCCCTGGAGGATGCCCGCCAGGCCCTCGAGGCTTCCGGCTACCGGGTGGCAGGCATCACCCGCATCGCCTCCGGCGACACCGCCGACACCGTACTCTCCAGCATTCCCCGCGAGGGTCAGCCCCTCCGCCCCGGTGAGGGGGTGCGTTTGCTGGTCTCCACCGGAACCCGCCCTCCAGTGCGCGAGACCCTGCTGCCCGACCTGAGCGGACTGACCGAGGAGGAGGCCCGCTACATCCTGACGGTGGCCGAACTCCAGGCCCAGGTGGTGCGCGTGGCCTCCGGGGCACCCGAGGGGCTGGTGATTGGCCAGGAGCCCGGCCCCGGCGTCGTGCTGCCGCGCGAGACCGTGGTGCGGGTGCTGGTAGCGGCCCAGCCTGTGGCCTCCCTGCCTAGGGCCTCGCCCTTTGCCCCTCCCCGGCTGGAACCGCCTCCCCC
>NZ_QWKY01000174.1 GCF_003574035.1 Meiothermus hypogaeus | reverse complement strand
GTCACCGTCCAATACAACATTCCCTCTCTGCTTGGCAACGGCTTTCAAACCAATCCTCTCCAAAATGTTGGTTTTTACCCATCATCACACCACTTCGTTACTCAACCGAATTCTTTAGATGAGTCGAATTCTAAAGGGTCTAGGCATCGGCCCCGGAGATATGCTAGACTTGTGAGCGGTTTGCCTCGAGGCTGCCACTACTGCTATTGCAGCAAGCTGCGCAGCCCCCAAATGGGCAATTTTGGAGAACTATGGCACAAAAGAAATCTGCTCGTAACCCCTCGGCCATGAAGCGCCACCGGCAATCGCTCAAGCGCCGCGCCCGCAACAAGTCCAAAATGTCGGCCATCAAGACCGTTAGCAAAAAAGCGGTCGCCCTGGCCAAAGAAGGCAACGCCAACGAAGCGGTGCGGGTGATGCGCTATGCCGAAAGCCTCATTGACAAGGCCGCCAAAGGCTCGACCCTGCACAAGAACGCGGCCAGTCGTCGCAAGTCGCGCTTGATGAGCAAAGTGAACCAGCTTCTGAGTGGAGCCAAAGCCTAGGAGTAGAGCATGGGCAAAGGTGATCGTCGTACCCGTCGTGGCAAAATTTTCCGTGGTTCTTACGGCAAGTACCGCCCCCGCAAGAAGTAGTGCCGGATTCTAGCCCTTGCCGGAGGAAGCCCTCCGGTTTTTTTATACCGGATTCAAAAAGACAGTTTACAAAACCAAAAACACCAGAGGCTGTCTTTTTGAATCCTAGAGCACACCCCTCCCTTGAGTACCGGCGCTAGCCGGGGGCCGATGGCCCTTCACTGTCGGTCGGCGAAGAAAGCGTCTCCCTTCCAAGGGGCGGTATCGCCCTCCGCTACGCGG
>NZ_QWKY01000173.1 GCF_003574035.1 Meiothermus hypogaeus | reverse complement strand
GCTGAACTGCCTCAACTACCGCAAGGTCCAGGCTAAAAAAGCCGCCCTGGAAGCCTTCTCCTTCAACCCCCTCTCCGCTTTGAGGTTCCTGGGGTTGCATACAAAAGATGTATAGCGGTCAAGTCTGATCATCTCTCCTACCTCCGTGCAAGATAGTGGGGGACTTGTGTTAAGCCCGTGTAAAGCGCCGCCGCGACCCCACCCCCAGCAGCAGCGCGTTCACCGTCACGATCACGGTCGAGGCGCTCATCAGCAGCGCTGCCCACTCCGGCCGCAGCAGGATACCGTAGCTGTTGTAGAGCGCTCCCGCCGCAACGGGGATGGCCAGCACGTTGTAGATGGCCGCCCAGAAGAGGTTCTGCTTGATCTTCCCGCGTACCTTGCGGGCTAGTTGAATGGCCTTGGCGACATCGGCGGGGTCGTTCCTTACCAGCACCACGTCGGCGGTCTCCACGGCCACGTCGGTGCCGGCCCCGATAGCGATGCCTACGTCGGCCTCGGCCAGGGCGGGGGCGTCGTTGACCCCGTCACCGACCATGGCCACCTTGCGCCCCTGGGCCTGGAGTTCCTTCACCTTAGCCGCTTTGTCCTCGGGCAGGACCTCGGCGATCACCGTGTCCATGCCCAGCTGGCGGGCTACGGCCTCGGCGGTGCGGCGGTTGTCGCCGGTGAGCATCGCGGTCTGGATACCGAGCGCGTGCAGGGTCCCGACCGCTTTCCGGGCGGACTCGCGGACCACGTCGGCCACCGCGACCACCCCTGCGGGCTGGCCGTCCACCGCCACGTACATGGCGGTCTTGCCCTCGGCGGCCAGCCGGGACACCCGTTCTTCCAGCCCGCCCACCTCGACGCCTTCCC
>NZ_QWKY01000172.1 GCF_003574035.1 Meiothermus hypogaeus | reverse complement strand
TCCCGCCTCCCGCCCGAGGGCCTCTTTCCCCCCACGGGGAGGTCCGGCTTGACCAACCCATCTAGTCAGACTAGACTGATGGGGTGAAACGCAGCTGGCAGCTTCAGGAGGCCAAGGCCCGCTTCTCCGAGGTGGTGGAGCAGGCCCTGAAGGGCGAGGCCCAGACCGTGACCCGGCGGGGCCGGCCCGCGGTGGTGGTGCTGGACTGGGCGACCTACACCCGCCTTCGCGGCGAGGATACCCCCCTGCTCGAGGCCCTCCGCCCGCCGGAGCCCCTCTCCGACGAGGAGGCCGAGGCCCTCTCCGACCGGTCGCGCGCAGGCTACCGGGAGGTGGGCTTTTGAGCTACCTGCTCGACACCAACGTGGTCTCCGAGGCGGCCAAGCGTCAGCCCGACCCCAGGGTTACGGCCTGGCTGAAAGGGCTCTCCGTGCGGGAAGCCTACCTTTCCGCTCTCACCTTGGGCGAGCTGGTGCAGGGGGCCGTCCGCGCCCCCGAGCCGCGCCGAGCTGTCCTGGAAGGCTGGATCGAAGACCTCAAGCGGCGCTTCGCCGGGCAGATTCTGCCCCTGGACACGGGGGTCATGGAGACGTGGGGCGCCCTCACCGGCGAGGCCCTGAACCAGGGCCGCCCCCTTTCCCCCCTGGACGCCCTGCTGGCGGCCACCGCCCTGCGCCACGGCCTCACCCTGGTCAGCCGCAACACCGGCCACTTCCGGGGCCTGCCCGTTCGGCTGCTCAACCCCTGGGAGGCGGGGGCCTGACCCCGCTCTGGCCGCCGCCCTCCGCCCCCCGGCCCGCCGCCCGACCCCGCTATAACGGGGGTGTGGAGCCGCACCCCCTCCCCCCGCCGCCCCCCGCTAGCA
>NZ_QWKY01000171.1 GCF_003574035.1 Meiothermus hypogaeus | reverse complement strand
TAGAGCCTGCTAACTAGCTGTTCGTAAAAGCTCCACAGTTTTCGCTGTCATCAGAATCGAAAAAGCCAACCAGTGCCAACCTCGCAAGGTCTCAGCCAGCCGCTCATAGTCTCGCGCCAGCCTGCGAAACCGGGATGTCCAGGCAAACGAACGTTCCACCACCCAACGCTTCGGCAGCAGCACGAATCCTCGTTTGGCCCCTTCCACCTTGACCACACACAGGGCGATGCCTTCCGCCTCTGCCGCTTGTGCCGCTTCCTCCCCAGTGTAACCCTGATCCACAAAGGCCACTTCCACCTGCTCCCCCGTCACTTCCTGCACCTGTTGACTGAGGGCTCCCACCTGGGCCCGTTCCTGTTCACTGGCCGCCGTTACTACCAGGGCCAGCAGATGCCCCAGGGTATCTACCGCCAGGTGAACTTTGCTTCCCTTGCGTCGTTTGTACCCATCGTATCCGGCCCGCTCCCCACTTTGCGGGGTGGACTGTAGGGTGCGAGCATCGTAGATGGCAGCGCTGGGATGGGCGGCTTTGCCCTGGAGCATTCGCAGGGTCATGCGCAGGTCGTGTACCAGGTCTTCGAAGACCCCCCGGTTCATCCAGCGGTAGGCTTGCGCCTGAACGATATGGGGGGGTGGGAAGTCGTGGGGCAGGTAGTCCCACTGAGCACCGGTTCGAACCATCCAGCGCAGGGCGTTGAACACTTCGCGCAGGTCGTACTTGCGCTGGGGTGCTTCCAGCGGGGCGAGGGTCAAATAGGGCAGCACCAGAGCCCATTCCTCATCACGGACGTCCGATGGGTAAGCACGGCGGTTCATGCTCTAAACATAACTGCAGTGCCTGATTTGGGTAAGGTGGTTTGTAGATTCTA
>NZ_QWKY01000170.1 GCF_003574035.1 Meiothermus hypogaeus | reverse complement strand
TTGGAAGTTATCCGCGTAGCGGAGGGCGATACCGCCCCTTGGAAGGGAGACGCTTTCTTCGCCGACCGACAGTGAAGGGCCATCGGCCCCCGGCTAGCGCCGGTACTCAAGGGAGGGGTGTGCTCTAGGATTCAAAAAGACAGCCTCTGGTGTTTTTGGTTTTGTAAACTGTCTTTTTGAATCCGGTATGATTCATCGGCACATGAATCGGACTCTTCTAACACGGCCTTGGTTCTGACCCAGAGCCCAGCCTTCGGCCTTGGGCTTTTTAGGCAATCCAAAGCATGGTTTCGAACGTGCGCCTAAGCAAGAAAAACACCTATCGCTTTAGTTCACGCACGTACGCCAGCACCGTGTCGGGGTCGCGGAAGGCATTGACGTTGCGCCATATGCGCTCGATGCGGCCTCTAGGGTTAACCAAAATGGTGTCGCGGTTGTAGAAGCCAAAAAACCCACCCACCTTGAAGAGCCTGGCCAGGGTGCCATCCCGGTCGGGCAGCATGGCCCCTTTAAGCGCCATCTGCTCGATGAAGGCGCACTGGTCGGCAGCGGGGTCGGCACTTACCCCGAAAATTTCCACACCCAGCTTCTCGAACTCGCTGTAGAGCTCGGCATAGCGCTTGCCCTGGGCGGTGCAACCGGGCGAGCTAGCCTTAGGGTAAAACCAGAACAACAGATATTTCCCCTCCCTGGCTGTGGCCACCAGGTCTACAGGCTTACCAAAGGAGTCCTGCACTTTGGGCAAGGACACCGGGTCACCGGGAGCCAGCGCCAGCACCGGGGCCAGCAGCAAAAGCAAAAACCACAAACGTTTCATACCCTAGAGCCTGCTAACTAGCTGTTCGTAAAAGCTCCACAGTTTTCGCTGTCATCAGAATCGAAAAAGCCAACCAGTGCCAACCTCGCAAGGTCTCAGCCAGCCGCTCATAGTCTCGCGCCAGCCTGCGA
>NZ_QWKY01000017.1 GCF_003574035.1 Meiothermus hypogaeus | reverse complement strand
CCAGATTCGGTTAGTTCGTCACCCTTTGGTGACGAACTAACCCGACCGAAGTTATCCGCGTAGCGGAGGGCGATACCGCCCCTTGGAAGTTATCCGCGTAGCGGAGGGCGATACCGCCCCTTGGAAGGGAGACGCTTTCTTCACCGACCGACAGTGAAGGGCCATCGGCCCCCGGCTAGCGCCGGTACTCAAGGGAGGGGTGTGCTCTAGGATTCAAAAAGACAGCCTCTGGTGTTTTTGGCTTTGTGAACTGTCTTTTTGAATCCGGTATCAAGGAGCCGGTATAAAGAGGTCTGCGCTAAACTGAGGTTGTAGCTTGACCAGCCTACGGACCTGCCGGGTAGATGGTGCATCCCGAACGGTGCGCCACTGCTGGCATGAAGAGGCGGAGTGGAGGGTTTCGGAGGGAAGCGCCCCTGCTCTGGTTAGAGGGGGCATTGGCCTCGAGCAAACCTACCGGGGTTTTGTAAATCAGGGGGTAGGCTCGAGCCTTTCCTTGCCAAAATAGGGCTGCACGGCTTTCGGCACGTTAACGGTGCCGTCATCGTTCTGGTGGTTTTCCAGCAGCATGACCAGGATGCGGGGGGTGGCCAGGGCGGTGTTGTTGAGGGTGTAGGCATAGCGCACTTTGCCGTTTTCGTCGCGGTAGCGCAGGTTGGCCCGCCGGGCTTGCCAGTCCAGGAGGGCCGAGCAGGAGTGGGTCTCGCGGTAGCGGTTCTCGCTGGGAACCCAGGTTTCCAGGTCTACCTGACGGTACTTGCCCAGGCCCATATCGCCGGTGGATACCTCCAGTACCCGGTAAGGCAGCTCGAGGGCTTGCAGGATGCCCTCCGAGATGGAAAGCATGGTGTCGAACCACTTCTTCGACTCTTCCAGGTCGGCCTTACAGAGCACGTACTGCTCTACCTTGTTGAACTGGTGCACGCGCATCAGGCCGCGCACATCCTTGCCTGCCGAGCCGGCCTCACTGCGGAAACACGGAGAGAGTGCTGTGTAGGTTTTGGGCAATTCGCTCTCGGGCAGAATCTCGCCGGCGTGCAGGTAGTTGAGCAGCACCTCGGCCGTGCCGGCCAGGAAGGCATCCTCGCCATCTACCGAGTACACCTGGTCGCGGGCGGTGGGGAACTGGCCGTGCCCGTACAGCACCTCTTCCCTGGTCAGGCTGGGTACACTCATGGGGGTAAAGCCGGCCTGAATCATCCGGTCGAGGGCAAAGCGCAGCAGGGCTTGCTCGTAGACCATCAGGTCGCCCTTCAGGATATACGAGCGCGAGCCCGAAACTTTGGCCGCCCGTTCAAAATCGCCCCAGCCGTTTTTCTCGATGAGGGCTACATGGTCGAGGGGTTCAAACAGGAAGATGCGGGGGTTGCCGTGGACGCGGGTCTCCACATTGAACGAGTCGTCGGGGCCAACCGGTGCACCCTCCCAGGGAATGGTAGGTGTTAGATAGAGCAGGTTCTTCAGCTTAGCCTCGAGGTCGCGTAGCTGGGGCTCGAGTTCGGCGAGCTGCCGCCCAATCTCCTTGCCCTTTTCAATCATGGCTGCGCGCTCTTCGGGCCGGGCCTTGCTGGCAGCTTTGGCGTTGGCGTTGCGCTCGGCCTGGAGAGCCTCGGTTTTTCGCTTGAGCTCCTGCACCTGTGCGTCCAGGGCCAGCAACTCGTCGAGGTCGAGGGTGACGGCTTTCTTTTCGATGGCCTCGCGGACGATTTCGGGGTTTTCGCGGATGAATTTGATGTCTAGCATATCGGCGCTCGGGGTCGAGGGCTGGGGCCAGGGCTCGAGGCTGGAACTCTTGATTCCAGGCCCCAGCTGCTCGAGGTTATTCAATGACCCTTGGTACTTTGAACTGACCTTCTTCCTGTTCGATGGCTACCGACAGGGCTTCCGATTGGCTCAAGGAAGGCCGGATTTCATCGGCCCGCAAGCGGTTGGTAATTTCAACTGGGCGGGCCATTTCGGGCAGGTTTTCGGTATCCAGCTCGCCCAGCTTTTCAAAAAAAACCACAATTGAGCGAAGCTCACCCTCGAGCTTCGCCTCTTCTTCCGGGGTGAGCGCCAGCCGTGAAAGCTTGCCCAGATTTTTGACCAGTTCAGGAGTAATCTCCATGGATGCCATTCTAACCCTGGTTGGCCTCTGACCTCGTATGCTGCAAGTCCTGGGCTTTGGTAGGCTATTTTCATGTCGCCGGAAGAGTTCAAGCGTTTGGGCTACCAACTGATTGACTTCATTGCCGAATACCGTGCCAGCCTCGAGACCCAGCCGGTGATGGCGCAGGTCCAGCCGGGGGCCATCAAAGCCTTATTTGCTTCGGCTCCCCCTCAACAAGCACAGGGGTTGGAAGGGGTACAGGAAGACCTGAAAGCGCTTTTCCCCGGCCTGACCCACTGGCAAAGCCCCTATTTCTTCGCCTGGTTTCCATCGAACGCGCCGCTCTCCTCGGTGCTGGCCGATCTCATTGCCACCGGGCTCGGTCAGACCGGCATAACCTGGCAGGCCAGCCCGGCCCTGACCGAGGTAGAAGAGGTAATGACCGACTGGCTGCGCCAGATGCTGGGCTTGCCGGCGCAGTTTCAGGGGGTTATTCAAGACACTGCCTCCACCGGTACGCTGGTGGCGCTGCTCACTGCGCGCGAATGGGCCACAGGCCAGTCCCAGGACCGGGGCGGGCTCCAGGCCGAGGCCCGTCCCCTCACGGTGTATGTGTCCGACCAGGCCCACAGCTCGGTGCCCAAAGCCGCACTGCTGGCCGGTTTTGGTCGCGAAAATCTGCGCCTGATCGAAACCGACGAGGCCCACGCCATGCGGCTGGATGCGCTCGAGGCCGCCCTCAAGCGCGACCTGGCCGAAGGGCGCAAGCCCTGCGCGGTGGTGGCTGCCGTGGGCACCACGGCCACCACGGCCATTGACCCGGTGCGAAAAATTGCCGAGCTATGCCAGCAGTATGGCCTGTGGCTCCATGTGGACGCGGCCATGGCCGGTGCCGCCATGATTCTGCCGGAGTGCCGGTGGATGTGGGATGGCATCGAGCAGGCCGACTCCATCGTCATCAACCCCCACAAGTGGCTGGGGGTGGCCTTCGACTGCTCGCTTTACTATGTGCGTGAGCCCGAACACCTGATCCGGGCCATGTCCACCAACCCTTCCTACCTCCACTCGGCTGCCGATGGGCAGGTCAAGAACTACAAAGACTGGGGCATCCCGCTGGGCCGTCGCTTTCGAGCCCTCAAGATCTGGTTCACGCTGCGTGAACTGGGAGTGGAAGGCTTGCAGACGCGGCTGCGGCGCGACCTGGCCAACGCCAAGTGGCTCGAGGTCCAGGTCAAACAGACCCCCGGCTGGGAGCTGCTGGCGCCGGTGCCTTTGCAAACGGTGTGTGTGCGCTACAACCCAGGGGGCCTGAGCCCGGAGCAGCTCGACCGGCACACCCAGGACTGGGTAGCCCGTATCAACCGCACGGGCCGGGCTTTCTTGACCGCAGCCCTGCTCAAAGGGCGCTGGATGGTGCGGGTCTCTATTGGCGCGGAGGCCACCGAACGCCCACATGTGGAAGCGCTGTGGGCCCGCATGCAACAAGAAGCCCAGAGGGTTGAGATTGGCACCTGAGCGTTCCGACATTTACCAGCGGCTACAGACAGAGGACGGTTCACCCACGCTGGTGCATCCGGTATTCAAGGAGGCCTACAGTTCTCGGCACGGGGCCTGGATGCAGGCCAATGAGCTCTACCTGAAGCTCACCCAGACCCATCGGCACCCATCCCCCAGGGTGCTGGAGGTGGGCTTTGGGCTGGGGGTTAATTTCCGGGCGACCCTGGAAAACTGCCTGCGACGCGGGGTGTTTTTTGAATACCTCAGCTACGAGGGCTATCCGGTCTCGAGGATGATACTGGCGTCGGTTGGGGTTCCGCTTTCGCCTGCTGCCGAGCAGGTATGGATGGATTTGCTGGCTATTTGGCCTGCCCATCCGCGGGCCCCTTTACGGCTGGAGGGTGTTTGGGGCAGGCTCGAGGTGCGCTTTGAAGATGTTGTCGCGGCTGCCATGCCTTCTGACTGGGCAACGGCCCTTTACTTTGACCCCTTTAGCCCGCAAGTGAACCCCGAGCCCTGGCAACCTGGTGTTCTGCAAAAGCTGTTCGGGGCGGCTGGTGGGGGTGCACGGCTGGCTACCTACTCGGTGGCGGGGCGCTTTCGCCGCAACTTGGCCGCGGCAGGGTTTGCGGTCAGCAAGGTGCCAGGTGTAGGTAAGAAGGCCTGGACACTGGCCGAACACACAGCAGAGTAGGGGTTTCAATCGGGCCCGGCCTCGGCGAGTTGGGGGTTTTCGGGCTCCTCTACGAGGTTGAGGCCCAGGGCACGCTCGGCCAGACGCTCTCCGGCCTCGGCGAAGGGATGCGAGATGAGTGTAGCGCCTGCTTCCGCCAGGAGGGGGTCTTCCTCGCGGTGATAGCTTGTGGCAGCGATGAGGCCCGTAAAACCCCGCTGTTTGAGGCCGCGCGCCGCCCGCAGCTTGGCCTCGAGGTCGGGCAGGGTGAGCAGCACCCCGCGCAAGCCGGTGAGCTCGAGGCGTTCCCAGAGCTCAGGGTCTTCAGCGTCGCCGTAGCGCACCTGACGCTTTTTGCTCCGGTGAAAGTCGAGCTTGCCCTCATCGGCGTCGAGGCCCAATACGCGGTAGCCCTGACCGGCCAGCATCTTGTAGGCGGCGCCTCCGGTGCGGCCCATTCCCACCACCAGCCATTCGGCCCCGCCCAAACTGGTGGGCTCGTCGTCGGCGTGGCGCCCTTTGCGCTCGAAGCGCAGCAGGTAGGGCTCGAGCTGCTGGTAGAGGTTGTGCACCGAACGATTGAGGGGGGCGGCCAGCGCTAGCGAGACCGCTACTACCAGGCTGACCAGCTGCCCATACGCGGCCGGTACAAGGTTGCCCTCCACCGCAGCCAGGCTTGTAATCAGGGCAAACTCGCTGTAGCTCAAAAGCGAAACACTGGTCACAAAAGCCGTGCGGGCCCGCAAGCCAAAAGCGATAAAGAGTGCAAAGAAGAGTACACCCTTGAGGGGCAGCAGGGCCAGCAGCCCCAGGGCCAGCCCCAGGCCATCGCCATTTGGCAGGCCCATCATGCCTATCTGCAAAAAGAAGCCCACCAGAAAGGCTTCTTTGAGCCCCCACAACGTGCGCGAGAGCTCGGAAACCTGGGGGTGTCCGGCCAGCGCGGCGCCCATGAGCAAAGCCCCCAGCTCGGGCGAGACCCCCAGGGTTCGGGCCAGGCTGGCCCCGCCCAGAGCCAGCCCCAGGCCATAAAGCAACAAAAGCTCGTCGTGGCCGCTTTTCTCGAGGATGCGCCCCACCACAGGCCGCAGCAGCGGCAGTCCCAGCAGCAGCAAGGCCCAGGGGGTGGGGTTCTTGACCCCGACATAGGCCATCAGGCCAATGGCCACCAGGTCTTGCAAAATCAGAATTCCGACCGCAAGCCGGCCGTGAAAGGTGGACAGTTCACGCCGGTCATCGAGAAGCTTGACGGCCAGCACGGTACTCGAAAAGGCCAGGCCAATCCCCAGGTACAAAGCCGCTTGGGCGCTGAGCCCGGCCCAGAACACCACTGCTCCCAGCAGCAAGGCAAACAAGAGCAGGTGCAGCCCCCCCACCCCCAGGACTTCGGGGCGCACCATGCTGCTAAAGCGCAGTTTTAGTCCGACTGTAAACAGCAGGAGCAAGACGCCAATATCGGCCAGGTTTTCCAGCAGGTTGTTGGGCTGTTGCTGCAGGCCCCACAGGACAAAGCCAGCCGCCAAATACCCCACCAAAGGCGGCCAGCCGAACCGATTGGCCAGCCAGCCCAGCCCATATGCCATACCTACCCAGAGCCACTCCATGTCTTCATATTAGAGGCTACTGAGGCTTTCCCGAGCGCTTACGGGCAGCCAGTACACCGAAAGGCGGCGCGCCCAGGCGGCGTGCGAGCCGTGGCATAACTACCAGGTCGGGGTTGTGCAGCCAGGCGGCATCCAGCAGGGCCTGGGCGAGCTGGCCGGCATTGCGGTAGCGCCGGAGTGGCACTTTTAGGGCCTCGCGTTCCTTACCAATCAAAATAAGCTGCAGGCCGCCGGCCAGAATGTCGCGCAGTCCGTCTGCCGCCTCCAGCCCCTCCAGGGGGTATTCCTGCCAGCGCCCAAAGCTTTGCAGGCGCAAGCAACGGGGGGTGACCTCGAGGCCCGAGAGCCAGCCCTCTTCCACCCCCAGCAACACCATGTAAATCCCCAAAAGCCCAAACAGGATTACCGACCAGCGCGGCTCGACGCCCTGGAACCAGGCCCCCACACAAAGCCCCACCAGCACCGCACCCATGACCATTAGACCCACGGCCACCAGATAGGTTTGCACACTGCGTATGGAGGTAATCTTCGGCGTGGACATTGGGGCAAGTGTACGCAGGGAACAGGTCACGTACAAGTACCAAGCCCACGGGGCCAGGCAGGTAAGACCAACCGTACCTGAATCGTTATCTTCTAGATTTGTTCCCAAATCCCCTCATCCCAGGCGAGTCGCTTACGCGATTCTGCTGCAAGCACTGGCAAAGCCGTAACCTGGGCGACACCCCCAGGAGTAGAGAGTTGCGTTTCCATCACTGGTAGATAACGCGGTCGGGGTGTCGCCTCCTCCCGCCCAGGGGAGAAGGCAAGGGGTTCATGAGGATTTTGCTATAAGACGCAAGCCAAGGTTCGGGCCATGTCCTTATGAGCAGGATGGTCGTAGGGTCGCTGGCTATCGGCTATGGACCATAGGCTACCGGTACCCCTTTATTTTCCCACGCAAAAGTTGCGAAACACCCGGTCAATCACTTCTTCCGAAACGTCCTTGCCCAGAATTTCCGCAAGTGCGTCCAGGGCCATTTCGATCGAAACCCCGGCCAGGTCTTCGGGGGCCTCCATGGCCTCCAACAGATGGGCTTTTGCGCGCCGCAGAGCCTCCACGTGACGTTCGTTGCTAATCCATATTTCGCCTTCGGGGGCCTCACCCAGCAGCCGCTGATGGATTTGCTGGCGCAAGGCCTCCAGGCCCAAGCCGGTCTGGCTCGAGACCCTCAGAAACGAATGCTCCGTCCAGACGGGCGGCAGGTCAGCTTTGGTAGCAACCATCAGGGTGCGCGCCCAGGGCAACGGCGGTGGGGTAGGGCGGGGCTGGCTCTGGTCGGCCAGGTAGAGCACCAGGTCGGCTTCCTGAGCAATCTGCAAGGCCCGCTCCACCCCGCTTTTCTCGATGAGGTCCTCGGTCTCGCGAACGCCGGCGGTGTCTACGGCCACGATGGGCACCCCGGCTATTTCCAGGGGGGCTTCCAGGTAGTCGCGGGTGGTTCCGGGAATAGGGGTGACGATGGCCCGCTCGTAGCCCAGCAGCGCATTGAGCAGGCTGGACTTGCCGGCATTGGGGGCGCCGACCAGGGCAATACGGGCCCCTTTCTGGGCGATACGTCCGGCGGGGGCGGTGGCCAGCAGGTGCTGAACCTCGAGCAAAACGGGCTTTAGCGTCTCTTGAATCTGGGCCGGCTCGACCCCTTCCTCGGGGTAGTCCAGCCAGGCCTGGATATGCGCCAGCAGGGTAAAGAGTTCCTCGGAGATGTGGGCAATCTTTTGCGAAAGCCCTGCACTCAAGCCCCGCAGGGCCTGCCGCCGGGCGGCGTCTGACTCGGCCTCCACCAGGCTCAGCACCGACTCGGCCTGGGCCAGGTCCATTTTGCCGTTGAGGTAAGCCCGCAGGGTGAACTCGCCGGGCTGGGCGGGGCGGGCCCCTTGCTCAAAGAGCGCCTGCAAAACCCGGCGCAATACTGCCGGGGAGCCATGGGTATGCAACTCGGCGCTGTCCTGGCCGGTGTAGGAGTGGGGTTGGCGAAAAACCAGCAAGAGCGCCTGATCCAGCACTTCCTGGGTCTGGGGGTCGCAAATTGCGCCGTAGGTAAACCGACCTCCTGCGAGCTGGCTAGGGTTCTTGCCTTGCCAGAGCCTCGAGACCAGCTCCAGGCTGCCCTCGCCCGAGACCCGCACGATCCCAACCGCCCCTTTGCCCGGGGGGGTGGCGATGGCGGCAATTACGTCTTTGAGCGAAGGCAGGCCCACGGGAACTTAGTTTATGCGTGGCAGAATCCAGTCAATGAGCACCAGGGCAGTTTTGCTGCGGGATAAGGGGTCGCTGGCGAAAAGTCCGTTGATCAGCTCGAAGTGGGGGAGGGGGGCCTCGAGCCGGGTGATATGCGCCAGGACCGCCCCAGCCGGGGGCATGGGCTTGTGGTTAGCCGCCCACAGGCCCTCCAGGATCTTCCAGCCCTGGATGCTGGCCAGGTAGCCCATTTTGAGCTGGGCTTGCTCACTCAGGGCAGTCTGGAGCTTGCGCCGGGCATTCTCCAGCCAGTAGGCCAGGGCTTTGCGTTCAGCCTCGGGCATCTGGTAGGCCTCGAAAAGCTGTTGGGCCTCTACCCGCAGCTCGGCCAGTTTGCCCTCGGGATCGAAGAGGATTTTGCCATCCAGGTGGCTGTAGAGCTCCATGGCGTGGCGGCGCATCTTGTCGCGGGCCTGCACCAGGTTGCGAAAATGCATCTCCACCAGGTAACCCTGCTGCTCCTCGCTGCGGAAGCGGCGCTCGTTGACCCCGCTCAAAAGCACCCAGAAGTCGAAGTCGGAGCCGGGGGTGGCGTCGCCCCGGGCGCGCGAGCCCGTGAGCAGAACCCCCATCACCTTGGGGTCGGACTTGAGCAGCGCTAAAATCTGGGCAATTACCTGATCCATCAGTTGGGCTTTCCGGTCTGATATCGAGTACAAAGTGCTTCGGCCAGCAAAAGGGCGGCTTGTTTGTCCAGAAACTGGTTGCCGTTGCCGCACTTGGGAGACAGGATGCAACGCGGACAGCCCGCTTCGCAAGGGCAGCGCTGGAGCAGGTCTCGCGCCGCCATGATCCAGCGGGGGAACTGCCGCGCAGCCGCTCGAGCATACCCTACCCCGCCGGGGTAGCCGTCGTAGATGAAGATGGTCGGGCCGCTACCGGAGGCCAGGGGCCGGGGATAAAAAGGATACGAAACCCCCCCAATGTCCTGTCGCTCGGCCAGCACAAAGAGGGGCAGGAGGCCAATCAGGGTGTGCTCGAGGGCGTGTATGGCCGAGGGCACCAGAGCTTCGGTCAGAAAAGTTTGGTCGGGCCAGCGCGCTTCGATAGCGTTCATGCCCTCCAGCGCAGGCAGCACCTCCAGCCCCGCGCAGGGGTGAAACCAGACCGCCTCGGTCTGGAAGGTGAGTTCGGGCATCAGGAGGGCCACTTCTTCCAGAACCGCCTCGCTCACAAAGCGCTTTTTAACATAGCCTGTGACCCGCTCCCGCAGCACCACCGGCCCCACCCAGATACCGTTCAGGATTTCCTCTCCCTGCAGTACCTCGATTTCGGTCTCGGCCCGGGGCTGGGTGTAGTAGTCCTCGAGGCCCGGCAGCAGCACAATCTCGCGCTGCTCGGGGTCAAGGTTGCGTACCAGATAACTCTCGCCCTGGTGCAAATACACCGCCCCCGGATGGGCCTCCCAGTAGGCCTGTCGTTCGTCCAGGGTGCCCAAAAGCTTGCCGGTGTTGTCGCGAAGGCTAAAGCTCCGACCGAACCCCCGCAGCACCAGGGCCTGGTGGGGTTGGCGCAGCGGGGTATAAAGGCGCTTGTATCGCTCGACCAGGGGTGGCTGGATATTTTGCCAGGGCTTATAGAAGGGGTCGAGGGGCGGGGTATCGGGGCTGGAAGCGGTCTGTACGTCAGGTAGGGCAATGGGCAGCTCTCTTGCAGCGCAGTGAGCGTGCAGGGGGAAAAGGACGGGGTTCTCGGGGTCGGCAATGGCCGACTCGGGGGCGCTGGACAGGAGCAGTTCGGGATGTTCCTCGAAAAAGGCATCCATAGGGTCTTCCCGCGGAATCCACAGCACCAGCGAGCGCCGCCCGGCCCGCCCGGCCCGCCCGGCCCGCTGCCAGAATGAACTGACCGAGCCCGGATAACCCAGCAGAATGACCGCGTCCAGCCCGCCAATATCTACCCCCAGCTCGAGCGCACTGGTGCTCACCAGCACCCGAACCTCGCCCTCCTGCAAGGCCTGCTCCAGTTTTCTGCGCTCTTTTGCTGTATAGCCCGCGCGGTAGGGCCGTACCCGCTCGTCGGCTGCATACCGCGCGACCAGCTCGGCGGTGCGGCGGGCGTTGGTGAAAATCAGGGTTCTCAGGCCCTGTTCGGCAGCGTGGCGGGCCAGCAGGGCCGCCTCGAGGTTGGGGCTGCGGCGGTGTTTGCCTTCCTTATCGAGGGCCCGGGGTACCCAGACCGCAAACTCCCGCTCGGCCCTCGAGGGGTTGGCCGTCAGCAGGGAAAACTGCAAACCGGTCAGGCTCTGGGCGTGCTCGGCGGGGTTGGCAATGGTGGCGCTGGCAGCGATCACTTGGGGGATGGCCCCATAGTGCCAGGCCAGCCGCAGCAATCGTTGCAAGATTAGGGCAGTATGGGTGCCGAACACCCCTCGGTAAGCGTGCAGCTCGTCCAGTACCAGGTAGCGCAGTTTGGATAAGAACTCCGCCCAGTCGGCGTGGCGGGGCAGCAGGCCAAAGTGCAGCATGTCCGGGT
Source organism: Meiothermus hypogaeus (assembly GCF_003574035.1). GTDB lineage: Bacteria > Deinococcota > Deinococci > Deinococcales > Thermaceae > Meiothermus > Meiothermus hypogaeus. Next base: position 44,072 of record NZ_QWKY01000017.1, on the reverse strand, counting down.
TGGTCAGCAGGGCGCGGCCTTGTTGTCGGGCTTTTTGCCGTTGGGCCTCGGGGGTGTCGCCATCGTAGGTGTAGATGTGCTCTTCGATTTCGAGCAGCCGGCCCATCTGCCGCAGCCGGACGAGCTGGTCGTGGGCCAGGGCCTTGGTGGGGTAGATCAATAGCGAAGTTCCGCCCTCGAGGGCTGCTTTGAGCACCGGCACCTGAAAAACCAGGCTTTTGCCCGAGGCTGTGGAGGTAGCCAGGACAATGTGTTGTCCCTGCGCCATTTGGTCGAAGGCTTCGGCCTGAAAACTGAAGGGCTGCAACCCCAGGGCCATCAGAACGCCCGAGAAAAGTCCGTTGTAGGTTGTTTTTTGTGGCGGTCGTGCGGGCAGCTCCCGTACAAAGGCCAGTTGGCCGGCATACCCTTCAATGTTGCGCAGCCATTCGGCATAGGTCTGGTAGGGGAGTAGTTCTTTGGGTATAGCCATGGGCAGTGTCGAGGCGCTGTTTAGCGGTAGTCTCCGGGTTTTGGCTCCTGCACCCGCAAAACTTGATAAAGCGGAACCAGTACCAGCAGGGCGCCCACAAAGCCCAGTGTATGCAGGTCGAACCCTTCTACCAGAAGCCCGCCCAGGATGGGCAGGCTCACGCCTGCTGCGTTGGACCAGAGCTCGAGCACCCCAATGGCCTGGCCCCGTCGGGTAGCAGGGGTGACATCGGCCAGCATGGTGTTGGCGCTCAGGAACGTACCCGACCAGCCCAGCCCCACCAGAAAGGTGCCGGCGCTAATCACCCAGTAGCCTTGCCCCATACCCACCAGCAGAGCCCCCAGCCCTGCTACCGCCAGCCCGGCCAGAATAACGGGCTGGCGGCCCAAACGGTCGGCCAGCCGACCTATCGGCCAGGAGAAGGCAAACATGCCCATTACGTGCAGCGCCACCGAAAAGGATATTTGCGACAGACTACAGTCGAGGGCCTTGAGGGCCAGCGGGGTCATGGCCATCATCATGACCATCTGGCCCTGAACGGTTACCGCCGAAAGGATGGCTGCAACCCGGACGCGGGCCAGGTCGGCTTTCTCTATGTTTTCGAGAGCCTGGGCGTTGCTGCTGAGTGCGCTGGCCGGGTAGTAACGCCCGAGCTCGAGGGCCATCTGCTTGGGGTCGGGCCGAATGCTTCTAACCAGCCAAAAGCCCGGTAGTATCAGAAGCGGCACCATCAACCAGGCCAGGGCAATTTGGTTCATGCCCAAAGTCAGGCCCAGCCGCTCGGCCACAAAGACCAGCACGGGAGAAATAGCTGCACCCAGGAGCGAGCCCATCGCCACCAGGCTGAGCCCTTCAGCCCTTCGGCTGGGGGGGTACATATCGGCGGCCGCCACGCGCATCTGCTGCACGGCCCCCACCCCACTGCCAAAGACCAGCGCCCCTACACAAAAAAGAGCAAGCGAACCCAGCAGGGTTGCGGTGCCGATAAGCAAGGCCCCCACCATGGCCAGCCACAACCCCAGGTATAGCCCGGCTTTTCTGCCGCGTCGGTCGGTCATTCCTCCCACGAAATAGGACGTCATGACCCTGGCCAGACCCATCAGGCTGGTCGCCAGACCGGCAAAGGCAGCATTGCCCAACAGCATTACTACCTGAATGGCTCCAAAGGTGGGTACAAGCTGCATCCCGGCCCCATTGATGGCCTGGGTAATGGCCAGCAGCCAGGTATTTTTCTTGACCTGGGTTGGAATCGGGACTTCTGTGGAGGCATGAACACTCGGCCGTGCGGACACAAGGGCAGTATACGCTCGGTTTTGCGTTTGCCTACCTGTACTGCGCAGACCTGCGCCTGTAGCTTCGTTGAGGAACTGCTTGTATCGCCTCCACTTTTACCAGATTTGGTGGGTGCCTCGCCGGATGAAGTCGAACCAGCAGGGCTATCGCGCCCTTCACAGACGTTGCCGCCCGCGAAAACGAGAATGCGTCTGCGCCCAGACGCATGTTACGCACCCAAGCGTGGGCCGGGCCCGGCCCACGGGTGCTTGGGTTTCGAGCTTCCTGGCGGCAACTGCTCTGTCTCGGATAAGGATTCTTGATTCTCGGGAGATTCTATGTGAAGAGCGTTCTATATTTACCAGTGATGGGAACGCGACTCTCTAAACGCGGGGTGTCGCCGGATGAGGGGGAATATGAACGGCGCTCTAAGATAACCATCCAGGTAAAGTTGGTGTCACCCCGTTGAGGCAGGTCTCTTTGTCCCCTCTCGTTTTCGCGGCCGGCCACTGTTGTAAAGCGCGCAGCATAGTATTTGAAAACGGTCTTTTGTTGAATCTTGGCGCCACTGATCAAAGCCAGATTCCAGCTGTTTTTCACGGCGAGAAGTAATGGGGCGGGGGTGTGGCCAACATGACTGTGCCGGGCTTGGGGAAATGTGCAAAACGCATGGGGTCGTTTGGAGGGCGCGAACATTTGCCGCAGGCCAACCCTGCTAGACTGGAAAAGATGCAAGCTTCTCCCAAAGGACTCTCCCCAGCATGGCAAATAGGTTTTGTGGTGTTGATCGTAGTTGGTTTGATTTTGCTGGCCCTGCTTTCAACACCGCCCCAAAGAGCCGGCGATTTGCCCCAAACCCAGTTGGTGCGCCTGGATGGTCGCAGCGAAATGTTGCAAAGCGGCAAGCCCACCGTGGTAACGGTCTGGGCTACCTGGTGCACTTACTGCCAGCGGCAGTTGCCCGAGTTCGAGCAGATGGCCCGCCAACGTTCGGATGTGCGGTTTGCTTTTGTAAACGATGGGGAGCCGGCCCAGCTGGTGCGCCAGTTTCACGATACCCGTGGTTTTTCTAGCGCCGTGGTCTACCAGGATGCGCTGCGCACGGTCTCGAGCGCCCTGCGGGTCAACGGCTACCCCTCCAATTTTTTTTATAACTCCAGGGGTAAGCTGGTAGGCGAAGTGCGCGGTTACATGAGCCCAGAGCAACTTCAGGCAGCCCTGGCGCAATTAAACTAGGCCCCAGAGGGTAATGGCGGCTTCTCGCCCGCACTGAAATAATGCCATCGTGTGGGGTATATTCGGGAGGGTGCTATCGTGACCCCGTACTTTTCGCCGGAGCTGTTTCAGTTTTTGATAGAACTTCGCTTCAACAACCACCGAACCTGGTTTCAGTCCAATAAAAAGCGCTACGAACAGCACGTGCGCGCGCCATTTCTACGCTTCATTGAAGATTTTGCCCCTCGTCTGCACCGCATCAGCCCCGATTATCTGGCCGGCCCCCGCAGTCTCTTTAGAATCAACCGCGACACCCGCTTTAGTGTGAACAAAGCCCCCTATAAGACGCACGCCGCTGCGCAGTTTCGCCACCGGCTGGGTCAGGATGTCCACCTGCCCGGGTTTTACATTCACCTCGAGCCCGATAACTGCTTTTTGGGAGCCGGCATATGGATGCCCGAGCCGGAAAACCTGAGGCGCATCCGGGCCGCCATCGCCCGACAAGATGCCCGCTGGTTGCGCCTGCGCAAGAAGCTCGAGCTAGACGGAGAAGGCAAGCTCGTTCGCCCGCCCAAGGGCTACGGCGCCGATCATCCACTAGTCGAAGACCTCAAGCAGAGGAGTTTTACTGTTTCCTACAGCCTGGACGAAAACGAAGTGCTTTCCGATCGGTTTCCTGAAACGGTAGAAAAGGCTTTTCGTAAGCTGCTTCCGCTCAACCGGTTTTTAAGCGAGGTGCTGCTACTGGGGGCAGGGGAGTAAGCATGTTGCGGATTCAGCAGGACTGCCTCGAGCAAACCCTGAGCCACCTCCAGGCCGTGTTGCCGCGCGAAGGGGTGGGGCTTTGGGTGGGCAAGCGAGGCCAGGTGAGGCAGGTCTGGCCGCTGGAAAATGTTCATCCCATGCCCCAAAAACGCTACGAGGCCGATCCGCAGGCCCTGACCATGTTGCTTTTACGCATCGAGAGGGAAGGCCTCGAGCTCGTGGCCATATACCACTCACACCCTACCGGCCCGGCCCGGCCCAGTGAAACCGACCGCTCGCAAGCCTTTTGGCGCGTTCCCTACGTGATATTCGACATGCAGTCGGGTGAGGTGCGGGCGTACAGACTGCCCGAGGGTGACGAGGTGGTCATCCAGCTCGAGGTAGCGACACCTAAGGTATGAGCAGGGCTGTTTAGGCTGTTCGAGGATGCTATGTGGACCAAAGAAGAACTGGATCGCTACGCCCGGCACATTGTGCTTCCGGGGGTGGGAGGGGCCGGTCAGGCCAGGCTGAAGCAAAGCGCGGTACTGGTGGTGGGGGCTGGAGGCTTGGGTTCGCCGGTCCTGATGTATCTTGCAGCCGCCGGGGTGGGCCGCCTGGGGATTGTGGAAATGGATGCCGTGGACCTTTCCAACCTACAGCGGCAGGTTTTGTTTGATACCCAGGCCCTTGGGCAGCCCAAAGCTGAGGTGGCCAAAGTTCGTTTGAACCAACTCAACCCTCACGTTCATGTGGAAGCCTACGCCCACAAACTCGATTCACAAAACGCACTTCCAATTCTGGAGTCCTACGACCTGATCATCGATTGCACGGACAACCTTCCGACCCGCTACCTGGTTAACGATGCGTGTGTATTGCTTGATAAGCCACTGGTGTACGGTGCAATACACCAGTTCGAAGGGCAGCTTTCGGTCTTTCACCACCAGGGCGGGCCCTGTTACCGTTGCTTGTTCCCTCAACCGCCCAAACCTGGCACTGTTCCGAGCTGCGCTGAAGCGGGGGTTTTTGGGGTTCTACCGGGGGTTATCGGTAGCCTGATGGCCGCCGAAGCGCTCAAGATTCTGCTGGGACAGGGCGAAACCCTCTCGGGCAAGCTACTGGTCTATGATGGATTACAGGGGCACTTTCGAACAATCCGGTTTCCTCGGCGCACCGACTGCCCGGTTTGTGGTGACTACCCGAGTGTAACTACACTGCAAGATTATGAGCTGTTCTGCGGTATTTCGGTGTAGGAACGCGATACAATACACAGGCTGAAGCCGACATCAGTCGGAAAAGTTAGAGGAGAAACCATGAGTGCAACTGTGACGATTGCCAGAGGTCTGGAAGACGTAATTTTCACCGAAAGCAGCCTGTGCTTCATCGATGGAGACCAGGGCCGTCTGTACTACGCCGGCTACAAGATTCAAGACCTCGCCGAGTACGCTACCTTCGAGGAAGTGACCTACCTATTGCTACATGGTCACTTACCCAACAAGGCCGAGCTAAAGGCTTTCAGCGCCAGGCTGGCCTCCCTGCGGGCGCTACCACCCTCGATCATCAAACAGATTAAGCAGTTCCCCCGTAACGCCCACCCCATGTCCATGCTCCGCACGGCCGTGAGCGAACTCGGCATGGTAGACCCCACCGAGGGTGATGTCTCGCCCGAGGCGCTGTACGAGAAATCGCTCTCGCTGATTGCTAAGTTTGCCACTATTGTGGCCGCTACGAAGCGCCACCGTGAAGGACAAAAAATTCTTGCCCCTCGTAAAGGCCTGTCCCATGCTGCCAATTTCCTCTACATGTCGAATGGCAAAGTTCCCAGCAAAGAGGAAACCAAGCTGATGGACGTAGCCCTCATCTTGCAGGCCGAACATGGCTTTAACGCTTCCACCTTTACCGCTATTGCTGCTTATTCCACCCAGGCTGACATCTACAGCTCGATTGTGGCGGCGGTGGGTGCGCTCAAAGGCCCCCGCCATGGTGGAGCCAACGAAGCGGTCATGAAGATGATTGCCGAGATCGGTTCACCTGAGAAGGTCTCGAGTTGGCTGGCTGAACTGCAGGCTAAAAAAGGTCGTGTGATGGGCATGGGCCATCGTGTCTACAAATCCTACGACCCCAGGGCCGGTGTGCTTGACAAGTACGCGGGCGAGGTTGCTGCCAAGCACGGGCATAGTAAGGAATATGCCATCCTGAAGGAGCTCGAGCGTCAAGCCGGCGCCATTTACAACCCCAAGGGCATCTACCCCAACGTGGATTTCTACTCGGGGGTGGTGTACTCCGACCTGGGCTATCCCCTCGAGTTTTTCACACCCATCTTTGCGGTGGCCCGTATCTCAGGCTGGTGTGCCCATATTCTCGAGTACACCCGGATTGACAACCGCCTGCTGCGCCCCGACTCCCACTACACCGGAAAACTCGACCTACCCTACAAGCCCCTGTCCAAACGCTAGGTTCGTGCCGAGCGAGAGAGGCCCATGGCCTCAAAATCACGCAGGGCTTCTGTGGCGTTGGCATAGCGTTTGCGCAAGTCCTTGGCGATGAGCCGGTCTAAGTAGGCTTGAAGCTCGGCGCTAACGGATAAACCGGTATCAGGAGCGGCGACCAGTGGTGGAGGCGGCTGGTTGAGGTGTGCGCCCATCACCTCAACCGGCTCTCCCACAAACGGGAGCTCGCCCGCAACAGCCCAGTAAAGCAAAATGCCCGCCGAGTAGATGTCCGAAGCAGGCGTAGGTGACTGGCCGCGGATTTGCTCTGGGGCTATGTAGGCCAGCGTTCCAAGGCGCACCTTCTGGCTAAAACGCTCGCTTTGGGGGCCGGAGAGGTCGAAATCTACCAGACGTGCCTCCCCGGTGCCGTCCACAACGAGATTATCCGGCTTTACGTCGCGGTGAACGAGATTCTGGCTATGCATGTGAGCAAGGGCCTCGAGAAGGTGCTTGAAAACCTCCAAAACCTTTCCAGGGTTGTCCTTGCGCCATTCAGAAAAACGGCTGCCCGGAGCAAAAGCCAGCAAAACCGCGGGATTCTCGCTACCGTCGTGCGGCACGCTGAAGCGCGCGAGCACCGGGTTGATGTGTGGATGCTTGAGCTGACTCCCTACCTTCCACTCGCGGTCGGCCCGCCCTTCAAAACCTTTAGGGAACACCTTAAGTGCATAGGGTGTACCGTGTATATCGAAGGCTAAATACACTGTTGCCAGGGCCCCTCGGGCAATGGGTCGGATGACCTTATAGCGGCCCTCAATGGTAATTCCGGCTAACCCCACATTCATCACTATACCGATTTTTTGACCTGCGCTTGGGGTATTTCTCATCTGCTCTACCATGCTCCCCGATTTGCCTGTCCAAACCGGCGGCGAGGTGCTGTGCCACAGAACCAAGGGCTGCCGAGCCGCACGAGAGATTCGGTTAGAATTGCCGCGGTGCTGTGAAGCCCAAGGAGGTTGCTGCGTGCGCGGTCTGGTGTTGTCAGGTGGGGGGGCCAGGGGGCTAGCCCACATCGGGGTGCTGGAAGTACTCGAGGCCCAGGGGTTCGAGGCCGAGGTGGTGGCTGGAACCAGCATGGGCGCGGTGGTGGGGGCCTTGTACGCCTCCGGCAAAAAACCGACCGAGATCCTCGAGATTTCCCGTTCAACCCCCTGGCTGCGCCTGCTGGATTTGGTGCCAAGGCCCGGGCTCATCTCCCAGCGCGGCCTGCGTGACTTTTTGGCCAGGTACCTTCCAGCCCGGTTCGATCAACTCTCCAAAAAGCTGGTGGTAACGGCGGTGGACCTCGAGGCGGGCAAGCTGGCCTATTTTTCGGAGGGAGACCTGCCGGGCGCGGTGCTGGCCTCTGCGGCTTACCCAGGGCTAGTAGCGCCGGTGGTATATGAAGGCCGAACCTATGTGGATGGGGGTGTGCTGGACAACCTGCCGGTGGATGCTGCTCGGTTCATGCGGGCCAAGTATGTGCTGGCCGTAGACGTTACCCCCGAAATGCGACTGCCAGGGGTTCCCCGTTCATCCATCGGACAGGTGCGCCGGGCCATAGACATCATGCAAAACCACCTGACCGCCGCCAGGCGTTCGCTCTACCCTCCCGAACTCTACATACGCCCCGAGCTTCCAGGGGTTGGAATCGAGCAGTTTGGTCGGCTAGAGGAAATAGTTGAGGCGGGCCGCAGGGCGGCCTCACAAGCCCAGCTCAAGTTTTAGGGTTGATTTGCCTGGCTCATGTGCTCATGCAGGGTATGCGCAATAATCCAGAGGGCTGCTCGGCTGGACGCCGGTGTGCGTTATGCTATGGGCCGGGCTTTAGCCAAGACGAAGGGGACTTTTTACGATGCGTAACTTTTTGGACTATCTCTTCAAGGAATGGTTTCGCCAGGTGGGCGAGGCGCTTTTACTTGCGTTCCTGGTCACCACGTTTGTCTTCACCACCGTGGGCGTGGTGGGCAGCTCCATGAACCCCACCCTGCTCAATGGCGAGCGGGTGTTTGTGCCCAAATATGAAACCTGGTTGGTGCGCTTTGGCCTGATGCAGTGGCAAAGGGGCGAGGTGGCCATTGTCAAGCCACCCGAGGGCACGCCCAACGCGGTGGCCCAATTCCCTGTCCTAGGCTTCCAGTTTCGCGCCTTTTTTATCAAGCGCATTGTCGGGCTGCCGGGTGACGAGGTAAGCCTGCGGGAAGGCGTGGTTTACGTCAATGGAAAGCCCCTCAACGAAATCCACATAACGGCTTCACTTACACCTTACCCCGATAGCTACCCGGTGGTTTGTTATGACAATGAGAAACTCACCGCCCTCATTACCCAGCAACAGGTGCGCTTTGCCCCGGACCAACTACCCGAATACCTTAAACCTACGCTGGAAATGCTCGCCCCACCCAGTGCCGAGGATTTGCAACTGAGCCGAAGTGGGGAGCACTGCTATACCAGCGCACTGAAGCTCAAACCTGGCTATTACTTCGTGATGGGCGACAATCGAACCTTTGGTGGTTCGGAGGACTCGCGTACCTTTGGGCCGGTTCCCACCGCCTCGATAGCGGGCCGGGCCAATGCGGTTTGGTGGCCCCTGAACCGCATTCGGGCCTTGCCAGTTCCGGAGGGCTTCAAGGGGCTCTAAACCATCTGAGAATCTGTTTGAGCACTCTTCACATATTTAGAGCTATCCGGTTTTGAGAAAGATTTGTGCTGGATCGAACCCTGGCCGCCTGAAAACTTGAAAACATTCGTCTGTGCCCAGGCGCATTCGCGTTTTTGTGGGCGGCCAGGTCTGTGAAGGTCACGATATTGCGAGCCGCTCTGTTTTTGCTGCCAATCCCGGCGAAAAATGAGTCTGGCACAGCTTACAACACCTGGTAAATGTTGGGTTCTTTTCGAAAACCACTCTAAGATATAGAGTTGCGCCAGACACGCTCCGTCAGGGGAATTGTTGTAATGGTTGCTTACTTATCGCAGTTCCCGAAGGGTTGATGGTTAGCCCATCGCACAGGAGACATGCGCTAACCACGCAGCCATGCCTGCTAGCGAATGCCTGCGTTACATGCTGCGCTTCTCATACCAGATTCACCGTGCGGCGCTAGATTCCGATGGAATGGGAATGCACGGCACTACCATCGTGGCAGTACGTCGAGACGGTGTCACGGCAATCGCAGGCGATGGGCAGGTCACCCTGGGACAGACCATCATGAAGACTGGAGCCGTCAAGGTGCGCCGTCTCGAACAGGGGGGAGGCATCCTGGTGGGTTTTGCGGGCGCGGTGGCCGACGCCCTGACCCTTCTGGAGAAGTTTGAAGGGGCGCTGTCGGGGGCCAAGGGCAACTTGCAGCGGGCGGCTATCGAGACGGCTAAACTTTGGCGTACCGACCGCGTACTCAGGAACCTCGAGGCCATGCTGGTACTGGCCGACCGCGACACCCTGCTCTTGCTCTCCGGGAGCGGCGAGGTACTGAGCCCGGATGAGCCTGTCATTGCCGTGGGCTCAGGGGGTCCCTATGCCCTCACGGCAGCCAAAGCGCTGTTGCGGCACTCCAGCCTCTCGGCCCCCGAGATTGCCGAGCAGGCCATCCGGCTGGCGGGAGAAATCGACCTTTACACCAGCGGACAGCCCACCCAGGTTTTGAGTGTGGGGGGTGCTTCATGAACCTGACCCCAGCCGAGATTGTCCGTGAGCTGGACAAACACATCGTGGGCCAGGCCGCGGCCAAGCGGGCCGTGGCTGTAGCCCTGCGCAACCGGGTGCGGCGAAAGAAGCTCCCGCCTGAACTGGCCCGTGAGGTCGTGCCCAAGAACATTCTGATGATTGGCCCTACCGGGGTGGGCAAGACCGAGATCGCCCGGCGGCTGGCCCGGCTGGCGGGGGCCCCATTCCTCAAAGTCGAGGCCACCAAATTCACCGAGGTAGGCTATGTGGGGCGCGATGTGGACTCCATTGTGCGCGATCTGGCCGAGGCTTCGTACCAACTGGTCATGCAGGAGATGAAGGCCAAGGTCGAGGGGCGGGCCCAGAGCATGGCCGAAGAAGAGGTGGCTTCGCTACTTCGGGTGCAGCCCTTTGAACTGCGATCAGGCCGCTACAACGACCAACTGGTGGAAATCGAGGTGGCCGAGGAAGCCAGGCTCCCGATGGTCGGCATGTTTGGCGGTGAGCAGATGCAGGGCCTGCAAGACATGCTCAAAGGCTTGATGCCCCAGCGCAAGGTGCGGCGTAAAGTGCGGGTCAAAGAGGCCCTGGAAATCCTTAAGAACCAGGAGGCTGAGCGCCTGGTGGACAAAGAAGAAGCCGCCCAGGAGGCCCTTCGTCGCGCCCAGGAAGAGGGCATTGTGTTCATTGACGAGATGGACAAAATCGCCAGGGGCAAGGGAGCTGTGAGCGGCCCGGATGTCTCTGGAGAGGGCGTGCAACGGGATTTGCTCCCCATTGTGGAGGGTACGGTGGTCTCGACCCGCCTGGGGCCGGTCTCAACCGACCATGTGCTTTTCATTGCCGCTGGGGCTTTTCACGTTTCCAAGCCTTCCGACCTGATCCCCGAACTGCAGGGCCGGTTCCCCATTCGGGTGGAACTCGAGCCCTTGGGGCCGCAAGAGTTCGAGCGAATCCTGCGAGAACCAGAGAACTCTCTAATCAAACAATACAAAGCTTTGCTCGCAGCTGACGACACCGAGATTCACTTCACCCCCGAGGCCATTCAGGCGGTGGCGCGGTACGCTCACCAAGCTAACCAAGAGTTGGAGGATATTGGCGCCAGGCGGCTTTCCACGGTTTTGGAGCGCCTGCTCGAGGAAGTCTCGTTCCAGACCAACCTGGGACGGGTCGAAGTGACGAAAGAATATGTGGAAGCAAGGCTCGAGAATGTGCTGGCTTCGCGCGACCTATCCCGCTACATTCTTTGATTCCGGAAGGTGTTATGAGCTTGAAGACAACAAATCGCGCCGACCCCCCCACCTGTGCAACCTTGCGGGTGCAGGTTTATGATTTTCGCCTGAACGGGTTGGCGTTTCTTGGAGGAAGATGATGCGTTTCTGGTTCTTTGTGATGGTGCTGGTTATGGGGAGTGTGCTGGGGCAACAAAACCCCGCCCAGCCGGCCCAGCCCTCGTCGCGACCGCAAACCCAGGCCAGCTTGTGCGCCCTGCTGTACGACGCCGGACGTTCCGAAGCAGCGCTAACGGCCTGTGAGCGGGCGGTCAAGGAGGCCCCCAGCGCCGAAAACCTGTACCTGCTGGCACGGGTGCAGTCCGAACTCAACCGCTTCACGGCGGCCATAGAAAACCTGCGCCGCTCGATTACCCTGAACAGCAGCTTCATTCAGTCCTACGTGGCACTGGCCCAGGTGTACTTGCGGCAGTATCTGCTCTCGGAAAATCGAGACGCTGCCAAAAACCTACTGGATCAAGCTTTGAACGTACTGCGCGAGGCCGAGCGGGTCAATGCCAAATATGCCCCCATATATGCGACTCGTGGAACTATTCTGGCCTACCAGAACCGGCTTGACCAGGCGGTTGAGTCCATCAACCGTTCGCTGACCATCAAAGACGAGCCGGTGGTGCGGGCCTTGCTGGCCGATATCTACATTCGCCAGGGTAAGTGGGATGAAGCCCTCAAGAACTACGATGATGCGGTTAAGGCGGCGCCTAAGAATTCGAGTTTGCGGGTCAAGTACGGGAGCTTGCTGTTGCTTCGCGGTAATGTAGATCTGGCTATCGAGCATCTGGATCAGGCGGTGGTTCTGGCCCCCGGCAATGCCGAGGCCTGGTTGCGTCGGGGCGATGCTTACTACGAGAAAAAGGACTGGCAGCAGGCGGGTGTTTCCTATCAACAAACCGTAGCCCTCTCGCCAGTGCGCTTCCCCGATGCCTACATTGGCCTGGGCCAGGTGCTTATAGAGCTCAAAGATTTCCAAAAAGCGCGCTTCAACTTCACCAAGGCGGTGGCCCTAGAAAGCGATAACCCGGTTTACCGTTTCTGGCTTTGTCGGGCTAACGAACTTTTGGGCGACAAGGCCGGAGCCAAAGCCCAGTGCGAGCAGGCTCTCAAACTAAGACCCGATTTCAGGGAGGCCCAGGAGGTCTTGAATCGCCTCAAGTAAGCTTGCTATAAACAGAAATTGAATCTTATATTGCCTAAAAACATAATTTTTTCTATAATCACTCCATGCCTTGGAAACTGGAAGCCTGGAACCCCGAGTATGCCTTGCCCGAACGAGTGGGGGGAGAAGATGAGGGGCGTGGCCTCGAGGAAGTCAAAACCCACTATGAAGGCCATTGGACCGCTCGTACCCCTGCAAAGGTGGAACTCCATAGCTGGCCTATTGTGTATCTGGTAGACGGCCGCCAACGGATAGATGCCCAGATTGCCGATTCCAGGGGACGCCGTGCGCTGCTGGCGACCGTAATTGCCGGGGCGGTGCTGCGCGATGGGGCCGGGATTCGCCCGGTAGGGGAACCCCGGAAAGAACACATCCTGCTGCACAGCGCCGAGCTCGAGGAACCCCTGCCTCCTGGCCTCGGCCACTACCGCCCCATCCAGACCTCCAGGTCTGACCCCGCCAGCCTGCGGGCCAGGGTGACCGAGCAGATGCGGCGCCTGGAAGCCAGCCTGGTGAACGAGCTCGAGGGGGGCCTGGTAATTGTGGACGGGCAGATATTCCCTGGAGCGCAAGCCTACAAAGCACCCGAGCGGATCCTGGGCTATACCAAGACCCAGGCCGCGACCTACCTGGGGCCCGAGGAACAGGCCTTGCTGCACAACCTGGAACCCCATCAGCGTACCCCAATTTTTTCGATTCCAGGCTATGCCCTGCGTCGCCCGCTGGATGTTTTTTCCTGGTACGTGCGCCTGCCCCTGGAGCCCAGCGCCCCCTTCTATAGCGGAGCTGCCCTGCTGCGGGTGGAAACCCCCACGTCGGAGCCCGCCGAGGCCAGCAAGCTGGCCGACTTATCGGTGAACCTCTTTTGTACGCTGGCTTCCTCGCCCGCCCGCGACCCCCGCGCGCCGCAGAACCTGATTCCCATTGGGGGCCTCGAGCAGTGGCTGGGCCGACATCTGGGCCATGGTGAGGTAATCCGACGTAGAATCGTGCAGGCGCTATTTGCTTAGGCAGGAGGCAGGTGTGAGACAGGTTGGAATGGTACTGGGCAGCCGCGAAGCCGGTGCGCTGGATTTCTGGGTAGCGGTCGAGGAAGGGCAGTATTTGCGCCTCGACGACCTGGTGTATGTGGAGTTTCGCCACCCCGATCCACAAAAAGGTGACCCCAACGGCAACGTGCGCTACTACGGCATGGTGGATCAGGTCATCAAGCTCTACGAGGGGGCACAGTTCGATACAGATGTGTTTCTGGCCCGGCGCGACCTGCTGCCGGTGAGCCTCTCCTACGCTGCGCACGTTCAGGTGACCCGGCTCATGCCGGAAGAATACCTGCCCCCCGACCCCGGTTCGCGGGTCTATTTGGCCCAGGAGGAGGCCCTGGGGATGGCGCTCTACTACGACCGTATGCAAGACCAGCGGCTGCCTGTGGGCATCCTCAAGAACGGCGAGGTGGCCTACATCAACTTCGAGTTTCTCAACGGCTTCAAAGGCGGACACGTCAACATCTCGGGGGTCTCCGGTGTGGCGGCCAAGACCAGTTACGCCACTTTTTTGCTGCACAGCCTGTTTCAGTCGCCCGCCAACCGCCAGAAGGCCAACACCAAGGCCCTTATTTTCAACGTAAAAGGCGAAGACCTCTTCTACCTGGACAAAGACAACAACGGCCTGAACGATGAGGCGCGGGAAGCCTATCGCAAGCTGGGGCTGCCGGCCAGCGCCTTCCAGAGCGTGGCTTTCCTGGCCCCACCCCGCAAAACGCCGGGCGACATCCTGGCCGATGTGAGCCGCCCCGACGCCAGCGCCTACTACTGGGATCTGGTGCAGTTCTGCCGGGAGGGGCTGCTGCCTTTTTTGTTCACCGACCGGGGGGCCATGAGCAACCTGGGCTTCCTGATTGACCAGGTGAGTGAGCGCCTGCGCCGTCTGGTGGGGGATGAGCGAGACAGGGATAGCCAGAAAGGCCCCCACGTGGTGGTAGATGACTGGGCCGATGAGCTATCGGCCATGGAGGCCAATGTGAAGTTTGGTGAGCTGGGCAAAATCAGATTGACCACCTTTGCCCAGCTGGTGCGCTACATCGAGTTCAAGCTCCTGGGTCCCGAATCTGCCGAGGAGGACGAGAAACCGAAAGGTGACCCTCGCTGGACAGCCCGGCAGGCCAGGGGCACCCTCGAGGCCTTTGTACGCCGGCTGCGGGCTTCTATCGGAAATGTGGAGCACCTGATTCGGGGGGACAAGCCCGGCAATCCCCCCAACCCGCTGGGCAGCCAGGCCCAGGTCAGCGTGGTGGATATACATCAGTTGTCGGCCCAGGGGCAGATGTTTGTGGTGGGCTCCATTCTGCGCGAGGTGTTTGGCCGTAAGGAGCGGGGCGATTACGCGGGGCGGGTGTTTGTGGTGCTGGACGAGCTAAACAAATACGCCCCGCGCGATGGCGAAAGCCCCATCAAGGACATCCTGCTCGACATCGCCGAGCGCGGGCGCAGCCTGGGGGTCATCCTGATTGGGGCCCAGCAGACCGCCTCGGAGGTGGAAAGCCGGGTAGTGGGCAACGCGGCCATCCGGGTGGTGGGCCGCCTGGATGCGGCCGAGGCCGAGCGCCCCGAGTACCGCTACCTGCCCGCTTCCTTCCGCCAGCGGGCCGTCATCTTGCCGCAGGGAACCATGATTCTGCACCAGCCCGAGGTGCCGGTTCCACTGGCCCTTACCTTCCCGCTGCCGGCCTGGGCCATGAAAAAAGATGAGGTCAGAGAAGATGTCTCGGCAGCGACCATATCCAAGCTGATAGATTAGGGTGTCGGTAGCCCAGGGCGTTTCAGGAAATAAGCCTGGGGTGAGGTGAGTGCGAACATCATCTGGAAGGCGAGGGGGTGGCCGTTAGGCCATAGCCGTTATGTGGCTAGGCAGGGTTTGCTAACCCCATATCCCTCGGATCAAAGCACAAACCGCCCCTGGACTGCCGGAAACGGTGAAAAAGTCTATAGCCAACTAGCTTATAGCCCTCAGCCATATAGCCTTTAACCCGTGGCCCCTTTGTTGTGGATGTGGATAGGAAGAATTTACAGGCGGTGCTTCGAATGTATGCCCAGGGGTATTTCCCCCTCGGTATGGAGCAGGGGATTGGCTGGTTTGACCAGCGGGCCTACGGAACCCCCTACCGGGCCGTGATGCCCCTGGACGAGCGTTTTCATGTGCCGCGCAGCCTGCGGCGGGTGCTCAATGCCAGGCGCTTTGAGGTTCGCATCAACGCCGATTTTGCAGGTGTACTCGAGGGTTGTGCCACCCGCGGCGGTTCTTTCTCGAGCGAGACCTGGCTTACGCCTGAGGTAGCCCGGCTCTACCTGGGACTGCACCGCTACGGCTTTGCCCACAGTTTTGAAACCTGGCAGGGGGACGTGCTGGCCGGAGGCATCCTGGGCGTGGTGCTTGGGGCGGCTTTTATCGGTGACAGCATGTTTTACCGCGTACCCGATGCCTCCAAGGTGGCGCTGGTACGGCTGGTGGAGCACCTGCGGGCCCGGGGCTTTGAACTATTCGATGTGCAGGTACAAAACCCCCACCTGGCCCGCTTTGGGGCTGTGGAGATGGATCCGCTCGAGTTCCGGCAAAGGCTCCAGGAAGCCATTGTGAAGCCTGTGCTGTTTGTGGACTGATACGGCGTGCCTGTCATCCCGAAGCCCCCTGCTTCACCCTGTGGGGCGTTAGGATAAGGCCCATGAACGCGACCTTGCCTGTCCATACCTTTTCGCTGGTAGCCCGCGACGAGCACACCGGTGACCTGGGTATCGCGGTGGCCAGCAAATTTTTAGCGGTCGGCTTTGTGGTGCCCTGGGCCAAAGCCGGGGTGGGTGCGGTGGCCACACAGTCTTACGTCAACCCCAGTTTTGGCCCCACCGGTTTGGCCCTGATGGAAGCAGGGGCTGGCCCGGAGGACATCCTGGCGGTATTCGCGCGCAACGACCCCGACCTTGCCAGGCGGCAGTTTGGCTATGTGCTGGCCAGCGGCGAGAGCCTCTCTTACACCGGGCAGGAATGCCACGGCTGGGCTGGGGGGCGGTGGGGGCCGGGCTATGCCGCCCAGGGCAACCTGCTGACCGGCCCCGAGGTGGTGGAGGCCCTCGAGCGCACCTTTCTGAACCGAACCGACCTGCCCTTCCCCGAACGCCTCCTGGAGTCGCTGTTGCAGGCCGACCGGGCTGGGGGCGATAAACGCGGGCGCCAGTCGGCGGCCTTGCTGGTGGTGGGTGAAGGCAAGGGCTATGGCGGTATGGAGCGCTGGATCGACCTGCGGGCCGACGACCACCCCGACCCGGTGCTGGAGTTGCAGCGGCTCTTGAGGATTCACCGGCTGCTATTTGGCGCGGGTGAGCCTGCCCGCCCCCTGAACCCTGAAGAAATCAGCTGGATTCAGACACTCTTAAATCGCCAAGGACATTACACCGGCCCCATCAGCGAGGTGTGGGACGAGGCGACCGAGCGGGCCTTTGCCACACTCATTGGCATGGAGAACCTGGAAGAGCGGTATTCGGGTGGGGCGGCCCTGGATGAGGTGGCGCTGGCCTACTTGAAGGAGAAATTCGCGTGAAGACGCCGGTGCAAGGGGCGGGT
Source organism: Meiothermus hypogaeus (assembly GCF_003574035.1). Lineage (GTDB taxonomy): Bacteria > Deinococcota > Deinococci > Deinococcales > Thermaceae > Meiothermus > Meiothermus hypogaeus. The sequence continues at coordinate 27,187 of NZ_QWKY01000017.1, read as the reverse complement.
GGGGTGCTTTTTAGCCCCGATGGAAAGGTTTTGCTGATCCGGGATCGGCTGGGCTACTGGTGTTTTCCCAAAGGGCATCTGGATGCGGGGGAGAGCCTCGAGCGAGCTGCTTTGCGCGAGGTAGAAGAAGAAACCGGCATCAAAGGCAAGGTCATACAGGCGCTCTCGACGACCCGGTACCAAAACAACAAAGGCATTGCTCGAGAAATTCACTGGTTCTTGATGGAGGGGCAGGGCCAGATACGCCTGGAGAAGGGGCTTGGTGGGGCCGGGTTTTTTGACCCGGAAGAGGCCCGCCGGCTGCTAGCTTTTCCCGAGGATGTGCGGCTCCTGGATGAAGCCATAAGCCATGTTCACGGCCAGAGTTCCGGCATAAACTAAGCAGCAGCGAAGGAGCGCATATGGCTGTTTATCGGCTGGACGAACACGTACCTCAGATTCACCCCAGCGCCTTTATTGCACCCACTGCCCTGGTTGTTGGTCAGGCTGAAATCGGCGAGAATGCCTCGGTCTGGTTTGGGGCGGTGGTGCGCTCGGACACCGAGAAGGTGGTAATCGGTGCGGGCAGCAACGTACAGGATGGTGCGATTCTGCATGCCGACCCCGGCGACCCCTGCATTCTAGGGAAAAATGTAACTGTGGGGCACCGGGCTGTGGTGCACGGGGCGCTGGTAGAAGACGGCGCCCTTATTGGGATTGGTGCGGTGGTTCTAAACCAGGCCCGGGTGGGCAAGGGGGCCATGGTGGGGGCCGGTGCGGTGGTGCCGCCGGGAATGGAAATTCCTGCGGGTATGCTGGCCATCGGCATCCCGGCCAAGGTGCGAGGGCCGGTAGAACCCACCCAGAACGCCGAGCGGTACGTAGAACTCTCACGCCACTATCTGGCCCACCTGGCCCCCATTGCGCCGATTGGACGCTATCAGGTGACCCTGCGCGGACAGGACGCACTTAACCCCTTCAGCGACCTGCATTTGCAACTCAAACGGGGCGAGCCGGAGGCGCTCCTGGCCCTCAAGGCCATTGTGGAAGGGCGCACAAGCGATGCCAAGGCCGAGGTGCTGCACGAACTGGTGCGCGAAGGTCTGATTCGGCCCATTTGAGGCCGTGTTTGGATGCCACAGGCTAAGCCAACAATTTCGTGTAGGGTGATCTGGAGGTGGCGGCCTGGGTTGTGAAACCAAAAACCCCCCAACCCTTTGCGGTGATGGGGTGGGCGACTTTGGTTTTGTGCGTCTCGCTGATGTTTGGCCTGCGTGGAATGGTGATGTTTCCCGCAGAGCCTGTCCAAATAGACCATCACCTACCAGCCCACAGCGATACCGACCAAAACCCCGACCACCAGGGGCACTGCCCATTGTGCTTCTTGCAGATGCTGTTGCCCTGGTTGGCGCCTGCGCTGGTGGCGGTGTATCTATTTTTCCTAAAGCTTCGGATAGGGACAGGGGAGTGCTGCGCCCGAGAGGAGTTCCTCGAGGTGATTGCGGCTCGAGGGCCGCCGATCTGACCTGCTGCTTGGTTGAGGTAGTCGGGATATACCTGAGCAATTCGATTGTTGCCATTGGAGCGCTGGCTCTGGCTCAGCACTTTATGGCTTCTCCTGAGGAAGATACGATGAAAAAAGCCCTTTTTGCCTTTGGGGTACTGCTTGGCTTGGCCTTAGCGCATGCCGAGTACAAAAGCTCCACCCCCTCGGCCAATGCAACCGTCCGCACGGCCCCCAGATCGGTGGTTATAAACTTTACCGCGGCCGTAGAAGTACGCCTCTCGACCTTCAAGGTCTACCCCCTCAATGCGCCCGAGGAGGCCTGGGGTAGCCCTACCCGGCTGCGCCGGCTGGCGCAGCCCCTGGTGCGCGAGGTGCTTCCCCTGCGGGGTGATGCGGCCCGGCGGGTAGATGCGGGCGTAACTACCTCGGCCCGCACAAGCAAAAGCGTGACCCTTGCGCTAAAACCGGGGCTTCAGCCCGGGGCCTATGTGGTGATGTGGAAGAACCTGGGTGTTGATGGCCACCCCGAGACCGATTTCTTCGTATTCATTTACAAGCCCTGAGTAGCCGCTAAGCCGAAGCCGGTGTTCTGAGTTCTGCCCCATGCTGGGGGATTATGCTGATCTGCAAAGAGCCTGTGCCTTTTGACCTGGCCTTACTTGACCCGAGCGCTGCCATGCCACACGAACACGACAATACCCAGTCTGCTCTGAGGGCTGCGCTGTACATCGGGGTTTTCTTGCTTGTGGGGGCCGGGGTATTTGCCCGCTATGTGGGGCCCCAGGCCGCCAGGACCCAGCGCTGGCGGGTGTGGTACCTGCTTTCGGGGGGCTTTTTGCTGGCTTTGGGATCAACGGTTTATGGTGTCTACCACGTAGTCTGGATGTTGGGCGATACCGCACTTGTGGGTAGCTATCTGCTCGAGACCCGGCAGGGCAACCTCCTGCTGGCTCGAGTTTTTTTGCTGGTGGGGCTCCTGGGGCTTTCAATGGGCTGGTTTCGCTTCGATCGCTGGGTATACCCCCCTTTGGCGCTGGGTCTACTGCTGACCCTGAGCCTCACCGCCCATGCCGGGGCCGTCGGAGGGCTACAACTCCTGGCCGACCTGTTGCATCTGGGCGCAGGGGTGGTTTGGGCAGGGGGAGTGCTGGCCCTGGCGGTGGTCTGGCCGGGCACGCGTTACGAGGCGGTGCTCCAGGCCATCCGCGGTCTTTCGGCCTTGGGCCTGGCTTCGGTGGCAGGGCTAACCCTGCTGGGGCTATACCTTTCCTGGGCGCGGCTGGGCGAGTTTTCCTACCTTTGGAGCACCGCCTACGGCCAGCGCTTGCTGCTTAAGCTGGGGTTGGTGGCCCTGGTGGTGGGGGTGGCGGCGGTGAACCGGCTCTGGCTCTTGCCGCGGTTGCAGGCCAAGCAGGTCAAGGGGCTGCAAACCGTGAGCCTCGAGGCTACCCTGATTGTGGGCGTGTTGCTGGCCAGTGGCCTGCTTGCTACCACCGAACCCCCCCCAACGCCCGGTCAGGCGGCCCCCCGCATCGTCAATATTTCGGAAACCTTTGGGAACCGGCGCTTTGTGGGGCAGTTGTTCAGCCAGGCCGGCCTGATTCACCTGTACCTCGATTTACGCGATGCCGAGGGGAATCTGCTGGAGGGCGGCCCTGCCCTACGGGTACGGGCAGAGCGCGGGAGCGAGCTTTTAGAGGATACCCCGGTGCCCTTCTATAAGTCGCAGTACCACAGTGCTTTGCTGACCAGGCAAGCCGGCGAGTGGCGGGTGGAGCTGGAGCTACCCGAGAAGACCCTCGAGTTCACCCTGGAAGTACAGCGTTGAGGGCTGTTTCACACGATTCTGCCATTCGTTTTGATAACCTCATAGGAAAGGAGCAGTGCTAATGAAAGCGTGGCTATTCCTCTTACCGCTCGGCCTGGCAAGCGCTTTGGCTGCGCCGGTGGAGCTCAAAATCAACCTGCGCGTAGGCGACCAGCCCTTGCAGTTCGCTCAGACCTACCAGACCCCTCAGGGCCAGCCTTATCAGATCGAGCTGCTCAAGTTTTACATTTCCGAGGTGGCCCTGGTGCGGCCCGATGGTCGTGAGGTGCGGGCCGAGGGCCTGGTGCTGGCCGAGTTCAAGCGCGAGGCCCCCACGCAGGGGGTAAGCGTGATGAAAATGGACGTACCGGCAGGGCAGTACCGCGGTATTCGCTTCAACGTGGGGGTGCCGCGCGAGCTCAACCACCTCGACGCCGGCACCCAGCAGATGCCTTTGGGGGTGAACTCCGGCATGTACTGGGCCTGGAACCCCGGCTATATTTTTTACCGGCTCGAGGGGGTGGCCTTGCTGCCGGAAGGCAAGCAGAAGTGGGTCATTCATATGGGCACCGATGCCTTTCGCATTCCGGTGCGCCTGCAAGACCTCCAGACCCGGCGGGTGCAGATCAACATTCCGCCCACTGGGGGTTCCATCACCCTGAACCTCGATGTGGCCAAAGCCTTTCAACCGGGGCCGGGCGGGGCTTTTGTGGATTGGCGCAAGCAGTCCTTGCGCCAGTTGCACGGCCTGAGTCCCGAAACCAGCCTCCTGATGTCGGTGGTGTATTTCAACATGCAGACGGCTTTTTCGCTAGCAAACTGATGCTCTGGGTGGCGTATGCAAGGCTGGCGGGTGGGCTGGATGGGGCTGCTTCTGCTTGGGGTGGGACTCCTGGCCGTTTATCTCTGGCCTCGCCCAAAGCCGCTAACCACCCAACCCTCTCCTCCAACCGTTGTCCACCCGGCCAGCCCCCTTGCTCCTTTTGCCCAGCGAGCCGTGCCGGTGCCCGAGGATAACCCCCAGACCCCTGCCAAAGTGGAGCTCGGGCGGCGCCTGTTTTTTGACCCTCGTCTTTCCAAAGACGGCAAAGTGGCCTGCGCAAGCTGTCACAAGCCCGAGTTTGCTTTTAGCGATGGGGGTAAGCCCGTGAGCACCGGTATTTTTGGCCGCCAGGGCAGCCGCAATGCGCCCTCCCTCACCAATGTGGCGTTTCGCAGACACCTGTTTTGGGAAGGGCGCTCGCCCCGGCTCGAGCTCCAGGCGGTAGGCCCCCTCACCGCCCACGACGAGATGGGCATGGAGCCCGAGGAACTTGCGCAAAGGCTAGGGGCCATCCCCGAGTACGCCAAAGCCTTCCAGGAGGTCTTTGGTGAGCCCCCCACCCTCAAGACCACCACCTATGCCATAGCGGCCTTCGAACGTACCCTGCTTTCCTACAACAGCCCCTTCGACCGCTACCAGGCTGGCGACGACAAAGCCATGAGTGAGGCGGCTTTACGCGGTATGGAACTTTTTTTTAGCGAGAAGGGCGACTGCTTTCATTGCCATGTGGGCCCTGAATTCACCGACGACGAGCCCCGCAATACCGCTCTCTACACCGTGTACAAGGACATCGGGCTGGCCCGCGCAACCGGCAGGGACGAAGACGTGGGCAAGTTCAAAACCCCCACCCTGCGCAATGTGGCCCTCACTGCCCCCTACATGCACGACGGCTCCATCCAAACCCTGCGCGAAGCGGTGCAGCACTATAATCAGGGCGGCCAGCCCAACCTCAACGCAGATGCCCTCATCAGACCTTTGGGCCTGACCGAGGCCGAGGTGGACGATTTGGTGGCTTTTTTGAGGTCCCTGACCGATGAGAGCTTTGGCACCAACCCGGCCTTTTTGCCGCCTTAGGAGCGTGTTTGCCATGAGATGGATACCCGGATGGCTCTTGGCGCTGGCTTTGACCAGCCTTGCCCTGGCCCACCCGTTCGAGGGCAGCGGAGGCTTCGTACAGGGCCAGGTAGACTTTGAGCCCAACGATGCTGTACCCGTTGCGGGCCGGGCCACGGTGGCCTGGATCGAATACATTCGGGTGGGCAGCCTGCCCATCAACCCCCAGGACTGTTTTTGTACGCTGCTCTTTTACCAGGGCAAGGTGAGCGCTACGGCCCAGCCCGATGCCCAGGTACGTATGCAGTTCAACCCCCGCACCGGGCGAGTAGAAGGGGTGGTCAAGTTTCCCAAACCGGGCCCTTACTTTCTGGTGTTGCTCGGCAGGCCCATGCCCGGTAAAAAGGTGCCAGCCTTCATCATGAACAGCATCATCCAGGTGTTGCCTCGCTAGGCTATTTTCCCCAGCCCCTGCAGTCCAGGATTGTGGCTGGGAGGGGCAGAATTTTATCAGCCCCACAAATGGCCACCCCCGGTCTCGGCTATTTGTTCCTGATGTGCCCCCGTTCACTGTGAAGCAAGGATTAATGCCAGATTTGGTCGGCTCGTTAGCATTTTGCTGGGAACCCTTGCAAACTGTAGACCTTCCTTCAGTCTGGGCCTGGATTTTGCGGCGTAATGAAGCTATGTTGCAATAACCGGGAGGGAGGACACGGTGAAACGGATGGTTTGGTTGATCTTGCTGGTGTTGCTGCTACCTGGGGCGCTGGCCCAGCAGCTCCGCGAGCAAATACGCAAATACACCCTGGACAATGGTTTGCGGGTGTTGATGGTGCCCGACAAGACCGCCCCTGTCATCCACTTTAACCTGATGTTTGATGTGGGGGGCGTGGACGAAGCGCCGGGTCTGGGGGGCATTGCCCACATGGTAGAGCACATGGCCTTCAAGGGCACCCCCAGCATCGGGAGCCTGGACTGGGCCAGGGAGAAAGCCGCCCTCGAGGCCGTTGACAAAGCCCGGGCCGACCTCGACCGGGCCATCGCCAACCGTGCCTCACAGGAAGAGGTACAGCGCCTGACCACCGCCTTCAACCAGGCCCGCGAAGAGGCCAAGAAACTCGCCCTACCCAACGCCATAGACCAGCTTTTTACCAACAATGGCGAGCAGGGTCTGAATGCCTCCACCGGCTACGACCGCACCGACTACCGGGTCTCGCTGCCCTCGAATCGCCTCGAGCTCTACCTGCGGGTCTACGCCGATGTGATGCTGAACGCGGTTTTCCGCAGCTTCTACGAAGAGGCCGATGTGGTGCTCGAGGAGCGCCGCCAGCGTAGTGAGAACGACCCCAACGGCGCTTTGAGTGAGGTCTTCTTGCGCACGGCCTTCCAGGTGCACCCCTATGGGCGGCCCCTGATTGGCAGCCGCGAGGAGATTCAGGGCTACCGGGCTGATAAAGCGATGGAGTTCTGGAAGACCCACTACCACCCCAACCGGGCGGTGCTGGTGCTTGTGGGCGATGTGGAGCCGGAGCGGGATATCCAGCTGGTGCGCCGCTACATGGGGGCGATTCCCCGGGGCCCTGCTCGGCCCAACCTGAACATTCCCGCTGAGCCGCCCCAGGCTGCCGAGCGGCGGGCGACGCTCGAGTACAACGCCCAGCCCAGCCTGCTGATCGGCTTCCACAAGCCGACCTATCCGAACCGCGACGCTTACGTAATGGACATGATTGACTCCATCCTGACTGAAGGGCGCACCAGCCGCTTGTTCCGTCGCCTGGTAATCCAGGAACAGGCTGCGCTAAATGTGAGCTCGAGTTCGGCCTCGCCGGGCTTCCGCTATCCCAACATGTTTACCATCTCGGCCCAGCCCCGCGCCCCGCGCACCACGGCGGATCTCGAGCGCCTCATTTACGAGGAGTTGGAGCGTCTCAAGAACGAGCCGGTTGGTCCGCAGGAGCTTCAGAAGGTGCGCAACCAGACCCGTGCAGCCTATCTTCGGGTTCTGCAGGGTGGGCCGGGCCTGGCCCAGACCCTGGCCTTCTACGAGCTGTTTTTTGGCGGCTATCAGCGCATCTTTGAGGAAGAAGCCATCTATAACACCATTACCGCGGAGGAAATTCAGCAGGCTGCCCGCAGGTACTTCACCCCGCAAAACCGCACGGTGGCCACCCTCGTTACCCGGGGAGGTAGCCGATGAAAGCACTGTGGAGTTTACTGATTGGCCTTTTGACCCTGGGCCTGGCCCAAGGCGTGCCAGCCGACTGGCCCGACCCCTTCAAGATGCAGTTTCAGCGGCTTCAGCCCAGCGCTATTCAGCCTACCCGGGCGCAGCTTTCCAATGGCCTGACCGTCCTGCTGGTAGAAGACCGTACGCTGCCTTTTGTAAACGGGCGGGTCTATTTGCGGGCCGGGGCCATCTTTGAGCCGGAAGACAAGGTGGGCCTGAGCGGCATTTTCTCCAGTGTGATGCGCACCGGCGGCGCCGGGGAGCGCACGCCGGACCAGATTGACGAAACCCTGGAAGCCCTGGCCGCTTCGGTCAGCGTAAACACCGACAACCTGTTTACCTCGGTGGCGTTTAGTACCCTGAGCGAAAACCTCGACCAGGTGCTGCAAATCTGGGCCGACATCCTGGTGCGCCCGCGTTTTGCCCAGGAGCGCATAGACTTGGAGAAAGGCCGGGCCCTGGAGGCCATCCGTCGGCGCAACGACCAGCCCACCCAGATTGCGGTGCGGGAGTTTGTGCGGCGTATCAACGAGGGCCATCCGGCAGGCCGTATCAGCAGTGTGGCCTCTGTTCAGTCCATCACCCGGGACGACCTGGTGGCCTTTCATCAGCGCTTCTTCAAGCCCAACGTAGCCGTGCTGGCCGTTACCGGCGACTTTAATACCCAGGAGATGTTAGCCAGGCTCGAGCGTGCACTGCAAGGCTGGCAGCGCGGAGAAGTCACCCTGCCCAGTTTCCCTCCGCCGAGTCCCAAGCCCAGCATTTACTTTGTGCAAAAGGAGACCAACCAGAGCGTCATCTACATGGGCAACCCTACCGTGACCGCCTATGCACCGGGCTACAGCGAGCTCGACCTGGTCAGCCGGGTGCTGGGGGATGGCTTCAATAGCCGCCTGTTTACCGAGGTACGCACCAAGCGGGGCCTGGCCTATGCCACCGGTGGGGCCCAGACGCAGGGCTTCGGCTGGCCAGGCTTCTTCTATGGGGCCTCTATCTCGAGGGTCGAGAAAACCGCCGAGGTGATCGAGATCATGCTGGCCCAGTTTCGCGATTTGCGCGAGCGCCCGGTTTCGCAGGAGGAGCTCGAGCTCTTCCGTAACAACATCCTGAACGCCGAGGTCTTCCGCTTCACCTCCCGCCAGGCCGTGGCCGAGCGCATCGCTCGCACCCAGATGCTGGGTCTGCCCGCCGACTACTACGAGCAATACGTGCGCCAGATTCAGGCCGCCACCCCCGCCGATTTGCAGCGGGTCATGCAGCAGTACGTGCGGCCGGAGCAGTTTGTGATTGTAGTGGTCGGCGACCGGCGGCAGTTCGACAAGCCGCTCTCGAGCCTCGGCAACCTGATTGAGGTGCCGCTCGAGTAACCCCGAGCCCAGGTCTGGGGACTCGAGCCAGAAATTGGATGGCTCAATGCCTGGAGCCCAAAGCTAAAAGCCGAAAGCCCATGGATACCAGCTTTACCATTAGGTACCTTTAGAGTCGTTCCCGGGCCCCCTCATTCGGCGACACTCCAGGTGTAGAGAGGCGCGTTCCCATCACTGGTAAATATAGCCGTCGGGGTGTCGACACCTCCGGCCCAGAGAAAGCAAGGGGTTCATGTGGATTCGGTATGGCACTCGACCTGCGACTCCGCCGCTGAATTTTTCTGTCAAGATTCTTCTCCTCTGTTCAACCAACTATTGATAGCGTATTATCAGAAATTATGACCGCACCCGCGGTGGAAATGCATGCGTATTCGGTGAGCTTTGGGGAGTTCCAGGCGCTGCAAGAAGTAAACCTAAGTGTGCCCCAGGGGGCTTTTGTCGCCATTGTGGGACCCAATGGGGCGGGCAAGAGTACCCTGCTGAAGGCTTTGCTGGGCCTGGAGCGGGGTTTGTTGCGCGATGGTCCGACCCAGGTTTCGGGTACGGTGCGGGTGATGGGTCTACCGCCTCGGCAGGTGCCCCCCGGCTGGGTGGGGTACGTGCCGCAGGTCAAGGGCTTTGACCGCAGTTTTCCTGCTCTGGCCCTGGAAGTGGTGGTGTCGGGCTTGCGGCGCCGCTGGCCCTTTATCATTACCGCCCAGGAACGCAAAAAAGCCGAGGCCATGCTGGATAAGGTGGGGGCGCTGGCCCTGGCCAACCGTCGGCTGGGCCGCCTCTCGGGTGGGGAGCTTCAGCGGGTCTATCTGGCCCGGAGCCTCATCCGTGAGCCGCGGCTGCTCTTGCTGGACGAGCCCGCTACAGGCGTGGACGTGGTGGGAGAGGCCGACCTGTACCGGCACCTCGAGGCCTACCAGGCCGAACGTGGGGCCACCGTACTCATGATTACCCACGACTGGGAAGCTGCTCAGCACCACGCCTCGGCGGTTCTGGTGTTGAACCGGCGGGTGGTGGGCTATGGCCCGCCCGAGCAGGTGCTCTGCCACGAGTGCCTGAGCCAGGCCTTTGGGCACGTGGGCCACGGACACAACCTGGTGCTGGGGGGCCGCGCATGATGGAGGCACTGCAGCTTCCGTTTTTGCAACGGGCCCTGCTGGCGGGCCTGCTGGTGGGGGGGCTGGCCAGCTATCTGGGCGTGATGGTGGTACAGCGCCGCCTCTCGTTCCTGGGCGACGGGCTGGCCCACGCGGCCTTTGCGGGCGTAGCCCTGGGGCTGCTTCTGCACGAAGAGCCGCTCTGGGTGGCCATTCCCTTCGCGGTGGGGGTCTCGCTGGCTATCACCTGGGTACGCGAACGCAGCAACCTGGGCGACGATACTGCCATCGGTATCTTCTTTGCGGTCTCGGTAGCGCTGGGGGTGCTGTTCATGTCCATGCGCCAGGGTTTCGCACCCGACGCTGTGGCCTATCTGTTTGGTTCCATCCTGACCGTGACCCAGACCGATTTGTGGGTGATGGGCTTCATTGCCCTGGGGGTTGCCCTCCTGGCGCCGGTCTGGAGCCACTGGGCCTATGCCACCTTCGACCGCGAGCTGGCCCTGGCCGACCGACAGCCGGTGCTGCTTTACGACTATCTGCTCGCGGGGCTCATTGCCCTGGTGGTGGTGGTTTCAGTCAAGGTGGTGGGAATAGTCTTGATTGCGGCTTTCATTGTGATTCCTGCCGCTACGGCCCGCTTGCTCAGCCGGACTTTTTCGGCCATGACAGTTATATCGGTTGCGATTGGCGTTTTTTCGGTCGTTCCAGGGCTGGCGGCCGCTTATTTATTCGATGTCCCGGCCGGTAGCGCGATAGTGCTGGTGCAGGCCCTGTTGTTTGCCCTGGCACTGACCCTGCGCCGATGATGGACTCATTAGAGGTGAATCGTAAAGGTGTAAATTCTACTTTTCCATACAGGATTTAGGGGTTTATACTTAGGTCATGTGGGTCTCAACCAAAGCACAGTACGGGTTACGGGCCCTGGTAGAGATCGGCTTGCGTCAACCTAAGGCGGTTCCCCTCAAGGACGTTGCGGATGTGCAAGGGATCAGCCAGCACTACCTGGAGCAGATAGCAGCCCAACTGCGACGCTCCGGCTTCATCCGTAGCGTGCGGGGGGCCAAAGGGGGTTACAAGCTGGGCCGCCCGGTGGAGCGCATTACTGCTTTGGAGGTGGTGGAGGCTCTGGAGGGTAGCCTGGCGCCCGTGACCTGTCTCGAAGACCCACAGTCCTGCTGGCAGACCGGCAACTGCTCTACCGAGATCCTGTGGAAAAAAGTGGACGATGCTATGCGGGGGGTACTGCAACAAACTACCCTGAAGGATTTGATCGAGGAACGCAAGCAGATCGAGGCCCGCAAACTGGTGCAGCTCGAGCCCGCGCCGCCTGTGGTCTACAGCCGCTAGGCTATAGCGGAGTGTCTGTGGTTAATCGTCTGTAATCAATAGTCCCCAACCGTTGCAGGGCTTTCCACGATTGACGTACCTGAGCCTTCGAAGGGCCATCTGCCAGGGCGCATTCGCTCTCTATCACTGAATACTTGTCGCATGATTTACCTCGACTACGCCGCCACCACCCCACTCGACCCCGAGGTAAAGGCCGCCTTGCAGGAGGTGCTATCGGTTTATGGCAACCCCAGCTCGGTGCATGGGGCAGGCCGCCAGGCGCGGCAGCTGCTGGAAGAGGGCCGGGAGCGTGTGGCTAGGGCGCTGGGGTGCAAACCCCGTGAGCTTGTGCTGACCAGCGGCGGCACCGAGTCCGATGCCCTGGCAATTTATGGGGTGGCGCTGGCCCTTGGCCGGGGTCATCTGGTGAGTACGGAGCTCGAGCACTCCGCCGTCCTGACCGCGCTCAAGAACCTCCAGCACCTGGGTTTCGAGGTCACCTTGCTGAAGCCCGACCACACCGGCATGATTTACCCTGAGCAGGTGGCCGAAGCCCTGCGCCCCGATACCCTCCTGGTCTCGCTGATGACCGTCAACAACGAAATCGGCACCCTGTATCCGGTTAAGGCGGTGGCCGAGCTTTGCCGGGCCAGGGGCGTCCTTTTCCATACCGACGCTGTGCAGGCCTTTGGCACGGTGCCCAGCCAGGTGGAAGACCTGGGGGCCGACCTCATCTCCATTGCGGCCCATAAGTTCTACGGCCCCAAAGGGGTGGGGGCGCTTTATGTGCGGAAGGGAATAGAACTTTTCCCCCTGATGCCCGGCAAACAGGAGCAGGGCTACCGGGGGGGCACCGAAAACCTGCCGGCAGTGTACGGGATGGGGCTGGCTGCTGAAAAAGCCATGACACTGTTGAGCCAGGAAACACAAATGCTGCTGCACTTGCGGGAGCGTCTGGAATCGCAGCTTCTGGCCATCCCAGGGGTCGAGCTCAACGGCCACCCCACGCTGCGAAGCCCCAAGCACGTCAACGTGACGGCCAGAGGGGCCGATGGCGAAGGGCTCTTGCTCAACCTGGATCTGCTGGGCGTGGCGGCTTCATCGGGCTCGGCCTGTGCGAGCGGGAGCCTCGAGCCCTCTCATGTACTCCTGGCCATCGGGCGGAGCAAGGCCGAGGCCAAGGCTTCGGTGCGGTTCAGCCTCGGGCGCTTTACCACCGAAGAAGAGATAGACAAAGCCGCAGCCGCTTTTGCCGAAGCTGTGGGGCGCTCGAGGGTCTAATGCCAGATTCGGTTGATTCGATACCGAACCGTAACAAATCAACTCGACCGAAGTTATCCACGTAGCGGAGGGCGATACCGCTCCTTGGAAAGAAGACGCTTTTTTCGCCGACCGAAAGGGCAGGGTGTGCTCCAGGATTCAAAAAGACAACCTACGGGTTTTTTTGGTTTTGTAAGCGGACTGTTTGAATCAGGTATAAATGCTTTCAAGCAATCGAGGCCCCCTGCAGCGTGTGGGGTACAGCGACCATACAGCCTTGCAGATGAGTCCATAGGCTAGGCAAACTAAGGATGTCGCTGCTTGCTTCTAGCTTCCCACCTTTTGCCGCTCCTTCAGTACCGCCTCGCGCAACTCCCGTCTGAGCACCTTGCCCACCGCACTCTTGGGCAGTTCGCTGCGGAACTCGTAGATGCGCGGCACCTTGTAGGCAGCAAGGTTGTCGCGGCAATGTTTGTCCAGCTCCTCTTTGGTCAGGGTTACACCAGGTTTGGGAACCACAAAGGCCGCCACCGTCTCGCCCCGGTACTCGTCGGGCAGGCCTACCACCGCCGCTTCAGCCACGCCCGGGTGGGCAAACAGGACTTCCTCTACCTCGCGGGGATAGATGTTGTATCCGCCTGCAATGATCATATCTTTCTTGCGATCCACAATGTAGAAGTAGCCGTCCTCGTCCATACGGGCCATATCGCCAGTGAGCAGCCAGTCGATCTTGATGGCCTTGCTAGTTTCCTCGGGGCGCTGCCAGTAGCCCAGCATTACGTTGGGACCGCGCAGGGCCAGTTCCCCCACCTCGCCCACAGGAACCTCGCGCAGGTTTTCGTCCAATACCTTGGCATCAATACCGGGCATGGGCAGCCCAATACTGCCAATCTTGCGCTCACCAGTGAGGGGGTTGCAGTGGGTACAGGGGGCAGCCTCGGTCAGGCCATAGCCCTCGACCAGCTTGCCGCCGGTCAATTGCTCGAATTTCTTGGTGACTTCAACGGGCAGGGCCGCCGAGCCGGAGATACAAACCTTGACCGTTCCAACCTTGCGTTTTTCAATACCTGGGAAATTGTTGAAGCCAATGTAAAGGGTGGGCACGCCAGGGAAATGAGTCACGCCATGCTTTTCGATGGCCTCAATGCAGGGTTTGACCTCGGGGCGCGGCAGCAGCACGATCTTGTACCCTGCGGCAATGCCGTAGTTCATGGCCACGGTCATACCGTAAACGTGAAAGAAGGGGATGGCACCCAGCATGACCCCTTTGCCTTCCAGGTCTTTTACCTCGTCGCCCCCCCAGGCCATGCTCTGGTAGGTGTTGGCGACCAGGTTGCGGTGCGAGAGCATGGCCCCCTTGGAAACGCCGGTGGTTCCCCCGGTGTATTGCAATAGGGCCACCTCATCGGGCTTGGCGGGGTAGGGCTGTGCGATGGGGCTGGCCGCTTTTAGGGTCTTTTTGAAGTCCTGGCGCTTGGGGTGTTGGGGTAAGTTGACCCAGCGTTTTTCCCGGCGGGCTTTGAGGGGGAAGAGCAGGTTTTTGGGGAAGGGCAGATAGTCTTGAATACCGGTGGTGAACACCCGCTTGACCGGTACCTCCTGTTCGATCTCGGCATAGCGAGGCCAGAGCAAGTCCAGGATGATTAGGGTCTCGGCCCCAGCGTCGGAGAGCTGATGTCGGAGTTCACGGGGGGTGTAGAGAGGGTTCACGTTCACGCACACCCCACCAGCGGCCAGTGTGCCGTAAAAGGCAATCACAAACTGCGGGCAGTTGGGCAGCATGATGGCCACGCGGTCGCCCGGCTGCACCCCCTGGGCCTGGAGGGCGCCTGCAAACTTGAGCGCCGACTCCCAAAGGGTGCGGTAGCCCATCACGCTCCCCATAAACTCCAGGGCCACATGGTCCGGATATTTTTGGGCGGTGTCGGCCAGCAGCTTCCAGAGGGGCACCTCGGGGTACTGAATATCCGCCGGGACGCCTTTGTCGTAATGGTTGAGCCAGGGTCGGGTCATGGTTTAGCTCCTTCGGGTGGAGTCTTGCATAGCTTGTCCCAAGTCTAGCAAATCATGTACCGAGTTCAAGGTGATAGGGCATTTTTGTCTCTGATATGGAAACAGAAGCAGAACTCGAGTTCCACCCACCACAAACTTATGGCCAGGAGAAGACTTCTCTGGAGCGCTATTCGTGCAGACTCCGCCCCAGGGCTTTGCTTCTAAAGCCCACAACCAGGTGCTTCTCAGGCTTGTCACTGTATCTGGCTCGGTCAACATCTGGGTATTGCGCACAGCCAGCAGACTCACCTCTAAGCCTCGAGAAGCTCAGCTTGAGGTAGCCTGCTCCACAGTTGACGGCCAGAAGCTTTAGGTGTTTGACTAGGGCCTATGAACATACGAGAAACCATCGCCGAGTTGACGCCCAGCCTGATCGAGATGCGCCGCGACTTTCACCGCCACCCCGAACTGGGGTTCCAGGAGGTGCGCACCAGCGCCAAACTCGCCGAGTTTTTGCAAGGGCTGGGCCTCGAGGTCACAAGGGGGGTGGCCCAGACCGGGGTGGTGGCCAGCCTGAAGGGCGCCAAAACGGGCAAAACCGTGCTGGTGCGAGCCGACATCGATGCCCTGCCCATCCACGAAGACTCTGGCGTACCCTATAGCTCCCAGACCCCCGGCGTTATGCACGCCTGCGGCCACGATGGTCACGCGGCCATTGCCGCTCATGTGGCTGCGGTCCTGGCCCGCTTCAAAGAGCAAATGGAGGGTGAGGTGCGCTTTGCCTTCCAGCCTGCCGAAGAGATTGTTTCGGGGGCCCGCCCGATGGTGGAGGCCGGGGTGCTGGAAGGGGTGGATCGTGTGGTGGGGCTGCACCTCTATAGCCTGATGCCGGCAGGAAAAGTGGGGGTACGGCCCGGCCCCTCGATGGCCGCCGCCGACGCCTTCACCATCCACCTTCGGGGCAAAGGCGCCCACGCGGCCATGCCCCACGAGGGGGTGGACACCGTCCTGATCGCGGCACAGATTATCGTGGCCCTGCAAAGCCTGGTCAGCCGCGAGACCGACCCGGTCAATACCTCGGTCATCACCATTGCCACCGTTACGGCAGGCGAAGGGGCGCATAACATCATCCCCGAAACCGCCGAACTCAAGGGCACCCTCCGCACTTTCGATGCCCAACTCCGGGAGAAGCTCATCCATCGGATTGGTGAGCTCAGCCAGGGGATTGCTGCCGCTATGGGAGGCAGCGCCGAGGTGAGCTGGTTACCTGGTTCGCCCGCCGTGGTCAACGACCCCGAGATGGTCGAGCGGTTCCGGCAGGTAGCCCGGCAGGTAGTGGGGGAGGCGGCGGTGCTCGAGGTGCCGCCGGTGATGGGTGGCGACGACATGTCGGAGTTCTTGAACCGCCGTCCGGGGGTGTACTTCTGGCTGGGTGCGGGCGACCCCGATCCCAGCAAAAACCGCCCACACCACCACCCGGGATTCTGGATTGACGACGAGCGTTCCCTGCCCCTGGGCACCGAACTGATTACCCGTGCCGTGCTCGACTTTTTGCGCTAGAAGCTTGCTGATTTACTCGCCAGCTTGCTGTGCCCTGGGCTAGGGAAGTTAGTAGGAATTACTACAAACTGTAGCACGCCAGAGGGTGCACACTAGGGCATGAAACCTGTTTTTGCCCTGGTTGTGCTATTCCTTTTGGGAGGGCAGGCCCAGCGCTTGCAGGACGTGCCCCCTCAAGACCGCGCAGCTATTCAAGCCATTATCACTGCGCAGATCGAGGCTTTCAAAAAAGATGACGCTGTGCGGGCTTTCTCCTTTGCTTCCCCTGGCATTCGCCAGGTTTTCCAGACCCCCGAGCGCTTTATCGATATGGTTCGGACGGGCTACGCTCAGATTTACCGACCCCTCAAGGTGGAGTTTGGACCAGCTAGCCGCTCTTTGGGTACGCTTCAACAGATACGCCAGGTTGTGAATTTGGTAGGTCTGGACGGCAAGAAGGCGGTGGCGTACTACCTGATGGAGCGTCAGGCAGACGGCAGCTGGAAGATTGCGGGGGTGCAGCTCGAGCTTATCCCCGACGATCAGACCATTTAGAGACGTAGGGGGATTGGAGGGTATGCGCCGAGGTCATCCAATTGCTGCGTGTGCCTGTTGGTCAGCTCAACAAAAGGATGATTTCTTCCTTTCTCAGTACTGAAGTTACGCATGTATGAATAAAGCTCACAGGGATGGATAAATCTCTTGCATGCTCGGATAAAGATGTGCGCCAACTTTTTTGACTGTAGCTTCCTCAAAGCTATTGGGGTAAGGACTGAGCTGATGTCAAGGATGGAGAGGGCGGCTTTGTGCATGGTTGTGCGGCTCAATAGCATCCGCCAGCTGCCGGAGTCATCTCCTGGTAGCTCATAGGTTGAAAGACACGAGCTGGATGGATTTATTCACTTCTGCGTAACTTGAGTCAGTAGTAGGGGGCCTCGAGCTGTCTCGAGGCCCCAACTTACTAAGAAATCGGCCTTAGCTACGCCTTCGCCTTCTCCGCCAGCATGTTCTTCAGCACCGTCTGCAAGATGCCGCCGTTCTTGTAGTAATCCACCTCTACCGGGGTGTCGATACGGGCCTTCACCTGAAAGCTTACCTGGCTGCCGTCGGCGCGGGTGGCAACTACGGTGAGCTCCTGGCCGGGGGTGATGTCCTGGAGGCCCAGGATGTCGAACACCTCGTAGCCGGTGAGGCCCAGGCTGGCGGCGTTCTGGCCGGGCTGGAACTGCAAGGGCAGCACACCCATGCCCACCAGGTTGCTGCGGTGGATGCGCTCAAAGCTCTGGGCAATTACCGCCTTGATGCCCAGCAGATAGGTACCCTTGGCGGCCCAGTCGCGGCTACTGCCGTTGCCATACTCGATGCCGCCCAGCACCACCAGCGGAGTGCCTTCGGCCTTGTACTGCATGGCCGCGTCGTAGACAAACATCTCCTCGCCTGAGCCGGGCTCGGCGCCCCGGTCGGACTTGGGCAGTTTTTTGGTGTAAGGGCCTTCTTTGCCGTCGAGCATCAGGTTGCGGATGCGGATGTTGGCGAAGGTGCCGCGCATCATCACCTCGTGGTTGCCACGCCGGGAGCCGTAGCTGTTGAAGTCGGCGGGCTCTACCCCATGTCCCATCAGGTAGCGGGCGGCGGGCGAGTTCTTGGCGATGTTGCCGGCAGGGGAGATGTGGTCGGTGGTGATGGAGTCGCCCAGCACCAGCAGGGCCCGGGCCCCTTTGATGTCGCCAATCTCGCGGGTGCCCATCAGGTCGTCGAAGAAGGGGGGGTTCTGGATGTACGTACTGGCCGGGTCGAACTGATAGAGCTGGCCTGTAGGAGCGGGTAGGGCCTTCCAGCGCTCATCGCCCTCGAACACGGTGGCGTACTGGCGGCGGAACATCTCGGCATCCAGGGTCTGGTGCACGGCCTGCTTGATTTCCTCCTGGCTGGGCCAGATGTCCTTCAGGAAGATGGCCTTGCCGTTGGGGTCGTAGCCGATGGGCTCGCTGGTGAAGTCGATATCGATGCGGCCCGCCAGGGCGTAGGCCACCACCAGCATGGGGCTGGCCAGGTAGTTGGCCTTAACGTCCGGGTTGACCCGGCCCTCGAAGTTGCGATTACCCGAGAGCACAGCCGCCACCACCAGGTCGCCCTCCTTCACGCCCCTGGAGATTTCTTCGGGTAAGGGGCCCGAGTTGCCGATACAGGTGGTGCAGCCGTAGCCAACGGTGTGAAACTTAAGGGCTTCCAGGAAGGGTGTGAGGCCAGCGGCGTCGAGGTACTCGGTGACCACCTTGGAGCCGGGGGCCAGGCTGCTCTTGACCCAGGGCTGGGTGTCCAGGCCTGCTTCCACGGCTTTTTTGGCCAGCAGGCCCGCGCCCAGCATTACCGAGGGATTGGAGGTGTTGGTGCAGCTGGTGATGGCGGCAATCACCACCGAGCCGTGCTGGAGCTCGAACTCATCGCGGCCCCGTTTGACCGTGACTTTGGTGTTTAGCTTATCGGGACTCAGACCAAAGCCGCGCTCTTTTACGTCCTTGGTGAGGTGCTCGAGGAAGCTTTGCTTCACGTCCGAGAGGTTCACCCGGTCCTGGGGGCGCTTGGGGCCGGCCAAGGCGGGCACCACGGTAGACAGGTCAAGCTCCAGATGCTCGCTGTACACCGGGGTGGCCTCGTCGGTGCGCCAGAGGCCGGTGGCTTTGGCGTACTTTTCCACCAGGTCTACCAGTTCGTCGGGGCGGCCTGTGAGCCTGAGGTAGGCCAGGGTCTCTTCGTCAATGGGGAAGAAGCCCATGGTGGCCCCGTACTCGGGGCTCATGTTGGCAATGGTGGCGCGGTCCGCGAGCGGCAGCCTGGAGACCCCAGGGCCGTAGAACTCCACGAACTTACCCACCGCACCGTGTTTGCGGATCATCTCGGTCACGCGCAGCACCAGGTCGGTGGCGGTGGCCCCTTCGGGTAGCTCGCCCGACAGCTTGAAGCCGATGACCCTGGGGGCCAGCATGTAGTAGGGCTGGCCTAGCATGACGGCCTCGGCCTCGATGCCGCCCACCCCCCAGCCCAGCACGCCCAGGCCGTTGATCATGGTGGTGTGGGAGTCGGTACCCACCAGCGAGTCGGGGAAAGCGTAGAGTTTGCCGTCCTCGCCTTTTTGGGTCATGACTACGCTGGCCAGATACTCGAGGTTGACCTGGTGCACGATGCCCGTGCCGGGGGGCACCGCCCGGAAGTTCTTGAGGGCGTTCTGGCCCCACTTGATGAGGCGGTAGCGCTCCTCGTTGCGCTTGTACTCGAGCTCCACATTCTGCGCGAAGGCATAGGCGGTGCCGAAGTAGTCCACCTGCACCGAGTGGTCAATCACCAGGTCTACCGGCACGCCGGGGTTGATCTGCTCGGGGTCGCCGCCCAGCTTGGCAATGGCATCGCGCATGGCGGCCAGGTCCACCACCGCGGGCACGCCGGTGAAGTCTTGCAGAATTACCCGGGCCAGCATCAGGGGCACGTTCACCTCGCCGGGGTCGGGTTGCCAGTTGGCCAGGTTTATTACATCATCGCGCGATACCTTGTACTCGTCGTGGTTGCGGAGCAAGCTCTCCAGCATCACCCGGATGCTAAAAGGCAGTTTGGATACGGGCGCGATGCCCTGGCGCTCGAGCTCCAGGATGTCGTAGTAGTAGACCTCGCCCATCTTGGTAGACAGGCTCTTGCGGGCTTTGAAGTCGTCTCGGTAGGCCATAGGTTCTCCTTTAGTGCAGCTGGTCTAATGATTCAGGCCCGACACCAGCACTTTTGACGAAGGCAGATAGCCAGATGATTCATTTACAGGCTATTGCTGGCGGCTTGGGTTGCAAAAAACACTATAGCCCACACCCCTCTATGGGAGCAAAATGGCTTGTGTGCAACGGATAAGACCGCCTGGGTTTTGGGGCTGGTTTCGATGCCTGGGCGGGTGCGCCCTGCCTCAGACTTTTCTATGTTAACGTATCAAGGTCTTCTTGCAAATAAGCGCGGTTGCAATCCTGCGACCCACCTGGATGGGCCGAAATTTTCTTCGAGACCTCAATCTACAACATGCCTGCCAAGAAACCCTGCTCCCGCACGACCCGAATCAGATCCATAACGGTGAGCTGATGGGGGTCGTATTCAACCTCGAGCTGGCCTGCATCGGCGGGCTGTACCCCCTGCACGCCCTCGAGATTTTTGATGGCATTGGAAACTTTTTCAATCTGTTCGGGGCGCTCCATGCCCCGCACCGCCAGCAACACCCGGTTCATATCCCCTTGATTGTAGAGGATGCACCAGAGGTTACGCGGTATCTGGCCTCAAGTTGCGCCTGCAGGCTGGGTTTCCAGCCGCTCGCGCGCAGCACGGTACTGGAAAAAGTAAAACTCCGCCGCCAGCATGAGCGCTGCGAGCAGCGCCAGCCAGGGTGCCAGTGGCACGCTGAGACTGGGGGGGAGGGGTTGATCGGGGCTGGGGCGAGGCAGCAGGGTTTCGGCAGGGGTCAGGAGGCCGCTGCGGAGTTCGCCCCTGGGCGCAATCAGGTTGTAAAGCAGCACCGGAAAGGCCGGCAGGTTTTGCAGGCTTTCGGCGGGGGGTAGGTATAACCCGCTTGGGTGATACCAGGCCAGGGCCCGGCCGGTTTCGCTCACTGCCAAGGGTTGCCAGCCGGGCGCTTGCGGACGCGGAGGAATACGCAGGCTGTAGCCGACCAGCTCGACGCCGCGTAGATAGGGTAGGGTGCGCTCGACGTCAAAAACCAAAGCCTGTCCGCTGGCCTGGTCGGCAAAAAAAACCGTGAAGCGATTGGGTTCGCGGCGGGGGGTGCCGACCTCGAAGGCCACCTCGCTGGGGCTGCCCCGGCTGGTGCCCAGCAGGGCCAAAATACGCTCGAGGGCCGGTGAGCGGCCCGATACCTCCACCCGCACCAGCCGCCTGGAAAAACGGGCCTCATTGTCGAGGGCCAGGGCGTCGCTGCCTGCAATCCGGGCGGTGGGTGTGGCCGAGGGCACCTCCAGGCTGCTAAAGCCCCTGGCGGGTACCTCGAGCGAATAGGGCCGGCCATCCACCAGCACCTCGCCCCGCCACAAACCGGGCCCCGCATTGGCCACCGCTACAAAACCCGGGCCAATGGCGGTAATGCCCACGTTGGCGCCGTTGCCCGCCACATTCAGGTAGCCGTCGGTGGCTTCTGGAGCGGACCGGTCGGCGATGGTCAGGACGCGGGCCCCAGGCAACAGGGCCCTGCCCCTGGCGATGGCAACCTCGAGGTCGGCGCTGGCGGCGGTGGCCTGAAGCCCCTCGAGGTTGCCCACCAGACTGCGCCCCGGGGCCGGGCCAAAGGTTCGAATCTGGCTCCCGGCCACCACCAAAACCGCCCTGGGCGAGGCCACCAGGCGTTCACGGGCCTTTTCCTTGGCCTGCTCAAGGCGGCTGGGACTCACGTCAGTGGCGGCCATCGAGGCCGAGACATCCAGCACTACCACCAGTTCGCCGGGGCGATCCAGCGAGACCCTGGGCGCGGATAGCGCCAGCACCCCCAGCAAAGCAGAAAGCAATAGCAAAAACAGCCTAGCGTCGAAGCGTCGGCGGGCCCTCCCCTTGCGAAGGGCTTTTTGCCAGAGCCACAGCCCGGCCACCTTGCGCTCAGGAGGCTGCCGCCGCCGATACCACCACCACACCAGCCCGAGCACCGGCGGCAGCAGCAGCAACACCCAGGGCAACCCAAACGCTACCTGCACCCCTACAGCATAGGGGTATTGCCTTCCTGGCAATGCGGACTGGTAAACCAAGTGACTGCGTAATCTTGGATAGAACGCTAAGCTTAACGTTCAGGCGTTAATCTCTGTGAAGCTCTGTCATATCCGTGTAAGCTGCGGTATACTCGCCCCGAGACCTTTTATTCCTGTGAATTCACCCAATTCCAAAAGTTTTTTGGGTCTCAGTGCTTTCCTCGAGGTTTCGTGCGTATGTTGCACGTGTCCCATTTGCCACCCCCCTCCTCCATGAGCCCTACCCATTACCGCCTCTCGACCCGACTGGCCCGCCACCTCCGCAGCGCTGGTTGTTATCTATCCGAGCACGTGCTAGCAGAGCAGGTGCTGGCTTCACCAGGGCTACCCAGGGGTCCCTGGGCCGGCCAACTGCTGCGGGACTTGCTGGATGGGCGATTCGAGCGCGGAGAATCCGGGGTAGGTCTGTGGGAGTGGAAGTATTCCTTTCCGGCTAAGGGAGAAGCCATTGTGGTGTTGGATGTAGAGACCACCGGACTTTCGCCCGAGCAGAATGAAATTATCGAGTTTGCCATGGTGCGCCTGGAGAATGGTCGGCGCACGGTATTTGAGCGCCTGGTGAATCCGGGGGTTCCCATTCCCCCTTTCATCAGCCGCCTGACCGGAATCCGCAATGAAGACGTGCGGGATGCGGCCGATATCTACACGGTACTGGCGGAGGCCCTACCACTGCTGGACAATGCGACCCTGATTATTCAAAATGCCGGTTTCGACCTGGGTTTTTTGCATCCTCGCTTCAGGCGACTGGGATACCGACTGGATAATCCGGTGGTAGACACGATACACTGGGCGCGCAAGGCTCTGCCGGGTCTGAGTAAGCGCGGCCTGGACGCCCTCGCCTGGGCCTTTGATTTAGGCCCGATTGTAGATCGTCACCGTGCTTTGAGTGATGTGCAAACCACGCTACAAGCTGCACACGAAATGTACTACATGCTAACCGCTGGCAAGCCCACCTTGGCCCGTCATCTTGCGGCAAGGCCCTACTAGGAAACCTATGATTGCGCGTTACGTCCTCACCAGTACCTGCCTTAGTAGCGGAACCATGAACCTTACCCAGTCGCTGCGGGTCTTCCTGCAGGGCAAAGACCGCGTAACCCTTCGTGACGAGGAGGGGGAAATCTATGATTGCAGCGTGAACTGGCGACAAAACCGTCTGGAGGGCCTTGCGCCCTACTATGCCAAGCGTCGGCTAGGCGTTAACGACAAAATCGCTCTGCACCTCGAGGGCGACGAAATCGGTCTGGAGGCCCTTACACCCGCAGCCAAGCCAGCCAGGGTGCGTTTCCCTGAGCCTGAACGTAAACCCCAGCCGGAAGCTGCGCCTGAGAAGCCCGAGAAGCGGGTCAAGGTCACGCCCTATCCCAAAGAAGTGATCTTTCCACACAAGCCCGTAGCCAGCGAAGTGCCTGCGTTCGCGGTAGACCTCGAGGCCCTGGGCTTTTCCCGCGAATCGGGCAGTGCGCCCTGGGTGTTCAGGGCTGCGATGGGCCGCCGAACCTTTCATGTGGCCCTCGCCAAGTTTGGCGAGATGGAAGCCAGGGAGTTGCTGAACTATCGCCAGCAGGGCCGGGTGCAGTATGCCGCTATCGTGGCTGGCGAGTCTTCTAAACCCGAAGCCCTGGCCGAAATTGCTACCGTGCGCCCCTCGGGGCTCGTACAGGTGGGCCTGGCCTATGCCTCACCTGAAGCCTTGCAGCGCCTGGTCAGATTAAGAAGCGCCTTCCCGGTTGGCCCCCTGGACATCGAGCGGCTGCTACGGGAGGGCCGCATCGACCTGGAAACCATTGCGGGCCTCGAGCAAGAAATTTCGGGGGTTTTGCGCGAGCGCAGCCACTTTTCGGCGGTTCTGACCCTGCTGGCCGACCAGCCCCCACAACAGGTTTTTTTGCTGGCCGACCTGATGCCAATGGCACGGGAAATGAACCTCGAGGCCGACCACCTGCAGAATGTGCTGGAGAGTCTCAGCAACCCCCCTTTCTTGCTCCTGAGGCGGCTTTCGCCGGGTGAGTTTCTGATGCGCCAGACGGTCGAGCAAGCTCTGGCCGACTGGGTAGAGTATGCCCAGGTCATGGCTCAGCGGCTGCGGGTGGTTCTGCAAGAGCGATAACCCCGTCTTTGGGTGACGGCCAGATTCACCACCCCTCGATTAACACAGACGGGTGGTTTACTTGAAGAGAGCCTTGACACGAGCTTCGAGGGCATCGGCGGCTTTCTGGCTGATGGTGAGCCGCAGCTTGAGAACTAGCTTCAGGCTCCATTCCTCCAGTTCGGACAGGCTCTGTTTCCCTTCTACCTCCGCTTGGTACTTTTTTGCCTTCTCACCCAGCTCGGCCTCGAGGGCGGCCATAAGTTGGGCTTTGGTGGTGGCTAAGGGGTCGGTTGCCTTGGGCTCAGCGGTTGGTGCATTGGGAGTGCCCACGACGACTTCGATGAGGTTTTGCTCGAGTAAGTGAATAAGAATGCTCTGCAAAAAGTCGAGCGGAAGATTGGCCCGTTGAGCTAGCACCACGTCGCTGATTTCTTCACGGCAAAGCGAGTACACCAGCCGCTGCTCCCGGCTTAATAGAACGTCCAGTGCTTTTGCGGTTTGCTTGTAAACTTGCATTATCCCTCGAGTACGGCCAACACCGCCTGCACCAGCCGCAAAACCAGAAAAACGAAAATCGCTCCAAATAGCAGAATCAGCGACAGGATGACCAGAACGGTGTCGGGCGGGTAACTCCAGGTTAGAACCCCCACCGCCAGGTAACCCAGCGTAAAAAGCGCGATGAAAATATTGAGCTGTGAAAGGCGCTCACCGATGATGCCGCCCGGGGCCTTGCCTTTCAGCCCAAAACCCACATAGCTGTTGTACAGCATAAGAATCACCCCGATTGCCAAAAGAACTTGAATCATTGAGCCACCCCTTTCGTTGCACTTCGTTTGGTTCCTGAGTTTGTTGTCATTATAGGGGGAAGTAGCCTGGCGCGATCTTTATCGGTCACAAAAGGAGTTTTGATTGTTCCAAATAGCAAACCCACAGGCTCGAGCCTGTGGGTTGAGCTTCCTTGGGGGTAGGCTACATGTTCTCAACTAGAGCCTGGCCAAACTCACTGCACTTGAGCAGGGTGGCGCTGCGCCCTTCGGCTACCATCAGGCGGTGGAAGTCGTAGGTAACCCGCCCCTGGGCAATGGCTCTGGTCATGGCGTGGATAATCAGGTCGGCGGCTTCGGTCCAGCCCATATACCGCAGCATCATCTCGCCCGAGAGAATCACCGAGCTGGGGTTGACCTGGTCTTTGCCCGCATACTTGGGGGCGGTGCCGTGGGTGGCCTCGAAGACCGCATGCCCGGTGTAGTAATTCACGTTGGAACCGGGGGCAATCCCAATACCCCCTACCTGGGCGGCCAGGGCATCGGAGATGTAGTCGCCATTCAGGTTCAGGGTGGCGATGACGCTATACTCGGCCGGGCGCAGCAGAATTTGTTGCAGGAAGTTGTCGGCGATCATGTCCTTCACAACGATCTGCTTGCCGGTTTTGGGGTTGGTAAAAGTCTGCCAAGGGCCCCCGTCGAGGTCTACCGCACCATACTTGCTTTTGGCCAGGGCGTAGCCCCAGTCGCGGAAGGCCCCTTCGGTGAACTTCATGATGTTGCCCTTGTGTACCAGCGTGACCGAGGGCAGGTCGTTGTCAATGGCGTAGTTGAGCGCGGCCTCGACCAAACGCTGGGTGCCTTCCTCCGAGACCGGCTTGATACCGATACCGGCGGTTTCGGGAAAGCGAATTTTGCTGTAGGGCTTGGGGAACTCGGCTTTGAACCACTCGAGAAACTTTTTTACCTCGGGGCTATCCTTGGGAAACTCGATACCGGCGTAGATGTCCTCGGTGTTCTCGCGGAAAATCACCATGTTGACCAGCTCGGGGTGGCGCACCGGGCTGGGCACCCCTTCGAACCACTGCACCGGGCGCACACAGGCATATAGGTCGAGCTCCTGGCGCAGGGCCACGTTGATGGAGCGAATGCCCCCACCGACCGGCGTGGTCAGGGGCCCCTTTATCGCAACCAGGTACTCGCGGATGAACTCGAGGGTTTCCTCCGGCAGCCATAGGGTCTCGCCATACACCTGGTTCGCCTTTTCGCCGGCGTAAATTTCAGTCCAGGCAATCTTGCGCTTGCCGCCATAGGCTTTGGCAACCGCCGCATCCAACACGGGCTGCGCGGCTCGCCAGATGTCGGGCCCGGTGCCGTCGCCTTCAATGAAGCCCACAATGGGGTGGTCGGGTACGTGTAGTTTGCCCTCGTGAATGGAAATCTTCTCGCCAGCCGGAACTTTGATTTTCTGGTATGCCATAGCTCTAAAAGCATAACAGAAGCGGAAGGCGCGGGGCTTGTTGCAAAAAGTGTAATCGCTGAAAGCGAGCAACCACTTCACTAAACCGCTCTACCTTGATCTCTTTGTTCCAGCAACTGGTAAAAGCCCCTGGCATTGTGAAGGTAATGGGCCAGTATGCCAGGAACCAGGCTTCCGGTGAGCAAATAGGCTGTGCCGAACATCAGGCCACCCAAAAAAATAAACAGTGGATAGCTCCAGGCCCTGCGGTCTGGAACCGGATGAAGCGCGGTGAATACCACAGCCTGCAGCAGCACCCCCAGCCAGCCGCCAAACAAGGCGTTCTGCAGCACCCCCCGGAAAAATATCTCCTCGCCCACGCCAGAAGCCAGGGCCAGCAGCAAAGCCTGGTGGTGGCTGATGCCCTGGGAGCGCATCGCTGCCCCGAGCTGGCCGTGCAGGGCTTCGGCGGCTCGGAAGCTCTGTGGGAACAGGCGGGAGAACAAGAACTCGAGCCCCATCAGCCCGAAGAACAACAACAAGAAGGCCAGCCCATCACGCAGGGGGTTGGGACTGATAAGGAAAGGGTAACCCGCCAGCGCCATCCAGACTAGGCCCAGCAGCATAAGCCCAAGCTGGATCAGCATGAAAAAGCGAAACATGGATGGATTACAGACCTTCGCTGCCGATGTTGAAGCCTTGCTCGAGCAATTTGCGTGAATAAGCTCTAAAGGCCAGCAGGGTTTGGGTGCGCTCGATGCCCTTCAGTTTGCGCAAGCCCAGGGTTACGATGTCGTCGAGCTGCTCGAAGTCCTTGAAGCGCAAAATGGCTACCAGATCCCACTCCCCCGTAACCGAATACACCTCGGCGACTCCGGGAATTTCGGCCACAGCCTCGGCGGTCTCGGCGGTAGATTCGCGACTGGTTTGGATTAGAACAAACGCAGTAATCATGCCTGGATGATACTTCATACCAGATTCGGTTAGTTCGTCACCAAGGGGTGACGAACTAACCCGACCGAAGTTATCCGCGTAGCGGAGGGCGATACCGCCCCTTGGAAGTTATCCGCGTAGCGGAGGGCGATACCGCCCCTTGGAAGTTATCCGCGTAGCGGAGGGCGATACCG
>NZ_QWKY01000169.1 GCF_003574035.1 Meiothermus hypogaeus | reverse complement strand
GCCGTCAGCTACGCCCTGGTCAACACCGTCGCGGTGCTGATCATCGCCTGCCCCTGCGCGATGGGCCTGGCGACCCCCACCAGCATCATGGTGGGCACCGGCAAAGCCGCCGAGATGGGCGTGCTCTTCCGCAAGGGTGAAGCCTTGCAGACCCTGCAGGAAGCCCAGGTGATCGCCCTCGACAAGACCGGCACCCTCACCAAGGGCAAGCCCGAGCTCACCGACCTGCGGGTACCCGGGGGCTTCGACGAGGCCGAGGTGCTGCGCCTGGTGGCCTCGCTCGAGCAGAAGTCCGAGCACCCCATCGCCCGGGCCGTCGTGAAGGAGGCGCGGGCTCGGGGGCTGGAGCTGCTCGAGCCCCAGGACTTCGAGGCCCTCCCCGGCTTCGGGGTGAGCGGGCAGGTGGGGATCTACCGCGTGGACGTGGGGGCGGACCGGTACATGGCCCAACTGGGCGTCGACGTGAGCCCCTTCGCCGCCGAGGCCCAGCGCCTGGCCGACGAGGGCAAGACCCCCCTCTACGCGGCCGTGGGCGGCAAGCTGGCCGCCGTCGTCGCGGTCTCCGACCCGGTCAAGGAGGGGACCCCCGAGGCCATCGCCGCCCTGCACCGCCAGGGCTTCAAGGTGGCGATGATCACCGGCGACAACCGGCGCACCGCCCGCTCAATCGCCCGGCAGCTCGGCATCGACGAGGTGCTGGCCGAGGTCCTGCCCGAGGGCAAGGCCGACGCGGTGAAGCAGCTCCAGGGCAAGGGCTACCGCGTCGCCTTCGTGGGCGACGGCATCAACGACGCCCCGGCCCTGGCCCAGGCCGACGTGGGCCTCGCCATCGGCACCGGCACCGACGTCGCCATCGAGACCGCCGACGTGATCCTGATGTCGGGCGACCTGCGCGGGGTGCCCAACGCCATCGCCCTCTCGAGGGCCACCCTCAGGAACATCAAGCTCAACCTCTTCTGGGCCTTCGCCTACAACGTCGTGCTGATCCCGGTGGCCGCAGGCGTGCTCTACCCGCTGAACGGCTGGCTGCTCTCGCCAGTGCTGGC
>NZ_QWKY01000168.1 GCF_003574035.1 Meiothermus hypogaeus | reverse complement strand
AGGATCAGCGTGATCACCACCCCCGCCGCCTCGAAGTAGACGTGGCGGGCCTGCTCGGGCAGCAGGCCGGGGGCCAGGCTCATCAACACGGTGACGGCGGTGCTGTACCAGAAGGCCGCCCCCGTGCCGATCATCACCAGGCTGTTCATGTCCGGGGAGAGGGAGCGCAGGGCCTTCCAGCCCAGCCGGAGGAAACGTGCCCCGGCCACGAAGTAGACGGGCACGGTGAGGGCGAGCATCACCCAGTTCCACGCCTCCATCGGGGCGAGGGAAGTGAGGAACATGTGCGCCGGCATCCACACCATCCCCACCATCGCGATCAGGGTGAGGGGGACCGCGAAGGCCGCGGCCAGCAGGGTCATGCCGCGCAGGTGGGCGATCTCCTTCTCCCGCGCCTGGCGCTCTACGTCGGCCCGGTCCTGCCCGGCACTGGCCTCGAGCACCCCGTACCCGGCCTCGCGCACGGCCCGCTTGAGCTGGGCGACGCCGGTCGAGGCGGGGAGGTAGCGCACCGTGGCCCGCTCGGTGGCGAGGTTAACGCTTGAGCTGAGCACCCCGTCGAGCTTCTTCAGGGCGCGCTCGACCCGCCCCACGCAGGCCGCGCAGGTCATGCCCGTGACGCCCAGCTCGGCCTCGGCCACCACCGGGGTATAGCCCACCTCCTTGATCTTCTCGACCAGGGCCTGGGGTGTGGTCGTGGCGGGGTCGTAGGCGACGCTGGCGTTTTCGGTCGCCAGGTTGACCGAGGCCGCCTCGACCCCCTCGACCTTCTTGAGCCCGCGCTCGACCCGGCCCGCGCAGGCCGCGCAGGTCATGCCCTGGACGCCGATTTGCAGTTCTTTCACATTGCCTCCCGACGCACCCCTCCTGGGGAGGGGATGGCTGAGAAAAGGTGGCCCGACGGGTTCATCGGGCCACGCGGGGCTAACGGTACTTCAGCACTTCCATCAGTTCTTCTACCAGCGTATCGGCGTCGCCGCGCTGGGCCGCGCTGACCACGTGGTGCCTCAGGTGGCTTTGCAGCACCGTGTCGCCCACCTTGTCCAAGGCGCCCTGCACGGCCTTGATCTGCTTGAGCACGTCCACGCAGTAGGGTTCACCCTCGAGCATCTTGAGGATGCCCTCGA
>NZ_QWKY01000167.1 GCF_003574035.1 Meiothermus hypogaeus | reverse complement strand
CCATCCGCCTCACCCACGGCTATTCCCGCGATCACCGCCCTGACCTCAAGCAGTGGGTGATGAACCTGGTCTGCGCCGACAGCGGAGGCATACCGCTTTTGTACGCACCTGGGGATGGCAACCAGTCGGATCGAGCGGAGCTGGTCTGGCTGGTGAGGCGGTATCGGGAAAGTCTGAACTTGGGGGAGATGGTGGTGTTGGATGGGGCCAGCTACAGCGGGGATAATCTGCGGGCGCTGGAGGGGTTTGGCTGGATTCTGCGGGTGCCCGCTTCCCTCAAAGAGGCCCAGCAGCTTCTGCAGGGGGAGCCTCCTGCGGGAGCCTGGCTTCCCCTGCTTCCCGGCTACCGGGGGCTGGAGGTGGAGAGCGAGTATGGGGGTGTGCGGCAGCGCTGGCTGTTGGTGGAGAGCCAGGAGCGGGCCCGGCTGGCGGAAGAGGAGCTAAACAGACGGGTGGCTCGGACCGAAGGGGAGGCACAAAAGGTCTTGGGCCGGCTGACGGCTCGAACCTTCGCCTGTGAGGCCGACGCCAGGGGGGCTTTGGCGGAGGCCAGCGCCCGGCTTCCTTTCCACCGGCTGGTCTACCTGGGGGTGAAGGAGGAGCGGAAGCGGGGCCGGGTGGGGAGGCCCCGAAAGGGGGAGCCGCCGCGAGCGGTGCACTACCGGCTCCTGGCCCGGGTGGAGGTGGACGACGGGAAGCTGGAGCGGGCCCGGCAGGGGCTGGGACGGTTCCTCCTGGCCACCAACGTCCTGGATGCCCTGCGCTTGCCCGCGGCGGAGGTGCTAAGGCGCTACAAGGATCAGGCCCGGACGGTGGAGCGAGGGTTCCGCTTCCTCAAAGACCCCCTGTTCTTCGCCTCAAGCACCTTCTTGAAGCGAGCGGAGCGGGTGATGAGCCTGGGGATGGTCATGGCGGTGGCCCTGTTGGTCTACGCCTTGGGGGAATGGGAGCTCAGGCGGAAGCTCTTGGAGGGCCAGGCCAGCCTACCGGATCAGAAGGGCAAGCCTACCCAAAGACCCACCCTACGCTGGGTGTTCCAGCTTTTCCTGTGGGTGCGTCTGGTGGTGCTGGAGGGCAGGCCCCGGGTGCTCAACCTGACACCCCATCACGAGACGGCAGCCCGTCTGCTGGGGGTGGAGCGATATTA